>NZ_JAHKQC010000040.1:239517-320184 GCF_018860845.1 Pseudoalteromonas sp. C2R02 | reverse complement strand
AATAAATATGTGATCAATCAAAATGGTCTAAATATTCAATCGCTGCGTTGCCTGCATGGATGCAGGTACTTAGGTTTAGTCTGGAACTATAACCTGTGCTTTCAATCCCAATAGCCAGTTATTGCTCAATTAAGTGCCTTGTCTACATGGATGTAGGTATTTAGGATTAGCCTGGAGCTATAAAGCTGTCCTCTTGAAAATTTACCCTAAAGTATATTAGATCACTAACTTAATAGAATTGATATAAACAATATTTTCATAACAATTAAATGGACGATTTGATAATTCCCTTTGATGAATCCATTGCCATGCTTGTTCTACAGGATTCAGTTTTGGTGAATACTCTGATAATAGTTGATTGATAGATTTTTAAATTTATTTGCAATATATCATTAGCAAAAAAACTTCTGAAATAGGCTTGAATGAAAGTATGGAGATTGAATATATCCGAAATTTACATAAAAATAATGGGGCTAAGGATCATTGCTCGTTAACTTAAGCCCTTTGAATGAAGTCTCCTCCTTTTCTTGAGGTAATTTAAATGGTAATATTTAATCAAATGGTATAATGTATACCATATTACGTAATTGATATAATTTTAAAACCAAAGGTAATATGATGGAAAAAAATAGTACAGATTGGCGATATACGGTTATGCCGGCAGTGTTTACATGGTTCAAAGAGTCAGAATCAGATGCTCTTGAAATTGACTTTGATGAAACAAAAAGACAGGCTGCAGCTGTTTTAAAAGCTCAAGGAAAGGGCGGAAGCAGAATGGGCGGACTTGTCGCTTCTGGTACTCTGGGAGAGAATAGCTACCTGAGTAACGAACAACGCCTTTCTTTACTTAAATCCCTTTCTGAGGTTGCTAAAGAATACAATGTGCCATTGATCAGTGGAGCTGCAGCAGAAACTAAGGAAGAGATTGCCCAAATAGTTCAAGGACTAGCAACCGTTGGCGTGGATACCGTTATGGTAATGCCACCAAAAACTCAGGCAGTACCTTCTGATGAAGAAATATATGCGTACTATGCGCTTGCTGCAACAGCTGCAAAAGAGGCTGGCGTAACAATTATGCCTTATAACAATCCTGATGCAGCCGGATATCATGCAATTTCAACAGAGCTTCTTAGAAGACTTGCTGCTCTAACTGAGGTAACGGCGCTTAAAATATCGACTACGGATGTTTCAACTATTGAAACTCTGATGGTAGAGAATAAAGATTTAAAAATCTTAGCAGGAGTTGACACTGTAACTGTACATGCAGGGCTTGCTGGAGCATGTGGTGGCATTACAGGTGTAGGTACTATCTTCCCAAAAGCGAGTGTTACTATGCAAGAGCATGTTTTAAAAGGTGAGTGGGCTGAGGCAAACAAAATTTCTCAGGCTATGAATTCTATATCATACCTTGATGCGCAACCCTTGCTTATGGAATACCTTAAGCTTGCTATGGGAATTCATCATAATGATGCCGATGGAGGACTTCGAACTCTTGGTAAAAAATTGACTCAAGAACAAATTGATGATGTCCGTGCAAGATATACTCTAACAAAAGAAAGACTTGAAGCTCTAGATTTATTAGACTAATTCTGTAAAGACTCAAAAGAGAAGCCTCATTTTCATGGGGCTTTTTGCGTTTAACTCACACAATATGTGGATAATAAAGATCAAAAAAGGAGCTAAGAGCTCCTTTGTTTTGCTTAACAATCAGAACGAGTTGCTACTAATCTCCACGCTACATAGAAACAGCAAGGTACACTCTGAGATTTTTAAAATCTACTAATAGAATAAGGTGTTAATGGGATTTCGGTTTCTTTTCCTAATATACAGTCAGCTATCAGTTCAGCATTAGTTGCAGCTAAAGTAAGCCCTAAATGTTGATGCCCAAATGAAAAGTATATATTGTTATGTCTCGGTGAGCTGCCAACGACAGGTTTTGAGTCAGGTAAGCTAGGCCTAAAACCCATCCAACGATACTCTCCTGTTTTAGTATCATTAATTTTCGGCCAGATAGCTTTTCCGGAAGGAAGTAGTGCATCGGCTCTTTTTGTATTCATTTCTTTGTTTAAACCTGCAAATTCTACTGTACCAGCTAAACGCAGTCCATCTCTCATTGGGGTCATGATAAACTTTCTTTCATAAGAGACGATAGGGCGGGTAGGCTGCATAGCTGCTCCAACCATATAGTGATAGCCACGTTCTGTATCTAATGGCACTTTATACCCCAATTGCTTACAGAATGATTTACTGTGTGCACCAGTTGCTAATAATGCTTTATCTGTTTTATAAACCTGGCCTTTAGAGGTAATAGTTACAAGAACATTATCAGATTCTATTTTTGATATTTCACATTGTTTAAATTCAACACCTATACTTTTTGCTTTAAGATAAATTTCTTTTGTAAGTGTTTCTGGGCAACAGGTGTGTGCTACATCAGTAAATAATAGCGCCCATGTAACGTTTTCAGATATCCCAGGTTCAAGTTTATTAAGCTGTGTTTTGTTTAAAAGTTCAACTGAAATGCCTTCAGCTTGGTATTCTTGTTGAACTTTAATTGCACTTTTGCTTGAAATTGATTCAAAAGTTAACAGGCTACCTTGCTTATGAAATAGTGATTGTAGGCTTGTTTCTGCTATTAAAGAGTCCCATGATGCCATTGCAATTTCATTAATTGATTTCAGCGCTTCTTTATTTTCATTAAACAGCTTAGATCTCATATTATTCATAAACTTTAAAAACCAAGGTATTGTTTTATGAAAATAACGAGGTGCAATACAAAAAGGGCCTAATGGGTCTAGAAGCATTTTAGGGACTTGAGGTAAAAGTGATTTTTGAGCTAACGGGAAAACTTGCTCAGTAGCAAAGTGACCTGCGTTTCCTTTTGAGCAACCTTGAGCAATACCTTCTTTATCAAACAAGGTCACTTGAAATCCAGCTCGCTGTAATCTGTAAGCTGCAGTTACACCAATAATACCAGCGCCTATGACGGCAACTGTTTCCGAGTTTGAATTGTCACTTTTCATAATAAATATCAAATAAAGGTTGTAATTGCATACAATATACATTAATTTGTGTTGTATACAATGTACTATTATTAATTATTTGTTAGGGAAATGCAATGAAACCAAACTCGGTAGGCGTATCAAAGCAATTCAATAAAGATTTCTCTAAGTTTGGATTTTAATTCCCCGTGGAGCAGTCATCCCTAAATGACCATAGCCAGCTTGAGTAAACTCAAGCTGGCATTTTAATTTGATTATGTAAGCTACTGAGATGTTTACTTAATCAAATTTAGTTTGATAAAAGGTAATAAAATGAACAAAGGAACATTTTTTTGTATTGACGCTCATACCTGTGGCAATCCAGTTAGATTAGTAACTTCAGGTCACCCAAACCTGAAGGGTGAAACAATGAGTGAAAAGCGAAGCCATTTCTTAAAGGAATATGACTGGATCCGTAAAGGATTAATGTTTGAACCTCGTGGCCACGATATGATGTCAGGTGCTTTTTTGTACCCTCCATGTACAGAGGAAGCTGATGCTTCAATTTTATTTATAGAAACATCTGGTTGTTTACCTATGTGCGGCCACGGTACTATCGGTACAATTACCGCTGGGCTTGAGGGCGGATTATTAAATAGTAAGGTTCCAGGAAAGTTAATTATTGATGTGCCTGCAGGTCAAATTAATGTTGAATACCAAATGACAGGTAAGAAAGTTGATTGGGTTAAAATTTATAATATTGCATCGTACTTAGCACATCAAGATATCGAAATTGATGTGCCTGAGCTTGGTAAAATTAAACTTGATATTGCTTATGGTGGTAACTTTTACGCGATTGTAGAACCACAAGAAAATTATCCAGGATTAGAAAGCTTCACTCCAGATCAAATTTTAAAATACAGCCCCCTAATTCGTGAAATTGCGGGAAAAGCAGTTGAATGTGTTCACCCTGAAGATCCAAGCGTGAATGGTCTTTCACATGTTTTATGGACAGGCGAGCCTCAAAAAGCAGATTCGTCTGCTGCTAATGCGGTCTTTTATGGTGACAAAGCCATTGATCGCTCTCCATGTGGTACAGGTACATCAGCAAGAATGGCGCAGTTATATACAAAAGGTTTATTAGAGCAAGGACAAGATTTTGTTCACGAAAGCATTATCGGCAGTCAATTTGTCGGAAGAGTAGAACGTGTAACAGAGATAGAGGGAATTACGGCAATTATGCCTTCAATTCAAGGATGGGCACAAGTTACGGGTAATAATCAAATCACAATTGATGATGATGATCCGTATGCCTTTGGTTTTCAATTAGTTTAGGAGATAAATATGTTATCTGGTTTATGTTTTATTGGCGGTCAATGGCAAGCTGATACAGAAGTTACTTTTAATGCAATTAATGCAGCAGAACACACTAAGTTAGCACCTGATTTTACTAACTGTAGCTCTGAGCAATTGGAGCAAGCGTGTTTATTAGCTGAACAAGCTTTTGTTACATACCGTAAAAAAACAGTACAGCAGCGTTCAGATTTTTTAAATGAAATTGCTGAGCAATTAGTTAAAGTTGAGACATTACTTGTTGAACGTACACCACTGGAAACCGGTTTACCTCAAGCGAGAATTCAAGGTGAGCTTGGTCGTACGGTTAATCAATTAAGATTGTTTGCAAATAATATCATTAAAGATGCATCTATTATTGCACATGATACGGCTATGCCAGATCGCGCACCTATGCCGCGCCCTGATATGAAATTATCACAATTACCTTTAGGTCCAGTCGCTGTATTTGGTGCAAGTAATTTCCCATTAGCATTTAGTACTGCAGGTGGTGATACTGCGTCAGCTTTAGCTGCTGGTTGTCCGGTAATTTTTAAATCTCACTCAGCCCACCCAGGTACTTGTGAGATTGTTGCTAAAGCAATTGAAATTGCGATTGATAACTGTGCTATGCCGAAAGGTGTATTTGCATTAATTCATAGCAAAGCATATGAGATCAGCCATTCATTAGTTAAAAACCCTAAAATTAAAGCGGTTGGTTTTACGGGTTCTTATCGTGTGGGTATGGCATTACAAGAAAGCATATACCAGCGTAAAGAGCCAATTCCTTTTTACGGTGAATTAGGTGCTGTAAACCCACAGCTGTTATTACCAGGTTTGATTTCTGAGAAAGCAGATTCGGTTGCACAGGAGTTTGTCGCTTCAATGAATATGGGGTGTGGTCAATTTTGTACAAATCCAGGTTTATGGTTAGTAAGTGAAGCTGAGAAAGCAACTTTTGAAAGTGTATTAGTTGATAAAATTCAATCTAGTCCTGCGCAAGTTATGCTGACTCCAGCTATGTTGAATGCATACCAATCAGGTTGTGAAAACATATCTAAAGAAGCAACTTTGGTTGCTAAAGGTCAAGAGCAAGATAAAAAAGCGACAACACACTTATTTGTTACTTCTGCCGATGCTTTTATCAATAATGCTAAATTACACGATGAAGTCTTTGGCCCAGCTTCATTAATTGTAACTTATAAAGACTTAGATCAAGCTGCGCAGTTAATTGATATTTTAGGCGGTCAGTTAACGGCTTCAGTTCATGGTTCAACTGATGTAATTAATGAAAATGAAGATCTTATTGAAGCATTATCATATAAAGTTGGTCGTTTGATTTTCAATCAAATGCCAACAGGCGTTGAAGTAAGCGATGCAATGATGCATGGCGGACCTTTCCCTTCTTCAACAGATGTACGTAGTACATCGGTAGGTTCTCAAGCGATTAATCGCTTTTTAAGACCTATTTGTTATCAAAACTCAGCAATGTAATTAAAAAGGCTGCTCATAGAGTGGCCTTTTTTTTTCAAGACGTTAAACTAGAGTAATAATTATTAAAAATAAAGAAATGAATTAATATGGCTCTGGCATATAAAACACGAACCGAATTTGTTGTAGATGCAATTCGAGAAAAAATACTAAAAGGTGAAGTGAAATCTGGTCAGCCATTACGTCAAGCTGCTTTAGCCGAAGATCTTGATGTGAGTCGAATTCCTGTACGAGAAGCATTATTACAATTAGAAGCTGAAGGTTTAGTTAAGTTTCAAGCCCATAAGGGTGCGATTGTAACTGAGCTCAATGCAGAACATGTTGATGAGTTATTTGAACTAAGAGCCATGCTTGAAGCTGACCTATTAGCACGTTCTATTCCAAATTTAACTACTGAAGACTTTGAGCAAGCTGAAAAGATTTTATTAGAGCTAGAAGATGCATTGCAACATGAAGATAGTGCAAATATTTGGGCGGATTTAAATACACACTTTCACGCCTATTTATATAAAGGAAGCGATCGCCCGCAAACAATTGATATTGTAAACACCTTAAATAAAAACTCTGACCGCTATATTCGCATGCATTTATTATTGGCTGGCGGAATAAAAAAAGCAGGCCCAGAACATAGACAGTTAATTGATTTTTGTAAATCAGGTAACGTTGAAAGTGCTTGCCAACTTTTAAAGCAACATATATTAGGCGCTAAAGAAGAAATAAAAGAGCTGCTAATAAATAATAACTAAATAAAAAAAGCATCCATTAGGATGCTTTTTATTGATTATTGGTCATTTATTTACTGTAATACTTGTTATTGTTACGTGTTTTGAATTTCTTTTTTCTCGAATAGCGATTACTTAATCGTAGAAACAAAATCCAACCTGCCATAATACATAAAACAAATGCAAAGACTGCAGCAATCTTATTTTCAATCCAAGTAACTACTAATATTCCAGTCAGAAAACAAGCAAAGGGCTTTAAATCGTACATTATTTTATTGTGATCATCTTTTTGTCTTGCGTATTCATGATCTGAGCGTCGAAAGTGAGATCTTAGATTCCAAACAAGTGCGCCAATAAGAAAAAAGAAACCACCTGAAATAGATGTGAAAAAAGAAGGATCAAAAGTAATAAGCCCATAGCCAATTGCTAAATACAAATAGGGCAAACTTTCATAAATTGGTTTACTAAGCATATTAATCAAAACTTATTTAACATGCTTAAATTTTAGTCGATAAAATGAATTTAGGGAGGAACTATAAAAAATTGTGTGAAATTCAAAATAAATGAGTTACTCAGGATGAGCAAGCGCATCTAACTCTCTATTTAATAGTTCATCATCACCTACATTGAGTTCAATTAAACGTTTTAAATGCGTGGCGCTATCGATATCAATTTGCTCACACAACAAGCCTAAATATTCTTCTTTTTCGTGAACAACGCTCGTATTCATATTGAGCTCGATTTCACTTTGTGCGAGTTTAAAAGTTAATAAAACAGACTTAGCATCGCCACTTTTCCAGTTATCAGGCTTTTTTACAAGTGCACCTTTTAAAGATAAATCTATAAGCTCGGATGTCCAAACTTTGCCCATATTTGAAAGGTGGGCTGTGGTTGAAAATATAATTCGAGTAAAGTGACGTCTATCTTGCATAGTGAAAGCTCATAAAGTTTAAGAATATAAACTGAAGTATTAATTTCAGTTTATCAAAGGGTTAAAGTTATGGTTAATAAATAACTTAATTTATACTTTTAAGAATAGTCTGTTTTATCATGACTTGGTAGTCATAATCGTGAGATTAGTTAATCAAGTTAAATTATTTATACTTTCACTGATACCTTCTAATGTCAGAGGATACATTCTGTTTGCCATTAACTCTTTTATCATATTGATTGAATGGTAATAATTCCAATGCTCTTTGGGTTGTGGGTTGAGCCATACCGCTTTGTCAAAATGGTTTGTGATTTGGTTTATCCACATAGAGCCAGGTTGTTCATTCCAATGTTCAACACTGCCACCCGGGTAAGCTATTTCATAAGGTCCCATAGTGGCATCACCTACAAATATCACCTTATAATCTCGGCCAAAACGATTAATTAGCTCTAAAGTGCTTAGCGTTTCATGACGTCTTCGGTTATTGTCTTGCCAAACATGCTCATACAAACAATTATGAAAATAGAAAAACTCTAAATATTTAAATTCGTTATGGGCTGCACTAAATAGCTCTTCGCAGGTTTGAATATAGTCATCCATTGATCCGCCCACATCAAAAAACATAAGTACTTTAACTGCATTATGACGTTCGGGCTGCATTTTTACATCTAACATACCGCCTTGAGCAGCGGTTGCACTAATCGTTGCATTGAGATCTAATTCATCACTGGCACCTGCCCGAGCAAATTTTCTTAGCTTTTTGAGTGCAAGTTTCATAGTGCGTGAGCTTATTTGCGCATCAGCATCAAAGTTTTTAAATTCTCTTTTATCCCATACTTTAACAGCTTGTCGGTTTCGATTACCATCTTGCCCAATTCTGATCCCTTCAGGATTATAGCCATAAGCACCAAATGGTGACGTACCACCCGTGCCAACCCATTTATTGCCGCCTGCATGACGTTTTTGTTGCTCGGCTAAACGCTCTTTTAGGGTTTTCATTAATTCATCAAGACCGCCCATAGCCTTAATTTTCTGTTTTTCTTCTTCAGTTAAATGCTTTTCGAACTCTTTTCTTAACCAATCGGCTGGCAGTTCATTTTGTTGTTTTAGCTGCTCAAATACATCAATGTTCTCAATACCTTCAAAGTAATGGGCAAATGCTTTATCAAATTTATCGAATTGAGTTTCATCCTTTACCATGATGGTTCGCGCTAAAAAGTAAAAATCATCAATATTGGCAAAAACAGCACCTTTTTCTAAGGCACGTATTAAATCTAATAGTTCACGCATGCTGACAGCAAGCTGGTATTTTTTTAAGGTTAGGAAAAACTCAATTAGCATAATTATTAACTCTTAAGGTCATCTTCTACTCATAAAAGCAAGCTTTTCTAATAAAGTGATGTCTTGCTCATTTTTAAGTAAAGCACCAAACATTGGCATTAAACCACCTCTATTTGTTTTATCTTGCAGTGCTTCAGGTGAGATATCTTCAGCAAGTAATAATTTAAGCCAATCAAGTAACTCACTTGTCGAAGGTTTCTTTTTAAGGCCGTTAACTTCACGTAAATTAAAAAAGGTTTCAAGTGCAGCTGTGACTAGGTTTTGTTTTACGTCAGGATGATGCACATCTATGATTTGCTGCATTTCACTGGTTGTTGGAAAATTAATATAGTGAAAGAAACAGCGGCGTAAAAAAGCATCAGGAAGTTCTTTTTCATTATTAGATGTGATAATTACGATAGGTCTTTGCTTGGCGACAATACGTTCTTGCGTTTCATAAACATGGAACTCCATCTTGTCTAACTCAAGTAATAAGTCATTTGGAAATTCTATATCAGCCTTATCTATCTCATCAATCAATAGAACTGGGCGTTTAGAGGCATCAAATGCTTGCCATAATTTACCTTTGACTATGTAGTTGCCAATATCATTTACTTTCTCATCACCAAGTTGGCTATCTCTTAAGCGAGATACCGCATCATACTCATATAATCCTTGCTGGGCTTTAGTGGTTGATTTTATATGCCATTGAATTAAATCAGTATCTAAAGCAGCGGCAAGCTCTTCAGCTAACATGGTTTTACCTGTGCCAGGCTCCCCTTTTATTAATAATGGCTTTTCTAACAAGATGGCCGCATTAACGGCAAGTTTTAAAGAGTTACTCGCGATATAGTTTTCAGTGCCATTAAATTGCATGGTCATTACCTTGAAGTGGTCAGATGAGGTAATCATCCCATATTTTTACTTTTTTGTTGATAACTTTTTATTGAGTCATTGAGTGTTGTACTGGAGTGATTTAAATATTTACAGACAAACTAAGAGTTAGCTGCAAATATTTAGGAATTGATTTAAATTATAATGCTAGAAATTACCAAGAAAGCTTGTCCAAAAATCTACGCCGTGAAGTCTTTCAAATACAAGATCAAAATCGTCAATCGAGTCCTCAGCTACGTCCTTTATTAAAGATTCTGAATTAGAAATGATAGAGGTTGTTTCATGATGGCTTGTTGCTACAAGCGTTTTTGTTTTTACATCGATTAATTTTGCCATAATATCAGCTTCGGCATAGCTAGAGCGAGTCATAGGTTTTGAGTCTACTTCAGCTAGCAGTATACCTTTAGCATCGATTTTTTCAGCTAGAATGAATAATGCTTTGGTTTGATCATTTTCATATGCTTCAATTAAGTCATTATCTTTCAATAACATCATGATTAAGCTAGGTGGAATAACTTCTATTTGTGAGCTGGTTGCGAAGTGGTGTTCAAACTTTACTTCAGCGATACTTGCATCCTCTCCATTAAAAGGAGCAATGATTACTTTTGGCCACTTTAAGTTTTCATAACGATCGTTAAATTGAATATTAGTACAGCCAATAATAGCAAAGCTAAGAAAAGTAAGAAGAAGGGTCTTCATTTTAATTCCATATAAATTAATGATTAATTAAAATAAATTACATCATAGATTTACAAATTATTAAAGTTAATAATCGACTTTCTCTTATCAGATGTAAGCTGTTGATCTTAGATTAATGCATCAGTTTTAACTTCTGGAAGAGAGTTGTAGAAAAAATACTGTCTATCATAAATTTAATTATTTCTGAACGTCAATAATCGGTATACTAGTCAAGTTTGTTATTTCTCTATTAAGCATATATTCAATGAACTATATTTCGTTAAATGATTACAAAAAAGCATGGGTTTTTCGTCACAAAGACTTACCGATAGATCCTGATGATTTTCTAAAAATTAAACCTATGAGTGAATCGCGTTCAGCGAATTTATGGGCAAGCTTTCTTAGCAATGAAAATGATCATCCCGATTTTTTTAAATCATCAGACTGGCCTGGTAATGATGATAACTGGGTTGAAAGCATTGAATGGGAAAAGCTTTGGGAAAATGACGAAGAACATTTACCAGAAGAAATACTTACACATTTAAACTGGGACAATAATACCGTTATATATTTTTGCAACAGTCGCCGTGATGTAATAGAAACAAGCTGGAGTATTTTCAAAAAATACTGGAAAAACTTCTTATTTATGAGTGACGGTAGTATTTTAATTGGTAAAAAGCGTAAAGAAGCAGTTCAGTTTTTGGAGAACGGGCAAGCCAAATTAGGTAATAAACCTTAATCTAAGTCGTTGTTAGTATGATTTTGATAAATGTTCTTTTTTTAGGCTATTATGATATAACTAAATAGTACTTGAGGTTAACTCATTGTCAGAACAGCTAAAATTGCAATCAGATTTGCTGGTTAAGGGCGAAAATCATCTTGCTTATATAGAATTATGCAATGCATTTTATGCTCGAGAAGTCGTGCGCTTGAGTCGCGAGTCTGATCATAATCGGCTTAGAAGACTATTAGCAAGTTTGCCATATTATATTGAGCGTGCGTCTGAGCATATTTTACAAGGAAATAGCCCCTTGCAACTGGACGGTCAAAATGGCTGTTGGATTGCAAAGCAAAGTAGAAATTTTCCATGTCTTGATAAAGAGAAAAATAGTCGGTTTTATACAAAAAAGTCGTTTCCTGGATTTATTTTACCTTTAGCTGTACTAAACAAAGGTGAATTAGTCGTTAAAATAGATTGCTTAGATCAAGTCTATAAAGATAAAATTCATTGTAATGAACATGGTTGGTTTGATTTATCAGGCCAACAATTAGATAGCCAGAGCGCATATATTTTAAAACCAACAAAATCTGTTATGACGGCGGCTTGTTGTGGGCACCGATGGCGTGAAGGTAAAAGAGTGACGCCACGTTTGTTATCTTTACGAGAAATGTTATTAGCAGCTCGAATTAATTGGCATAATTTTACTAAACCACTCACTTAGGCTAGCCCTAAATAATCGGAGAACCCAAATCAAATGAGGCTATTTCAGATAGGGTTACTGTGTTTACTTCTTCTATTACAGTATAAATTATGGTTTGCACATAATGGCGTAAAAGATTATACCCGCTTACAAACTGCTGTTACTAAACACCAAAAATTGAATGAGCAGCTAATAAAACGTAATAAATTATTAGAAGCGGATATTAAGGATTTAAAAACCGGTTTAGAAGGCGTAGAAGAACGCGCTCGTAACGAACTGGGCTTGATTAAACCGGGCGAAACTTTTTTCCGTTTATTACCGAATAAAAATACATATAAAGAATAAAAATGACTGATAAAGCGAATTTAAATATTGCCGCGATTGTTCCTGCTGCTGGTATTGGTAGCAGAATGCAAAGTGACTTACCTAAGCAGTATTTAAAAATTAATCATAAAACTGTATTAGAACATACCTTAGATAAACTCACTCAAATTAAAGATATCAATCAAATAAGTGTTGCGATTAGTCCTGATGACGGATTTTATAATCAGCTTAAAATCAATAATGTAAAAATTAGCACTGTGATAGGAGGCAGTTCTAGGGCTATCTCTGTGTTAAATGCGTTGGATAATCTAAAACAAAATAGTAAAAATAAAATTGATTGGGTATTAGTTCATGATGCCGCAAGACCATTGGTTTACCCAGATGATATAAATAAATTAATTGATACGGCTATTGTTCATCAAAAAGGCGGTATTTTAGCTTCTAAAGTTAAAGATACTATCAAAAAATCTAAAAATAATAAGCCTTTAGACTTGGTATTAGAGACTGTGCCTCGAGATGCTTTATGGCAAGCTATGACGCCGCAAATATTTAAATTTGAAGTATTACATAAATCACTTAGTGATGCTCTTGCACAAAATATAGAAATTACTGATGAAGCCTCTGCAATGGAGTGGGCTGGGTTTGAGGTTATGCTAGTGGCAGGCCGTTCTGACAATATCAAAATTACAACACCCGAAGATTTGCAATTAGCGAGTTTTTATTTATCACAAACACATAATATATTGGAGTAACAATGCTACGCATAGGACATGGTTTTGATGTACATAAATTTGGTGGCACAGGACCTTTAACAATTGCAGGTGTTAAAATTGATTATGCACAAGGCTTTATAGCGCACTCTGACGGTGATGTGGCAATACATGCCTTATGTGATGCCATTTTAGGCTCGCTGGCATTAGGTGACATAGGCAAACACTTTCCTGATACCGCCAGTGAATATGAAAATATAGATAGTAGAATATTATTACGTCATGTGGTGAATTTAGCTAAAAATGAAGGGTATTGTTTAGGCAATGCTGATATTACTATTATCGCTCAAGCACCAAAAATGCTGCCTCATATTGAAAACATGCGTTCAATTTTAGCGAGTGATTTAAATACTGAAATTTCTCAAGTTAATGTAAAAGCCACTACAACAGAAAAACTCGGATTTGAAGGGCGCAAAGAAGGTATCTCTAGCCATGCTGTCGTGATTTTACAAAAAATAGACATAAATAAAGAGCTAAAAAATACATAATGAGCGAGTTAAATTTCTGCGACCTAAATTATTTATATGGTAAGCCATTAGCACAA
Source organism: Pseudoalteromonas sp. C2R02 (assembly GCF_018860845.1). Taxonomy (NCBI): domain Bacteria; kingdom Pseudomonadati; phylum Pseudomonadota; class Gammaproteobacteria; order Alteromonadales; family Pseudoalteromonadaceae; genus Pseudoalteromonas; species Pseudoalteromonas sp. C2R02. The sequence goes on along the minus strand of NZ_JAHKQC010000040.1, from coordinate 306,776 downwards.
GCTGATTTTAAACAACAAGCTGAAGACTTTATCGTTGATGAAGTACTTGGTTTTGAGCTTTCAGGTGAAGGCGAACATGTGTGTTTGCAAGTGGTTAAAAAAGGTGAAAATACGCAGTTTATTGTTAAGAAACTGGCTGAATTTGCCCAAACTTCACCAAAAAATGTCAGCTATGCAGGTTTAAAAGATAGGCATGGTGTTTGTAGTCAATGGTTTAGTGTACCGGTACCAATTAAAAAAGATATCGACTTTTCTAAGCTAAATAGCGAAAGCTTATTTGTATTAACCCAAAAAAGGCATAGCCGTAAATTGAAAACGGGTTGTCATAAAGGTAATAAATTTACAATTAGGCTGAGAAATGTCACAGATCCACTTGATGTTTTATGTCGGATCAATGCGGTTAGAAGCGGTGTACCTAATTATTTTGGTCCACAAAGGTTTGGACATGGTGGGCATAACTTAGATATGGCAAAACGTATGTTTGCCGGTGAAAGGATCAGGGATCGAAAATTAAGAGGTTTGATTATTTCAGCAGCACGTTCATTTGTTTTTAATCAAATTGTTGACTTAAGAGTAACTGCACACGGATTAGCAAAAACATTGCCACAAGAAGTTTTTATGCTCAGTGGTAGTAATGCATTTTTCAAAGAAGATATTAATACGCAAACAATAGACCGTTTAGCGAGTGGTGATATTTGTTTATCTGCGCCTTTAATTGGCATGGGTGATAAAGGTTTAACTGATCTCGAGTTAATCTGGCTTGAAGATTATAAAGAATGGCGAGAAGGTTTAATTGAGCTGGGCTTAAAAACAGAAAGAAGAACGCTAAAACTGATTCCAAAAGGCCTGACTGTTACACAAGAAAATGAAACTGATTTAGTATTAGAGTTTGAGCTTAATAAAGGATGTTTTGCAACTTCAGTATTACGTGAATTAGCCAATTGTACGGATACATCTTTAAGAAAAAATATTGAAAAGGATGAGCAATGAAAATTTTATTAAGTAATGATGATGGTGTACATGCAAAAGGTATTCTTGCTTTATATCAGGCATTATCAAAAATTGCAGATGTAAGTGTTGTCGCGCCAGATCGCAACTGTAGTGGTGCCAGTAACTCATTAACCTTAATGAACCCACTGAGAGCAACAACCTTAGATAATGGTTTTATTTCCGTTAATGGCACTCCAACAGACTGTGTTCACTTAGCATTAAATGAGCTATTAGATCATACTCCAGACCTAGTTGTTGCAGGCATTAATAATGGTGCAAACTTAGGTGATGATACTTTATATTCAGGCACAGTTGCTGCTGCAACTGAAGGCCGTTATATGGGATTACCTGCAATTGCGGTGTCTTTGTGTTCTAAAAAAGAAGATAACTATGAAACAGCAGCGGCTGTAACGGTTGACTTGATCTCAGAATTGGCATCACACCCTTTACCAAGTGATCAAATAATTAATATCAATGTGCCAGATATTCCTCTATCAGAACTAAAAGGGTTAAAAGTAACTAGACTGGGCTCAAGGCATAAAGCTGAAACAATGAGTAAACAAAAAGATCCTTGGGGCAGGGATATATATTGGTATGGTACTTTAGGTGGTGAATTGGATGCAGGAGAAGGTACCGATTTTTTTGCTGTAAACCAAGGTTTTGCATCTATTACACCGCTAAATGTAGACATGACAGCAAAAAGTAGTTTGCAAGTAATGCAGGGATGGATCGATAAAATGGAGCTTAAAGGCGTTGAACACAAATAAGCAAACAGTGAATCGCAGTGCCCATGTTTTAGCCCAAAAACTATATGAAGAAGGCATAAACCAACAAGCTGTATTAGATGCCATAGCCTCAATACCGAGGCATGATTTTGTTGATTCCATATTAACTCATAAAGCTTATGAAAATACGGCTTTGCCTATTGGGTTAGGTCAAACAATATCACAACCATATATTGTAGCTAAGATGACGCAAATCTTAATTGAGCAGGGCGTTACAGATAGAGTGCTTGAAATAGGCACTGGTTCAGGTTATCAAAGTGCTGTTTTAGCTAAGGTATTTAGTGAAGTTTATTCTGTTGAGCGTATCAAATCGTTACAATGGCAAGCTAAGCGTCGATTACAAAGCCTAGATTTATATAATGTAGCCATGAAACATGGTGATGGCTGGCTTGGTTGGAAAAGTAAAGCGCCATTTAATGGCATTATTGTAACGGCTGCGGCATCTGAAGTGCCCACTGAGTTACTCTATCAATTATCTGACAATGGTATTTTAGTCGCACCTATTGGAGCTGGAGAGCAAAACCTAGTGATGTTTAAACGCCAAGGTGATAACTTTATACAGCAAGCATTAGAAGTTGTTAGGTTTGTTCCGTTAGTACCTGGCGACCTTGCATAATAAATATTAGCTTTTTGCTAACCAACAAATTCACCAAATAGGGAATTACATTTATTTTATGATTCGCATAATACATATTATTTTTGTGACGATTTTATGCGTATTAACCATTGGTTGTACTCAAAGAGGTACACCTGCACCTGTTGCTAGTCTTTCAACTACTCCGACCACTTTGAAACAAAAAATTAAAATAAGAAGTAGCAGCTATATTGTAAAAAAAGGTGAAACCCTTTATTCGATCTCATTTCGAGCAAATAAGGATTTTAGAGATCTTGCTAAGATCAACGGGATCTCTAAGCCGTATAAGATCTATCCAGGGCAAAAACTTAAACTAAATAGCTTGTTAGCAAGCAAGAAAAACACAACAAAACAGGCTAAAAAAACAGCGCTAACTACAAGTTATAAACAAAAAAGTAACAAGTTATCAAAGAAAGATCTTGTACAGCCAAAAAAACCGGAGTATGTTCAAAAACAAGCCAATAAATTATCAAAAACAAAAAAAACGCAATATGCCAAAAACGTAGCATGGCAATGGCCAGCAAAAGGTAAGGTAATTAGACGTTTTTCGAATAAAGATAATGGCTTTAAAGGAATTCTGATAGCTAATAAACGTAGCACTGCAATACATGCAGCATCTCATGGAACTGTAGTATATGCAGGCAGTGCGCTCAAAGGCTATGGGCAATTAATTATAGTGAAACATAACGATGATTATTTAAGTGCATATGCTCATAATAGACGATTATTAGTAAAGGAAAAACAGGAAGTAAAAGCTGGGCAATTAATAGCAGAGATGGGTAGTAGTGATGCCAAAATGACGGGGCTAAGATTTGAGATTCGTTATCGCGGTAAGTCAGTGAATCCTGTGAAATACTTGCCATAGTGTTAGTTTAATGTGTTGTACGTATATTCACTGATTAGGAGAATGCTTATGGGTGATACAGCTGAAACTATTAAGGAGATAACTATGGACGTCAAAATGGATGATGTAACTGAAAACGAGCCAAGTTCTGAGATTCTCGAAAAAGTTGAGCAAGAAGAATCGAAAGAAGAGAGCGCGTCAAAAACTGAAGTTGTTAAAAACTTAGACGCGACTCAACTATATTTAGGTGAAATTGGCTTTTCCCCTTTATTATCAGCAAAAGAAGAAGTATATTTTTCACGTAAAGCCCTCAAGGGTTGTGAAGCCTCAAGAAAACGTATGATTGAAAGTAATCTACGTCTAGTCGTAAAAATTGCCCGTCGTTATAATAATCGTGGTTTAGCATTGTTAGATCTAATAGAAGAAGGAAATTTAGGTCTGATCCGCGCTGTTGAAAAATTTGATCCTGAACGTGGTTTTAGATTTTCAACTTATGCAACCTGGTGGATAAGGCAAACCATTGAACGTGCAATTATGAATCAAACACGCACGATTAGATTACCGATTCACGTTGTAAAAGAATTAAATGTTTACCTCAGAACGGCACGAGAGCTAACACAGTCTTTAGATCATGAGCCCACAGCTGAAGAGATAGCTGCAAAACTTGATCGTCCCGTAGAAAGCGTTAATAAAATGCTCCGTCTAAATGAGCGAATCGGTTCTGTTGATACGCCAATTGGGGGAGATTCAGATAAAGTTTTATTAGATATTCTTGCCGATGAAAAAAGCGGTGGTCCAGATACACGTATTCAAGAAGATGATATTAAAGACAATATAATTCACTGGTTAGAAGAGCTAAACTCGAAACAAAGAGAAGTACTTGCACGCCGTTTCGGACTGCTGGGTTATGAACCCTCAACCTTAGAAGATGTTGGTAAAGAAATAGGTTTAACACGTGAACGTGTTCGTCAAATTCAGGTTGAAGCATTAAGACGACTAAAAGAAGTACTCAGTCATCAAGGTTTAAATATTGAATCTTTATTTCAACAATAAATCATGTGACATATAAACAGCTAAATTACTGTCACTAGTAAAACAAAAAGGTTTACTTATTTTAAGTAAACCTTTTTTAGTTAATAAACATACTTGTATTAAGTTTAGTTTATCCAAACCCAGTACTTTTCTTGCGGTAGACTTGCTATTTCTTTAATAGAAACTGAGCCTTTATTGATTTTATTTGCCGTTTTAGTTGCGTTATGCGTTAAAGCAAATTGATGTACGGATTCGCCATTGCACATAAGTTTATCTCTGATAGTGGCAATTTTTAAGTTGTATTCTCTAAGCTCTTCGCTTAGCTTCAAAATACTATTACTTTTAACAGCTATACAAGTTTCAGTTAACGCTGTTTTCATATAATCAGTCATAGGTGCTTCTGCATGAGCGAATGAGATTGATGCTCCTAAGACAGTCATTAAAGTTAATGCTAGTGAATATTTTTTCATTTTCCCTCTCCTGTGAGTGTGCACTCGCATATAACTTTAGAAGAAAGTAAATTTTTTTTATCAATAAAATGTTAGTGATTTATGATGATTTTGATTGAAGATGTAAGGTTTTGTGTAAGTGTTAATAATTCAGATAATTATAAAGCAAAGCAATTGAAGTTTTATATTTGAATTAAATTAAAAATAGCTCTCCTAGCCACAATTAGCAACTAGGAGAAAGTATTTTAGTTATTAAATTAAATCTTTTAACTTATAAAGTTGTTGCAACGCTTCTCTTGGTGTTAAATTATCAAGATCTAACCCTGATAATTCATCAATAGCAGGATGCGTTACTTCTTTAAAAGGTAATACAGTTTGATTTTCACTTGATCCTGTTGGGATTTCACTGATGCTTTGGTGGTTTTCTAACATATGCAATTTATGTTTGGCTTGTTTTATAACTGATTTTGGCACACCGGCAAGCGAGGCAACTTGCAAACCAAAGCTCTTACTTGCAGCACCATCTAACACCTTATGCATAAAGGCAATTGTATCATTATGCTCAACAGCGTCTAAATGTACGTTTGCTAGCTGTGGCAGCTGTTCTGGTAACTCAGTTAATTCAAAATAATGTGTTGCAAATAATGTTTTAGCTGAAATTTTATTTGCTAGGTATTCAGCAGTTGCCCATGCTAAAGATAAGCCATCGTAAGTACTAGTACCACGGCCAATTTCATCCATTAAAACTAAAGAATGCTTAGTGGCATTATTTAAAATATTAGCGGTTTCTGTCATTTCAACCATAAAAGTTGAACGCCCAGAGGCTAAGTCATCACTGGCACCAATACGCGTAAAAATACGATCGACTAAGCCAATTTTAGCTTTGCTGGCAGGTACAAAACAGCCGATATGTGCCATTAATACAATTAAAGCTGTTTGACGCATATAGGTTGATTTACCGCCCATATTTGGACCTGTAATGATCAGCATTTTACGATCTGGAGATAACTGAATTGGATTTGAGATAAATGGGTCTTTCATCACTTGCTCTACAACAGGATGACGACCTTGTAGAATGTCGATTACTTGTCCATCAACTAATGTCGGTTTGTGGTAATTTAGCGTTTCAGCACGTTCGGCAAAGTTATTAAGTACATCAAGTTCACTTAATGCTGCAGACATGATCTGTAATTTTTCAAGATCCGGAGCGATTAGATCAAATATCTCTTCATATAGTTTTTTCTCTAGGGCTAAAGCTTTACTTTGGCTGCCTAGCACTTTGTCTTCATGCTCTTTTAATTCAGGGATAATATATCTTTCATTATTTTTGAGTGTTTGTCTTCTGACATATTCAACAGGAACTTGTTCAGAATAGGCACGGCTGACTTCGATATAAAAACCATGAACACGATTATAACCTATCTTAAGTGTGGCAATCCCTGTGCGCTCACGCTCTCTTTGCTCTAGTTTTTCTAATGTATCTGTAGCGCCCTGACTTAAAGCGCGCCACTCATCAAGTTCTGAGTTATAGCCTTCGGCAATGACACCGCCATCACGAATCAGTACTGGAGGGTTATCAATAATCGCGTTTTCTAATAGGCTTTGTAGCTCAGGCAAGATTGGCGAACTATGTTTTATTTTTTGCAATCGTTTACTGCTAGTCTCTGATAACAGCTGCTGTAGTGGGTGTAATTCTTGTAAGGCATTTCTTAAGCGAGATAAATCTCTAGGGCGCGCTGAACGTAAAGCAAGTCTTGCAACAATACGCTCTATATCAGAAATACTTCTCAGTGATTGATGGATCTCAGGCGTTAAACCAGTATCAATTAATTCAGATAAGCTTTCTAGGCGGTTATTAAGAGTTTTATGGCATCGTGTAGGGGTGTGGATCCAACGTTTTAATAAACGTGATCCCATCGCTGTAGCTGTTTTATCAAGTACTTGAGCCAGTGTATTTTCAATAGAACCAGATAAATTAATTGTCAGCTCTAAGTTTTTTCTTGTGGCGGCGTCTAGTACAACATTGAGATCGTTTTGCTCTAAAGTGATAGATCTGATATGTGGTAGCGCAATTCTCTGAGTATCTTTTACATACTGCATTAAACAGCCTGCAGCGATTAAGCCTGTTTTAGCTTGATCAACACCAAAGCCTATTAAATCTTTAGTTTCGAATTGTTGGCATAAGAGTTTAGTGGCGGTATCTAAATCAAACTCCCAAAGGGGACGTCTTCTGCAGCCTTTAAATCCTTCAATTAAATGAAATGCTTTAAAGTCTTCAGGATAAAGTAGTTCAGCAGGTTGAATACGTTGTAAACTAGAATTTAGGGTTTCTTCATCGTCAGCTTCTAGGATATTAAATCGACCAGAGTTGATATCTAAATAAGCGAGACCAAAATGACCATTATCATTTTGCCACACAGCACTGAGTAAGTTGTCTTGTCTTTCTTGTAATAATGCTTCATCTGAAATAGTACCAGGCGTGACAATGCGTACAACTTTACGTTCAACAGGCCCTTTGCTGGTGGCAGGATCGCCAACTTGCTCACACAGTGCGACAGACTCACCCATTTGTACTAAGCGCGCTAAATAGTTTTCAACAGCGTGGTAGGGCACACCCGCCATTGGGATTGGATCACCACCGGCTTTGCCTCTATGAGTTTGTGATATATCTAGCAATTGTGCAGCTCTTTTAGCATCATCAAAAAATAATTCATAGAAATCACCCATGCGATAAAAAAGTAAGATCTCTCTATGATCTTTTTTAATTCGCAAATATTGCTGCATCATGGGTGTTTGTTGGCTTATAGTATGGTCAGAAAAAAGATCGATTGACATAAAAATTATCTATTTAGGCTAAATATGGAATTACAACAAGATATTACAGATCTCGCAGCTCAGTTAGGAGCTATTCTAACGGATAAATCACTTTGGATCACTACTGCTGAATCTTGTACCGGAGGCGGCATTAGTTATGCTTTAACTGATACACCCGGTAGTTCAGCTTATTTAGATCGTGCATTTGTTACTTACAGTAATACAGCAAAAAATGAATTATTGAATGTAAGAGAAACAACTTTACAAGTTTATGGGGCTGTAAGTGAGCAAACAGTAATAGAAATGGCACAAGGCGCTTGTATTGCTGCAAATGCAGATATAGCAATAACAGTATCAGGCATTGCAGGTCCCGGTGGGGCGACTGCGACAAAACCTGTGGGTACTGTATGGTTTTGTATTAGATATCTAGATGAAAACTATACATATTGTGAAATATTCCCAGGTGAAAGAGCTGAAGTTAGACTTCAAGTTATTGTTTTTGCTTTAAAAAAATTAATAAAACATATAAATTTATAAAATACGCTTGATACTGTGATTCTATACAGTATACTGAAGCCAATTAAGATTAAGAAATGCGCTAGATCTCGGAGAGATAAATGAACGATAACAAACAAAAAGCACTTAGTGCAGCAATGAGCCAAATTGAACGCCAATTCGGAAAAGGTTCAATTATGAAGCTTGGCGATACTAAAACTATGGATGTTGAAACTGTTTCTACAGGTTCTCTTGCACTAGATGTTGCTTTGGGTGTAGGTGGTTTACCTATGGGCCGTGTTGTTGAAATTTATGGACCGGAATCTAGTGGTAAAACAACCTTAACACTAGAAGTAATAGCACAAGCACAAAAATCTGGAAAAACATGTGCTTTTATCGATGCTGAGCATGCACTAGACCCTATTTATGCTCGTGCACTTGGTGTAGATACAAACGAATTATTAATCTCTCAACCTGATACAGGTGAGCAAGCTTTAGAAATTTGTGACATGTTAACGCGTTCTGGTGCAGTAGATTTAATCGTAGTAGATTCAGTAGCGGCATTAACACCTAAAGCAGAGATTGAAGGTGATATGGGTGACCATCACGTAGGTCTACAGGCGCGTTTAATGTCACAAGCACTACGTAAAATTACTGGTAACTTAAAACAGTCAAATACAATGATGATTTTCATTAACCAAATTCGTATGAAAATTGGTGTTATGTTTGGTAATCCAGAGACAACAACGGGTGGTAATGCGCTTAAATTTTATAGTTCTGTAAGATTGGACATCCGACGTACAGGTGCGATAAAAGAAGGAGATGAAGTTGTTGGTAATGAAACTCGTGTGAAAGTTGTTAAAAATAAAGTATCAGCACCGTTTAAGCAGGCTGAATTCCAAATTGTTTATGGTAATGGTATTTCAAGAGAAGGCGAGCTAATTGACTTAGGTGTTAAGCATAATTTGGTTCAAAAAGCCGGCTCTTGGTACAGCTATGGTACAGAACGTATTGGTCAAGGTAAGGCTAATGCAATGAAGTACATGGTAGAGCACCCTGAAGCTGCAAATGAATTAGATACTAATCTGAGAAATTTATTATTAACTGGTGAAATTATGGTTGATGATGAAGAGGCTGATGTTAAAGAAGAAGTATAATAAAACTTAATTAGAAGTTTAAACAAAAACGCAGCTTAGGCTGCGTTTTTTTGTTTTAGAGACTAGTATTTAATGAGATGAAAAAAACCGGGAAGGAGTATGAATTTAAGAATAGTATTTCTATTTATCAGTATTATTTTTTTGAATAACGCCTTAGCAGCTAAAAACAATTTAAATGTGCTACTTATAAACCCCTCAATTGAAAATGACCCTTTTTGGCATCAAGTTGAAGCGCTTACCAAAAAAGCTGCAGAAGATTTAGATATTAAACTAGATGTGATTTACGGTAATGGAAATCGGTTTATTCAACTACAAGTGCTTAAAAAATACTTGTCTCAAAATGAAGCTCCAGACTATATCATGTTAGTCAATTACCCTGGAGGTGCTTTAAATACATTTGATTTTCTTGCGAAATACCCAGTTAAAATTATTACTTTAGAACAAACTATCTCAGGTAAAGAAAAAAAATCAATTGGACATCCTAATGGAAAGTTTAAGAATTGGGTTGGTGAAATATTTCATGATAATAAAAAAGCTTCGCAATTATTAGCCAGTAGATTGTTTGAAAAGGCAAAAAAGAAAGGTAAACCTTTAATTGTAGCTGGGATCAGTGGCCATTTTGGTTCTGAATCAGCGATACGAAATAGTGGCTTAGTTGCTGTTGTTGATTCTTACCAAGCTGAATTAAAACAAATCGTCTACGCACAGTGGTCTAGAGAAGACGCTTATACTAAAACATTTAAATTATTAAAAAGGTATCCAAATATATCTATTCTTTGGTGTGCATCAGATGAAATGGCTTTAGGGGCTATTAATGCAATAAAAAGAATGGGATTAAAACCAGGAAAAGATATTTTTGTAGGCGGTTTTGACTGGATTAAAGAAGGTATCAACAGCATCAAAAAAAATGAAATGACTGCTTCTGTAGGAGGTCACTTTATGATGGGAGCTTGGGGGCTATTAGCTATTTATGATAAAGAGTTTGGCATTGATAGACTTAAAAAAGGAAATGAAAGTACTTTCGAATTAGAATTGATAGAAAGTGATAATATTGCAGCTTATTCAGCTTTATTTAATCAAAAGTTTTTAATGGAGGTTGATTTCAAACGGCTTAGTTTGTTTCATTCACCTACTCAAACTAGTAGCAGCTTTAAATTAACGGATATATTGAAAGTAAATACAACAGATACAACAAAAAAAACAAATACAAACTAAGTTAAGTTGGCAGAATAATAGTAAAAGCGACCTAAATAGATCGCTTTAGGGGGCTAAATATGATTAAAAAGCGTATTTAGCTGAAAATTGTAATCGGTTCATATCACCATCTACACCATTTTCAACTTCACGCTGTGCATGTTTTAGTTCAATACCAAATGTGAGTTTTTTCTCAGGAGAGTAAAGTAAATTAGCACTGTAGCTCATGCTTGATTTAGTCGGATTACCTGTTAAGTTCAGTAAATCAGGATCATTATCTATGTCAATAAAAGAGTACATTAGGGTAGATCTAAACTGGTCGCTCCAATGATGTTGATAAGCTGCAAAACCAGATGTTGAATCTATAGTATCTATATTATTATCATCTGTTAATACGCCTCCATGAGCGACATTTAAACCAACATAGCGCCCTAAACCTGCACCTTGATTTAGCATAAACTTAAAGTTATTTTTGCCCATATTTAATCGACCAGAAACACTTATACCATAAGCACTTTCATCGGCATCATAACTTGCTGTTTTGTAGGTTAACTGTCTTACTAAGCCTGCTACAGCAATATGGCCCCAATCTGTTTTATGAGTATATTTAACATTAAAATCAGGAAGACTTGCATCATCTGTTTCCATGCGAGCGCCATTTACAGTCACTGTGCTTTCAGGGTTTTCAACAGAGAAAGATAAACCACCTGTGGTATATCTAATTTGTGGCTGGCGTACAAATATAGTGCCTTCAGCAGGACCTACAAAATCTAAAGTTTCAGGTAATGCACTTACATTTTGAAAGTTCGACCAAGCTTGGCCAAATAACCAACCATCATAAGTAACAAATGCTTGTCGTATTCTAGGAGCATAAGAGTTTGACACGCGCTCATTTCCACCAGGTGATACAATAAAATCAAGTTCGATTTTAGTTTTGATTGTTTTTCCGCTGTCTAATTTAGTCAGTGTCGCAAAGTTAAAACGAGATTGGCGAGCATGCATATCAAAAACGGCATCTGGGCTATTAGTACCATCGCCTACAGGTGTTGTGCTTGGCACATAAAAGTCACGGCCAAGACCATCATATACACTGCCATCAGAAGAAGCGTCAGAATAATCAGTCCACATAGAGTCTAATTTTACATAACCACCATATTTTACTTCTGTATTGTCAAGGTTAGCGGCATATGCAGATGTACTGATAGCAGATAAAACCGCTAAAGCAGTGAGAGATTTCATTAATTTTATATTTTTCATTGTTGTATCCCGTTTAAACAAATATCACTTGTTGTTAACACTAGATTCATTTATGAGCAGTAATTGCTCAATTATCTTTTGGTCTATAAGACTAAGGTGTAACAAGCTGCAGGCAGAAACTTAATTTTTTACTTTTAAAAAGAAAAAATGTTATTTAAATGTTAAGGTTTATATCTGAATTTTGAAATTATTACATAGAGTCTAGAGTTTAATTATAACTTAACAACTTGATCTTTAATGAAGAAATTAGAGATTCATACTAAAGTCTAATGTTTTAACTTTGGTAGCTGAGTAATTCTTGCTGCAAGCAAGAAGCAAATAAATTAGGGAAACAGTTATGACACAGAGTATTTACCCAATACCATCTTCAGTAAAAGAGTCTGCAATTATTAATGAAGAGAAGTATTTAGAGCTTTATAAATGGTCTCTTGAAGACCCTGAAGCTTTTTGGAAAGAGCAAGGTCAAAGACTGGATTGGTTTAAACCTTATACTACTGCAAAAAATACTTCTTTTGATAAAGGCCATGTTGATATTAAATGGTACGAAGATGGTCAACTAAATGCTTCTTATAACTGTATCGACCGTCACTTAAAAGATAAAGCCGATAAAGTTGCACTTATTTGGGAAGGTGATAATCCAGAATCGGTTGAACATATTACGTATCAAAAACTGCATGATGAAGTGTGTAAGCTAGCAAATGGATTAAGAAAGCTAGGTGTTAAAAAGGGCGATTGTGTAGCGATATATATGCCAATGACACCACAAGCAATTTATGCAATGCAAGCATGTGCGCGTATAGGCGCTGTGCATTCAGTTGTATTTGGTGGTTTCTCTCCTTCAGCAATCGCTGATCGTATCAAAAACTCAAATGCAAAAGTTGTGATCACTTCAGATCAAGGCCGACGTGCAGGTAACGTAGTACCACTAAAAGCAAATGTTGATGAAGCGGTATCACAAGATTCAGTTACCTCTATTGAGCATGTAATCGTGCATCAATTAACGGGTGGAGAAGTTGATTGGAATGAAAAAGATGTTTGGTGGCATGACTTAGTTGCTGATGAACCAACATCTTGTGAGCCAGAAGTAATGGATGCAGAAGATCCATTATTTATTTTATATACCTCAGGTTCCACAGGCCAACCTAAAGGCGTAGTGCATACCACTGGTGGTTATTTAGTTTATACATCACTAACTCATGAGTACGTATTTGACTTAAAAGAAGATGATGTCTTTTGGTGTAGTGCCGATGTAGGTTGGATCACAGGTCATAGTTATATTGCATATGGACCACTTGCAAATGGTTGCACACAAGTATTATTTGAAGGTGTACCAACTTATCCTACAGCGGGTCGTATGGGCGAAGTGGTAGATAAACATAAAGTATCAATCTTATATACAGCACCTACAGCGATCCGTGCATTAATGGCTAAAGGTGATGAACCAACAGCGAGTTCAAATCGTGAAAGTTTACGTATTTTAGGCTCGGTAGGTGAACCGATTAACCCTGAAGCTTGGAGCTGGTATTACGAACAGATTGGCAATAGCCAATGTCCAATCGTAGATACTTGGTGGCAAACAGAAACTGGCGGCATGATGATCACGCCATTACCTGGTGCAACACAAATGAAACCAGGCTCAGCAACAAGACCATTTTTTGGTATCGCACCAGCATTATTTGATGCGGAAGGGAATGCATTAGAGGGTGAGGCTGAAGGTAACTTAGTTATTTTAGATAGCTGGCCAGCACAAGCGCGTACAGTTTATGGTGATCATGAACGATTTGAGCAAACTTATTTCTCTGCGTATCCAGGCGTCTACTTTACGGGTGATGGCTGTCGCCGTGATGAAGATGGATATTACTGGATCACAGGTCGCGTTGATGATGTATTAAATGTATCAGGTCATAGATTAGGCACGGCTGAGATTGAAAGTGCGCTTGTAGCACATGAGGCCGTAGCTGAAGCTGCAGTTGTAGGTTACCCACATGAAATTAAAGGCCAAGGTATTTATGTTTACTTAACACCAAATGATGGTGTATCAATTACAGATGAGCTAACTAAAGAAGTGCGTAATCATGTACGTAAAGAGCTTAGCCCAATCGCATCACCAGATATGATCCAATGGTCACCTGGTTTACCAAAAACCCGCTCAGGTAAGATTATGCGTCGTATCTTACGTAAAATAGCTGCAAATGAACATCAACAATTAGGTGATACTTCAACACTTGCAGATCCTACGGTAGTTGAAGAGTTAATTGAAAACCGTCTTAATCGTTAATAGCTTGCTTAAGTATTAATTAAATGAGTAATATAATGGCTGTTGTCTAACTGGGATAACAGCCATTTTTTTAGGAGTAAACTATGAGCAAGTTTTTGATAGCGGATGATCACCCTTTATTTCGTGAAGCATTAAAAGGAGCGCTTGAGAACGCTTTTAGTGAGCTGGCTGTATTTGAGTCCGATAACTTTAAATCCACCCTTGAAATTTTAGCAAAAGAAGATGATCTAGATATCTTATTGTTAGATCTACATATGCCGGGTAATGATGATTTATATGGTTTAATTAGGATCCGCGAAGATCATCCTGATCTGCCAATCGCAGTAGTATCAGGCAGTGAAGAAATCAGTGTTGTATCTAAAGTAATGGCGTATGGTGCTCTGGGTTTTATCCCTAAATCCTCATCATCGGTAGAGATTGCTGCTGCAATTAATGAAATTTTAGAAGGCGAAACTTGGTTGCCTGAGGCAATGAAAGATAAGGTTAATCAATTATCAGGAGATGAAGTTAAAGTGGCGACACAAGTTGCATCTTTAACACCACAACAATATAAAGTGTTGAGTTATTTGCATGAAGGTCTATTGAATAAACAGATTGCATATGAATTAAATATCTCTGAAGCAACGGTTAAAGCGCATATTACTGCTATTTTCAGAAAGTTAGGTGTTTATAATCGCACTCAAGCCGTATTGATTGCTTCTAAACTACAATTAGAGTCTCCTGTAGAAGCTTAAAAATGTTCTAAAGTTTAATTATCCCCGAACTTTAATCGGGGATATATTTATTACATTCTCTTACTTAAACACTACCGTTTTATTACCATTAACAAACAGTCACGCCCACTGGCTAACTGCAGCGCCTTACGGAATATATTGGTTTTTTCTACATCTATAAAGCTTTAATCAAAACCTACTTAAAGATCAGTGTTTTATTACCATTAACAAACAGTCTATGCTCTCTGGCTAACTGCAGCGCCTTAAGGAATATATTGATTTTTTCTACATCTATAAAGCTTTAATCAAAACCTACTTAAAGACCACTGTTTTATTACCATTAACAAACAGTCTATGCTCACTGGCTAACTGCAGCGCCTTACGGAATATATTGATTTTTTCTACATCTATAAAGCTTTAATCAAAACCTACTTAAAGACCACTGTTTTATTACCATTAACAAACAGTCTATGCTCACTGGCTAACTGCAGCGCCTTACAGAACACAGTCTTTTCTACATCTCGGCCTAATCTAGCTAAAGATTCAGCGTCATCATCATGAGTCACATGAATGACATCTTGCATGATAATAGGGCCTTCATCTAACTCATCAGTTACATAATGGGCAGTCGCACCTATCATTTTAACACCACGTTCATAGGCTTGCTGGTAAGGTTTAGCGCCAATAAAAGCAGGTAAAAATGAATGGTGAATATTGATTACTTTACCGCTGAAACGTTTTACAAAATCACTGCTTAAAATACGCATATATTTTGCTAAGCCTATAATATCAGGTTGATAGAATTCTATTTGTTTGGCAACCGCTTCATCATGTTCTACTCGCGTTAGATCTTGATGACTAATAAAGTGATAAGGTACATTAAACCCGATAGCCAGTGGTTTTAGTGTTTCATAATTTGAGATCACAGCAACAACTTCAATGTTGAGCGCGTCTTCAAAATACTTTAATAAAACACCGCCTAAGCAATGGGCTTCTTTAGTTGCTAATAAAACCACACGCATTTTTTCTTGACCAACCAACTCTAGATTACAATCGTTTGGTAGTTGGGCTTTTAATTCTTCAAGAAAATTAACTTTGGTAAAGTCACCTTGAAGTTCCGTGCGCATAAAAAATCTTTCATTGATATTATCAACAAATTCGTTATTTTTTATGATATTTAATTTATGTTCATAACAAAGCCCGGTGATTTTGGCGATTAAACCTTTTTCATCTGGGCAGTCTGTTAGTAATACTTTTTTCATCTCATTCCCCTTTAATGTCCAAGTAGACTGCTGTTTACTTGAATCAAATAGCTCATCATTATTTGACAAAGGGGACAAGATTGGAAGTATTTATTTCATTAAATTTAAATTCATTGTCACTGTGCCTTCTTCAAAATCTCGGGCGATTTTAAAACCCAGTTTACGAGCCAGTTCAATCATGCCGGTATTTTCAGGCAAGGTAATACCTGAAACTAAACCAACACCTTGATGTTTACAATGATCTATCGCAATTTGTAATAGCACGCGACCTAACCCTAAACCTTTTTGATCTGAACGGATCACTATGGCAAACTCTGCTTCAAGGTTGTCGGGATCCATTAATACACGAGAGACGCCTAAAGTATGTGATTTACCATCTAGTTTTTGTGTGACGATAAATGCCATTTCTCGGTCATAATCTATTTGTGTCATTTTAGCTAATTGATCATGACTAAATTCAGGTAATTCACCAAAAAATCGTTTGTATCTATCCTCTTTATCTAGCGCCAGATCAAAAGCCCTATGAGACTCTTCATCTTCTGGTTTTATCGGTCTTAAAAGCGCTGTTTCGCCATTTTTAAGTATGATCTGCCTCTCAAGCTCCTTTGGGTATGGACGAATAGACAAACGTTTAAAGCCAATTTTAGGTTGGTACTTTTTCAGTTGAATCACAGCATCTAGTACTAAAAATTTTCCGCCGCTTGCCAGTACAGGATTGAGCTCAATACTATTAATATTACTTTGTTCAACAATCAGTTGTGATACGCGGGTTAGTAGGGCGCATAAAGTATATTTGTCTATTTTATCAGGTAAGTGCTTTTCTTTAATTAAACCTTTATCTTGTGCTGCTGCGATTAAGTATTTGGCTAAGTTCATATTGAGAGGCGGTAATGCAACGGCAGCTTGCTCATAATTTAAGCCTGTACCAGATTCGCCAAGCAAGATTACAGGGCCAAAGTTAGGATCGGTTTTTACAGCGATACGTAACTCTTGTGAGCCTGCTCTGGGCGCCATTTTTTGTAATGAAAAGCCTTCGATTTTGGCATCTGGATAGGTATTTTTTATCCTTAATAACATGGCAAAAGCGGTTTGTTCAACTTCATCGGGGTCATTAAGGTTCAGGACTACACCACCTACATCTGATTTTGATGAAATACTTGGGCTAATGAGTTTTAAAGCGATGGGAAAGCCCATTTCTATCGCTTGCTCTCTCGCATCAGTGGGTGTTAAAGCTGCTTTTGTATCTATGGTATTGATCCCATATTGATCTAAAATATGCTTAGATTGATGAGTAGATAAATAATGTTCATTATTAGCGATGTGATCATTTATTATATTCTCAATCTGGATTGGGTTGTGATTAGATGATTCCAATAAAGACTCTGGTGTTTGCGTTAAATGCTTTTGGTTTCTGCGATATTGGATTAAGTGCATAAATGCACCGACTGCACCTTCTGGTGTTCTATAAGTAGGTATCGCACCTTGAGTACATATTTTTCTTGCCTTAAAAGCGGCTTCTTCACCCATAAAATTAGTTAATACATAAGGGCGCTGCATTTTTGGAATATTATTAACAGTTTCAACAATTATTTTTGCATAATCTTCACTTGGAGCCAGTGCTGACGGACTATGTAAAATTAATAAGTTTTCAACTTCAGGCGCTTTAAGCAGAATTTCAAGTGCTTTTTTATATCGCGATGGATCTGAGTCACCAAAAATATCAATAGGATTATTTGCCATATCTTCTTGAGGTAAAACTTTGTTTAATAATGCGATAGTGTCATCGCTTAACTGGGTTAACTTTCCAGATGTTTGCGTTAAACTATCAACAGCCATAACGCCAGGACCACCGCCATTCGTTAAGATGGTCAGTTGCTCTACTTTTAACAGTTTAGGGTGTAGTGCTAGGGTCTGAGTTGCTGCAAATAATTCGCGTAAATCATTTACTCTGAGCATACCGGCGCGTTGAAACATGGCATCGTAAATTGCATCTGAACTCGTATTGCCACCAGTATGTTGTTGCGCTGCTATTGCACCTGCTTGAGTTTTACCTGTTTTAATGGCGATAATAGGTTTACTAATAGCCGCGGCTCTTGCTGCTGAAATAAATCGACGAGTATCTTCTATATTATCGATATAAAGCAAGATAGCTTGAGTTTTGGCATCGCGACCTAGAAAATCTATTAACTGAGCAAAATCTATATCGATGCAATCGCCCATAGATACGAAGTATGAAAACCCGATGCCTCTATTTTGTGCCCAATCTAATATGGTTGAACAAACTGCTGCTGATTGCGAAATAAAAGCGATTTTACCTTGAGATGCAACAGTATGTGAAAAGCTGGCATTTAAACCAATACTGGGGATCAGTAAGCCTAAACAATTCGGTCCTAAAATACTTACGCCAGCAACTTTTGCCACTTCTTTTAGCTGATGTTTATGTTCAGTTTTAAAGCCTGAAGCAATTAAAATAGCGTATTTGCATCCTTTGGCGCCTAACTCTTCAATGAGCTTAAATGATAAATGTTTATTTGTGCAGACAATAGCGAGATCGGGTACTTGAGGCAGATCAGAAATAGTTGGATAAGCTAACACACCATGAACAGCTTTGTACTTAGGAGTAACAGGCATAACAGGGCCGTTAAAGCCACCTTGTAATAAATTTCTCATTACCACAAAACCTGCACGGTTTTCTTGATTTGATGCACCAATAACGGCAACTGATTTTGGATTGAAAAATTGGCTAATTCGCTTAACTGTCATATATGATCTTTGCCTTATGCTAATTTTAGTACTTTATCGATCCTGTGTTTATTATGCGACATTTATGGCTAATCCATTAGTCTAATATACGTTTAGTCGACTAATAATGTATAAGCTTTGATTTGGAACAATTCTTAGGTATCCTATTCGCAGATCAGGAACAAAAATAATAAAAATATAAAGGTAAATTATGACGCTCATGTTTATTTGTGCTGCATTAGGCACATCAATACTTAATTTAGACACATTAGTTGCTCAAGAGGATGCAAGCAAATTATCTGTGACTCAATTAGGCAGTGATAAACATGCAAGTGAATTTTTAATATCTATAGCAGATCAGGTGCCTTTACATATCCACAAACATCATACCGAGATCATTTATATTTTGGATGGTACAGGTGATATGACTATTAATGACAAAGTCGTTAAGATTAAAAAAGGCGACTATATACGCGTACCTGAAAATACCCAGCACGGTGTAACAGTAACATCCTCAAATCCTTTAAAAGTACTTTCAGTACAAACACCACAATATAAAGGTTTAGATAAACACTTAGTTGAATAAATCATATAAAGGGTTAAATTTTGCAAAAGAATTCTCGTATAAATAGTTTAATTGTCGGCGCTTCATTAATAATAGGCTTAATTGGTTTAGGTTTATCAATTAAAAGTGGATTGCTTACATTTAAGTCAATGGAGCGCTCAGTGGTTGTTAAAGGGCTTGCTGAACTTGAAGTGAATGCTGATACGGCTATTTGGCCAATTAAGTTTTCCGATGCAGGCAATGATTTAACGCAGCTAATGGAAAAGGTGCAAACAAAAAATCAGAGCATCATCGCATTTTTAAAGTTACATGGCTTTGATGATAATGAAATTACAATAGGCACACAATCGGTACATGATAAGCTTGCGACAGAATATTCTAATAATCAAAAGTTTAAATATCGTTATACCGTCGAATCATCTTTATCAGTATATACTCATTCACCGGATAAAGTATTAAATGCGAGCTCAAAAATAAGTGATTTAGCAAAACAAAATATTGTAATGCTAAGACAAGAATATAATAATAAATTACAGTTTTTATTTACTAAACTTAACGATATAAAACCTAAAATGGTGCAAACTGCGACACAAAATGCCCGAGAAGTAGCGCTAAAGTTTGCTAAAGACTCTGATTCCAAACTAGGTAAAATTAAATCTGCAAGACAAGGGCAATTTAGTATTTTAGATCGTGATTCAAATACGCCAAATATTAAAAAAGTGCGTGTGGTTTCAACAATCGAATACTATTTATCAGATTAAGTTATTTTTCAAAAATACTTTTATAAATGATAGGTTAATAATGATCCATATTACCAATGGTGATAGTGCTAATAGCTATTTAAAGAAAATAGGCATTCAAGGTCAATTTCAAGCATGGCACGATGTTTTGCATCATGGCCCTATTACGGAACAAACAGACTTAATAAAAATAAGTGAATATCGAAGTGAATTTCTAGCTGATTTTTTTTGCATTGCTTTGCCTGATGTAAAAGCCAAATTTAAACAAAGAGATGATGCATTACTTGCATTAGACCCGACCGATGAAATTGTATTATGGCTTACCCCTGAACTATTTGATTGTTTGATTGGATTGCAGTTTTTAGCTTGGTTTAAAAGCTCCCACATGGAGTCTAACAGCTTAAAAATCGTGATGCTGCCAGATCACTTACCACCCAGAGAACATAACGCAGAGCATGTTCAGCGTTATTTTCAAACAAGGTTCACTCCAGAAAAAGCCTTTTATGATTTAGCAAATACCGTATGGCAAGCTTTAATTTTTCCGGAGCAACTTCAAAGCACTAAGCTTAATCAATGTTTAGCGTTAGAATTTAAATATTGGCCTAGTTTAAAACTGGCGATTACACGGTTTTTAGAAGAAACACCGCCTAAACCTGAACTATCTCGGACGCAGTGGCAAATATTAGATATTTTGTCTGTTAAACCACTGTCATTGGCACAACTGTTTGGTGAAAACCAGCAGCTAGAAGAAATCCCTTTTATGGGAGATTTAAGCTTTTGGTCTATCTTAGAGCTAATGCGAGATTTAGTCGATATAGATACACAAGAATGCATTTTACATCAAGACTTAATGTTTTATCATTTACACCAAGTTGCATTATCTGATAATGGCATGAAGGTGATAACCGGAGATGGCTATTTAACTTAATAGTTATAATTAATAACTAGGGGTGGGTAAATGTGCTAATTCACTGGTATTACGACCGTTTGATTTAGCAAAATACAGCGCTTTATCAGCATACTCTAGTAGCATATGATAATTATTATCTGCATGTGCTCTTGTCAGTGCTAAGCCTATGCTTATCGTAAGTTGATTTGATGTTTCACTTTGTTCATGGACAATATCAAGTTCATTAATTTGTTTGTGTATACGCTTTGCTAATGTAAATAAACTCCGCTCATCGGTTTTATTAACGACAACTATAAACTCTTCTCCACCAATTCTACCGGCTAAATCATCGGGCCTAAATAATGACATTTCAATCGCATTAGCGACTTTAATCAGTGCCTCATCTCCCCCTATATGACCATAAAAATCATTATAGTTTTTGAAAAAGTCGATATCTATTATTAATACGCCAATCTCAGTTTTATAGCGACAGGCATTTCGCCAACTTCGCTCTAAAAAGTCATCAATTTCTCTGCGATTATAAAGGCCCGTTAAAGGGTCATGCGTTGCGTGATTAGCTAAAATATCTAGCCGCTTTTTATATCGAATATGAACCTTTAATCGCTCAAAGAAGCTGGTACTTTGTTCTGGCAAATGAAGATAATCTGACGCCCCCATATTAAATGCCTGCATTTCTTGATTGTGATGTTGATTATGTTGAAAGTAGACTATAGGTATCGTGTTACTTTTTTCTTCATTTATGCTATTGCATAAGCTAAATGACATATCTAACTGATTTTCAACTAGTACTAAACATGGGTTATTCGCTTCAGTACTTTTAAATAATTCAGATATCTTACTATGAAAAAACAGCTCAAAGCCTTCAGTTTCAGCAGCTAAATTTAAGATGTTTTTGCTCTCACTTAGGCATAATATATCTATGCGATCTTTGGCTTTAAAACCACATACATTGCTATTTTCATCTTTATTGGTAATGCCCAAACTAATAAAGTCATTTAAACTTTTTACATTTTGCAGGCCAAGCATGACTTCGCCATGTTGATCACTTAAAGCGGGTATGCGCAAATCAAAATCACCATGCAGCCACAGCTGTTGCCAAGCATCTAAACAGCTGGACAGATGTTTATCTAAAACAATAGGCGTGATTTCAAGTTCGATGCAAATTTGCTTTAAAATATCTTCATTAGAAATATCTTGGCTTTCAAGCCAGAGAGACTGATATATCTTCTTTCTGAAGGCTGCTGCTTTATCTGGTTGTTGCTCAGAAATGATATTGATGTAAGTATTTGCAAGCGCAGTATTCGGTATGATACTAGGGTTGATGATTTTTATTTCTGGTGCGCGTTTTAAAACTAATTGGTATTCCGTTTTGAGTAGTTCTAATTGTTTAGGATCTTTAGAGCTTGAATTGGCGCCAGGAGCATGTTGAATAACGCGCCATTCAACTTTATTTAATAATCCAAGGTTATCTAATCTTTGATGTAAAACGTAGCAAAAAGGGCAATTAAAGTCGGCATAAACGACCGTTTTTATATTTGGCAAACTCAACTCTCGGAATTTTTTATTCTTATTTTATAAGCTTAGTAGATTTTTTATAATAAAAAAGGGCCAAAAGGCCCTTTTTAAAGTATTGATTTAGTTTGTATTATTTTGAAGCGACGTATTGGTCTACAAAGTCTTCAAGTACGTTTAATGGTAAAGGACCATTTTTTAGTACAACATCGTGGAACTCACGAATATCAAATTTATCACCAAGTTTATCTTTCGCTGCTTTACGCAGTTCTAAAATCTTTAGCATACCAATCTTGTAGGCTGTGGCTTGAGAAGGCATTACAACATGACGCTCAACCATTTTAACACCGTCAGAAGTCGCATTAGGTGTATTATTTACGTAGTAATCAATACCTTCTTGACGAGTCCACTTCATTGCGTGGATACCAGTATCAACAACTAAACGACAAGCGCGCCATAATTCCATTGATAAGCGACCAAAATCTGAATACGGGTCTTCATATAAACCCATTTCTTTTGGTACTAACTCAGAATATAAACCCCAACCTTCAATGTAAGCAGTATAACCACCAAACTTACGGAATTTAGGCACACCTACAAGTTCTTGTGCAATTGCAATTTGCATATGATGACCAGGTACACCTTCATGGTAAGCTAACGCTTCCATTTGGTAAGTTGGCATTGCTTCCATGTCGTAAAGGTTTGCATAATAAACACCTGGGCGAGAACCATCTGGCGCTGGCTGTTGGTAAAAAGCTTTACCTGCAGCTTTTTCACGGAATGCTTCTACAGCCTTTACTTTTAAGTCAGCTTTAGGTTTAACAATGAATAACTCATCTAAACGTAGCTTCATATTGTCGATTAGGGCAACTGCTTCATCTAAGTACTCTTGTTTACCTTCTTTTGTATCAGGCTTGTAGAACTGCTTATCGGTTTTCATAAACTGCATAAATGCTTTTAAGTCGCCTTTAAAGCCTACTTTCTCTTTAATTTCGCGCATTTCGTTATGAATACGTGCAACTTCGCTTAAACCTGTTTTATGGATTTGCTCTGCTGTCAAATCAGTTGTTGTTGTACGTGCTAATGCATTATTGTAGAAAGCTTTACCGTTAGGGAACTTCCATGCGCCATCTTCATTATTGGCACGCATTTCTAGTGTTTTAAGGTAAGTGATTAAGCTTTGGTATGCAGGCTTAATTGATGCCTTTAAGCTTTTAGTTGCTTGTGAAATAAGTGCATCTTTTTCGCTTTGTTCAATTTCAAGTTTATTCACTTTACGTTTAAAGTCAGCTAATAAAGTAGAATCTTCACCAGATTCAAATGGTGCACCTTTAATGATGTTTTCGCTTGAATCAATTACATGAGGAAAAACAAATTTAGGTGCGATAATGCCTTTTTGTGCTCTTACTTCTAGATCTTTTTCTAGTTGAGAGAATACTTCTGTTACGCCATTTAAGCGAGAAATATACGCTTTTGCTTCTGATACATTAGCAATTTGATGTTGGTTTATCAAAAATGCAGGTACCATAGAATGAGTACCAAACATTTGATTTACAGGGTAGTTATAATGGCGCCATTTGAAGTCTGCAATTGTATCTTCAAGATTTTGCTTCATCAAGTTGTAGCTAACCTGAGTGCTGTCATCAAGTGCAGCGTAGTTCATCGCATTTAATGTTACTAAATCTTTTTTAGTTAAAGCTAAATCTTCTAATGCACGTGCTTCAGAGCCATCATCCCACTTATCGTAATCTTTTTTAATACCCATGTAAGTTTGGTAAACAGGGCTACGCATTACGCTACGATTAAAAGTTTCTTCAAAAAATGCATTTGCTTTTTCAGATTCAGTTTGCGTTGTTTGTACAACCGTATTCGCAGTATCCGACGCATTAGTTGTTTGCGTTTGCTGACAACCCGTTAGTAGAAGTGTACTAATTGCTGTTGCAATAAGTGTTTGCTTTATCATTATATTTACCTTTATTTCAAGAGTATTTTTATGGGTGCTTTTATGAACATTGTATATAGTTACAATTTAAAACCCAGTATAATTTTGTAACGAATTTTTTAGTCTATAAATTTGAGTTAATAACGCGCTTTTATAGGTTTGGTTAATCAATTGTTGTATGTTTTAGCTTGTTGGCAATTGTTACCATTTTTAGACGAATAATTCTAACAAATCATTTAAATATCTGTGACCTTTTGCGGTGACTTGCCACTGCTGTGCGTTATTTTTAGATACTGATTGTAAAATTAAACCTTGTTCACTGGCTTTTATAAAAGATTGCGCAACTAAATTAATGGGTAACCCAGTATAGTCAGTAAATTCACTTTGATCGAAAGCTTCAAATAATCGCAATCTATTCATGAAAAACTCAAAGGGTAAATCGTCTTGTTCAACTTGCCAGCTATTAAATAAATAGCTTTTTGGCTGTTCAGATTCGCTTGGTGCCATATACCCTTTTGGGTGTTTAATTTTTACAGTGCGCACAATTTTATTTTGTATCGGTAAAGAAATTTTACCGTGTGCGCCGCAACCTATGCCTAAGTAATCACCAAAGCGCCAATAATTTAAATTATGTTGGCACTGATAATCAGGTAAGCTATAACCTGATATTTCATATTGTTGATAACCTGCATCAGTTAAAATTTGATGGCCTTGTTCTTGAATATCCCATAAAGCCTCATCTTCTGGCAGTTTTGGCGGTCGAGAATGAAATTGGGTATTTTCTTCGATTGTTAATTGGTACCAAGAAATATGTTTAGGTTTTAAAGCAATCACCTTGTGTAAATCACCTAAAGCATCTTCTAAGCTTTGGCCTGGTAAACCATGCATCAAATCTAAGTTGAAACTGTTTAAACCAGCATTACGAGCTTGTTCTGCAGCTTTAATTGCTTCATCGGCATCATGAATACGACCTAGCGCTTTTAACTTATCATTTTGCATACTTTGAATGCCAATAGATATACGGTTTATCCCAATATCAACATACCCTTTAAATCGGCCTGACTCTACTGTTCCTGGGTTGGCCTCTAAAGTGATTTCTATATTCTCTTCAAAAGGTATCATAGCTTGTATCCCTTTGATGAGTTTGCCTATGGCTGCTTCAGTTAATAAGCTAGGAGTACCACCGCCAATAAAAATAGATTTTAAAAGCCGACCTTGTACATAATGTAAATCTTGTTTTAAATCATTTAATAAGTCTTGGATATAGTCAGTTTCTGGAATAATGCCTTTTTGACTATGGCTGTTAAAGTCACAATATGGACATTTTTGCACACACCAAGGTATGTGAACATATAAGCTAAGTGCAGGTAATTTCATGGTTATGCTTGCAACTTTGTTTGTAATAAAGCAACAAGTTGTTTTAGTGCTTTACCGCGGTGACTTAATACATTTTTGGTTGATTTGTCTAATTGCGCTGAAGTGGTTTGTTTTTCTGGTACATAAAAAATAGGGTCGTAACCAAAGCCATTTTCACCCCTTGGTTCAGTGGTTATTTTTCCTTCCCAAAAGCCTTGGCAAATGAGCGGGGTAGGGTCATCGCTGTGGCGCATTAATACTAATACACACCAAAATCGCGCAGTGCGTTTTTCTTTAGGCACATCTTTTAGCTCAGACAATAACTTTAATAAGTTATCTTTATCGCTGGCATCAGTACCTGCAAAGCGTGCTGAATATATGCCCGGTGCGCCATTGAGTGCGTCTACTTCCAATCCAGAATCGTCGGCTATAACAGGTAAGCCTGTTATTTTTGCGGCATGGCGGGCTTTAATAATGGCATTTTCAACAAATGTAGTACCAGTTTCAGCCACTTCAGATACATTGAATTCACTTTGAGGAACAACTTCAATATTTAAAGAGCTCAGCATATCGCTTAACTCTTTTACTTTACCTAAGTTACCAGTTGCCAGTACTAATTTATTCATGAAAATGTTTACACTTTTATATGGGATTAGCTAGATCATACTGACTAATCCCAAAAAAGCGAATTAAAATAGTTTTACGAGCAATAAACCCACAGCAATATAAATCGCTAACTCAATACTTGCGATACCAATATTATCTTGCTGGTCGATTTCCGATTCCGTATTTATTTTTGGCAATGCTAATCGAATTGCTAAAGCGCTTAAAAATTGCTGCAAAATAATTAAAATACCACATTGCATTGCAACCATAATTAAGTTTTCAACCATTTTACCAGGGAAGTATGCCGCACTTGCTAAACCAGCATAAATGGCTAAACAAGTGCCTAGGGTTTGCCCACCATAACGTAACCCAAGGGAAATATTTTCAAATTTAAATTGATTTTGTAATGAGCTTCCTTGATTTGCTTTACTAAAAGCATATTCTTGCCAGCGACTATTTAAATACATAAAAACTTGAAGCAAAATAAAGGTAACTGCTAATATCAGCAACCCATCTAAGCTTTGCGCATGTGACCAGTTATATAAACCTAAAATTAATATGCCATTGCCTATCATCACACCAGATTCAACTAAAGCAGCACATATATTTTTATGCTGAATCTCTTTTTCTTCGTTAAAATCTTTTAATATGAAATTAGCATGGATATTTTTGCCAACATGGATATACGCAAAAGCAAATAACATCAGTAAAATGCCATATAAAGTATCGGCTCTAATGTCTGTAAAACTTAGATTTTTAAATAAAAAACCAGTTACCACTAAGACTGTAAAGAGAGTTGAAGCATAACTTATGCCCATGGCAAAGTTATCTTTTTGCGCAAGTTCCTTTCGTAAACCGTTCGGTGACTTGTTTTTCATTATTGTTCGAACAATTAAAATAACCAGAAGAGCAAGAATAAAAGAGCTACCAAGCGCGATAAAGGCTTGATTTGAAAGAGTGATATAATCCATAGTGTTGCGCTATAGTGATTGAATCAACAGATTTTATATGAATTTTTTGGAGAAATATATGTCGATTAACTTGTCTGAAGTTTTATACCAACTAGGTATGAAAAGATTTGTAGAAATTTACCCTGAGCAAGTTAACGATAATATCACTGCAGACTGTGAAAATTATGCATTAGTAAAATTACTGTGTTTAAGTGATTTTGCTTATCAAATCTTATTAAGATCTCCTGAATTAGGGGTTTGGTTATTAAATCACAAAGAAATACAAACTACCCAAATAATACCCGCTTTAACATCCGAACAAATTAAGACTGAAACGGATAAACAGTGTTTTAAATCTTTAAGAGATTATAGAAACCGTTATTGGTTAAAAGTGGCTTTTTTAGATTTAGTAAAGAAAAACCCAATTGAAGATAGTATGAAATATATTTCTAAATTATCAGACTCTTTGATCCACAGTGCTTATTTATGGGCTTATGAGCAAGTCGCTAAAATTAATGGTAAACCACTTAATAAAAGCGGTGATGCGATACCTATGTTAATTTTAGGCATGGGCAAGCTTGGCGGTTTTGAGTTGAATTATTCATCAGACATCGATTTGATTTTTAGCTATCCAGAGCATTGTGAAACTCAAGGAGGTAGGCGCAGTATTGAAGCGCAAGTATTTTTCACTAAGGTGTCGCAAAAATTAATAGCAGCTTTAAATCAAATAACGCCAGACGGTCAGGTATTTAGGGTAGATATGAGACTAAGACCTTTTGGTGATAGCGGCCCTTTAGTAATTAGCTTTAGTGCGATGGAAGATTATTATCAAGAGCAAGGTCGAGACTGGGAGCGCTACGCCATGCTTAAAGGGCGATTGATCCAGTGTAGTGAAGCTGAAGAAATTGAATTTGAAACGCAATATAGAAATGAGTTTTATACTTTATTAAAACCTTTTGTATATCGTAGGTATATCGATTTTTCTGTTGTTGAGTCGCTTCGTAAAATGAAAGCTATGATAGCGCAAGAAGTGAGACGAAAAGGCTTAACAGGTAATATAAAACTGGGTGCTGGTGGTATTCGTGAGGCTGAATTTGTAGTACAGGCTTTTCAAATGATCAGAGGCGGGAGGGATGTCAGCCTGCAAACACAATCTTTACTTAAAGCGCTTGAACAGTTAGTTGAATTAGGCGCTTTAGAAACTAAAAATGCCCAACAACTAAGGGCTGGATATTTATATTTAAGAAAAGTAGAGCAATATCTACAAGCCTTTAATAATGAACAAACACAAACTTTACCTTTTGAAAATTTAAATCAACAAAGGCTGACACATTTGTTAGGTTTTGAAAGTTACGAGAAAGTACTCGCTGAAATTTCTGAAGTGATGATGAAGATTCATGATGAATTTGATTTGATGGTAGGCACCGAAAAAGAAGAGGTAGATGATGACTCGGCTTTATATGAAGCATTATGGGGTAATTCAGATTTTAGTTTATTAGAAAATGTAAATTTTTCTGATGAAGCTTTAACACATTGGGAAAAAGAATTAGCAGAGTTTAAGCAACAATTAGTTAAAATAAAAATTGGTAGTCGAGGGCGGGATACCTTGGATAAGCTAATGCCAAAACTATTAGAGCAATTAATGCTAGTAAGTACAGAGCAGTTAATAGATGTCAGAGTTTTTCGTATGATCAATCAAGTACTGTTAAAAGTCGCATCAAGAACTGCTTATTTGGAGTTATTATTTGAAAATCAAGGCACATTAAAGCAGCTTGTATTGTTATGTAGTCATAGTAAATGGATTGGAGAGCAAATTGCGCGTTATCCAATTTTATTAGATGAGTTGATAGATCCTGCTATTTTGTATCAACCGCTCAGTTTAGATGCCTATAAAGATGAAATTCGTCAATACTTTTTACGAATAGATAGTCATGACTTAGAGTTGCAAATGGAAGCTTTAAGGCAGTTTAAGCAGGCTTATCAATTACGAATTGCAGCCGCAGATGCAACAGGTGTACTTGATATTACTAATGTCAGTAATCATTTAACCGCACTGTCTGAAGCCATTGTAGAGCAAAGCGTATTGCTCGCTTGGCAACAAATGGTTGAGCGATTTGGCTATCCAGAAGGTGCAACAGATGAAGATAAAGCGTTTGCCGTTATTGCTTATGGTAAGGCTGGGGGGATTGAACTCGGTTATGGCTCTGACTTGGATTTAGTATTTTTACATAACTGTATAGGTAACAGCTTAACCAATGGCGCTAAGCAAATAGATTCCCGTCAGTTTTATTTAAAACTGGCACAAAGGTTAATGCATTTATTTAATACGCGTACTGCCTCTGGCATTTTATATGAATTAGATACTCGATTAAGACCTGAGGGCGCTTCTGGTTTGTTAGCAATAAATATTGAAACTTTTAGCGATTATCAATTAAAAGAAGCGTGGACTTGGGAGCATCAAGCTTTAGTGAGAGCGCGTATGATCTTTGGTCACAAATCTCTGCAAAATAGGTTTTTTGAAATTCGCAATCAGGTACTAAGTCTCAGCCGAGATAAAAATGAATTGCAAATTGAAGTGGCCAAAATGCGAGAGAAAATGCGCAAACATTTGGCTAAGGGTAATAATGAGCTATTCGATTTAAAACAAGATAAAGGTGGTATGGCAGATATTGAGTTTATTGCGCAGTATTTGGTATTAGCAAACAGTCATGAACAAGAAAGAATCATGTTTTACCCAGATAATATTCGCATTTTTAAAACGGCAAGTAAGTTGGGTCTGATTTCTCAAGAGCAGGGGGAGCAATTAATAAGTGCTTATTGTGACTATCGAGATCAATATCATTTATTGAGTTTACGCCAACAAGATAAGTTAGTGAGTAAAACTGAGATCCAACAGCACAAACAGCATGTTTACCAAGCGTGGCAAGAGATTATAGCGAAGTAAATAATCAGGACTTTGCGGGCTGAGAGGCAAAGGTGATTGAGCCTCTCACTTATAAATAGGGATATCACATCGTCGCTTTAATACAGTTTTCTCTGACAAACTGAGAAGGTTTTTCAGTGATCACTGCAGCGCGATGCTTATAACAAAAAAATGTTTTAACATCGTATTCAAAGTCACTGTCTATGGCTTTACCTACCTGGTATAAAGTAGAAACAAAGTTATTTTCAACTCTGAAGTTATGTTTTACTTTGTAGTCTTTATTTAAGTACCAATAAAATGCAATGCCTTCATCTTTAGCATATTGATTCATGATAGATTTAAGTGTTTGACCTGACTCAAAACGTCTGCTTTGCACTGTGCCTTTCCATTTTGCAGTAGAAGGTTTTACTATTTCAGCGCGTTCTTGTAATACAGTTGTTAGCTTTGTGGTAGGTACTTTTATATTCTGAACAAACTCGCTATCAGATGTCATATTATCTAGTGAACCACGAATCGAAGCATAAAAACTAGAGAGACCGTCAGCCGCAGCATTTGATTTTGTTTCTTTAGCAGGTGTATAGATAGGGCCGTCAGCCAATAAAAAATAAGCTGCAGCAAGAATTAATACAATTGCTAATGATAAATGTTTAATCCAAAACCACATAATATGAACCGACTCTATAAAGATATTAACTATACTAACATTATTTTAATGTCAATCAATCCTCTATAGAGTTTAGGCTGCTTAAGTGTTTGTTATTTATAAAGAGAGGGAGTATCTTTGTCAGGGCGTGTTTTAAAACGTCTGTGAAGCCACATATATTGTTCAGAGGCATTATTGACCGCATATTCAATATGTTGATTAACGCGAGTTAAATCTTGCACTTCATCACCTGAAGGGAAGTTTTTAAACACAGGTGTAATTTCAATATCGTATTTACCTTCAGCAGTACGTTTACTTCTAAAACCAACAGTTTCGCAGTTTTTACTTGATGCAAATAATGTTGTGCCTGTAGTAGTTGCTGTTTCTGTCATTGCAAAAAAAGGCACAAACTCACAGCGTTTACGACCATAATCTTGATCTGGCAGGTAATAACATAGTTTTTGTTTACTCAATGCTTTAAGCAAACCTTTGACATCTTTTTTACCTATCAAATACTCATTTGAACCTAAGCGGCCTTTAGTCATAAAGTATTCAATTAAAGCGTTATTATGAGGGCGATAAAAACCAACACCATTTTGTGTTTCGCCCATCATACGGCCAGCCATCTCAAGGTGTAACATATGGGGTACTAGCATCAATACACCTTTCCCTGATGCTTGAATGTTTTCTATATGATGGAAACCTTTGATTTCACCATGATGACGCTTAACACGCCATTGCGGCCACCACCAAGCCATACAAGATTCAAACATAGCAATGCCAGTATTTTCCATGTTTTTTAGCACTAATTGTTTTTGCTGCTCTTTTGGCATATCAGGAAAGCACAGTTCAATATTTCGCTCTGCGATATGGCGGCGTTTTTTAAAGTATTTATGTAACAAACGGCCAAGGCCCTTGCCCATGGCTATTTGTAACTTAAATGGCAGCCAAGATATAATGTATAAAATAGCTGTGCCAATCCAAGTTAACCAAAACTTAGGATGTAAAAAGAATAATTTAAATTTAGGATCGTTTACCACAAAGCAACTCAAAGTTAGGTAATAAGAAAGGCAAGATTATAAGCGAGGTAGGTAGTTTATTGAAAGTAGTTTATTGAAAGTAAAGGAGAGCGAGTGCGCTCTCCTTTGTGATATAGCTTAGTTTAAGCCGCGATTAATCGCTTCAATATCAGCTTTATTCAGTGTCCCCGCGGCTTGTTTTAAGCTTAAAGTAGATACAACATAGCGATAACGAACAGCTGATAAGTTACGTTTAGCATCAAATAAATTACGTGTGCTTAGTAACACATCAACGATAGTACGCGTACCAACTTCAAAACCGGCTTCAGTTGCTTGTAACGCACTTTGTGCTGATACAACTGCTTGCTCTAATGCTTTGTAAGTTGCAATATCTGATACAACTTGGTTATAAGACGTACGCACATTACGTGTTACAGAGCGGTGAGTTGCCTCTAAATCTTCGCTGCTACCCACAAAATATGCACTTGCTTGATTAACTGCAGCTTGTGTTGCGCCACCAGAATAAATAGGTACAGCAAAACTTAAACCAACACTTGTGCCATCAGTTCTAGGCATTGGAGAATCATTTAAAGAATCACCATAAGACGCATTTAAAGTTAATTTAGGGTAATGACCCGCTTTAGCCTCTTCAATTTGTACTTTTGCAATATCAACTGAAACTTTAGCAATTTGAAGTTCGATATTTTTATCTTCAGCTACTTTGATGAAATCATTACTTTGCTTAGTTGGGCTAACGGTAGAAAACTTAGTGGTATTAAGTGGGTTTAGTTTTGCGTGATATTTACCTGTAATTTCACGTAATTGCTCTCGAGATGTTTCAACATCATTTTTAGCTACAATTTCACGGGCAACTGCGTTATCAAACTGTGCTTGAGCTTCATGTACATCAGTAATGGCAGTTAAACCAACAGCAAATCTTTGTTTAGTTTGTTCTAATTGACGTTCAATGGCACGTTTTTCAGCTTGAACAAATTCTAAATCATCCATATTACCTAGCACATCAAAGTAGGCGTTAGATACACGCACGATTAATGTTTGCTGTGCAAGGTCATAGCTTGCTTTAGATTGCATAGCTTGCTTTTCTGCTATGTCTAAGCCTTTCCAAGCACCTAAATCAAATAATGATTGTTGTAGAGAGATACCTCTTGTAAAAACATCTCCTTCAGTGTTTTTTGAATCAAACTGTAAAGTATCTTCATTAAATTCAAAACCGTTACTATCTGATTTTTCATAACCCATAGTAAAGTTAATTGACGGTAATAAGCTACTCATAGCACGGTCAATGCCATATGCTTGTGCATCAGCAGTCGATTTTGCTTTTAATACTGTAGGATCGTTTGCCGTTGCAATTTCAAAAACTTGTAGTAAATCTTCGGCGAAAGTATTGCTTGCAGCAAAGCTACAACTTAAACCGATTAAGGCTGATAGTATTGTTTTATTCATTTTTCGCATCATGTGAGTAGCGTCCGTTATCAATTTTTCTTTATTTAATTGCAGAGATGTTAAACTGTTTTTACGTGAAATTTAAAAACTAATACGTAAAATAAGGTATTCAAGTGTAACAGAATATATTTAATTTTCTGGAACAAAGGTACACTAATATAGATTCGTGCAATAGTTATTTAGGTCTATATATGAACAATATCTCAATTTTCAAGAGCAAAGACATCGATCTTATTGAAAAAGAAGCAGTATATGATGGTTTTTTTAAAATTGAACGCTATGGATTTCGTCATAAGTTATTTGCTGGCGGCTATTCGGATGTTGTTTATCGTGAGATATTAGAGCGAGGCCATGCGGTTGCTGTTTTACCTTATGATGCTAAAACTGATAGTGTTTTATTAATTGAACAAGTACGTATTGGCGCATTAGATCCTGCTTTAGATAAATCACCTTGGTTATTAGAATGTATCGCTGGCATGGCTGATGGTTCTGATAATTATCAACAAGTTGCAATAAGAGAAGCACAAGAAGAGGCTGGATTAGAACTCGATGATTTAACCTTTATGATGTCTTACTTATCAAGTCCAGGCGGTACAACTGAGCGTCTCTATCTTTATATGGCACAAACTGATTTAAGCCAAGCTGGCGGATTATTTGGCTTAGATAATGAAGATGAAGATATTAAGGTACATGTAATGCCAAGAATACAAGCGATGGAATACCTTGAAAATGGCATAATTGATAACGCTGCGACTGTGATTAGTTTACAATGGTTAGCATTGAATTTAGATAAGTTTAAATCATGACTCATTTATTAAAATCTCAAAAATATATACCTAATTTGCCAGCATTTATGACTGTGTGCGAGCAAAATTATTTTCGAGTTATGAAATTAATGCCCAAAACAGAAACTGTTGGCGATACTAGCAAGATAGATGTTGAAAAATTTTGTTACCAACTCGAGATAACTGCTACCTCTAGATTTACAACTGATATCATATTTAAACAAATCAGTAGCAATGTGATTGGCTTTATTAACCCTAAACTTTTAGTGCGTGTTTACCATGATGCCAGAATGGCTGAAGTGATTAGTCCTGATTACTTAAAGCGTATTAAACCTTCGAATGAATATCCAAACCCATTAATGCATCAAAAAGATGAAAAATATCAGGTGAATGCATTTTTATTAGATTGGTTGGATCATTGTATTACTCATGGCCGTGCTAATTGTTTGTGGGATGTAAATCATGGATTGGTTTGATGATCGTTATCAAATAAATAAATCAAGTATCACAATTGCACATTTTACGGATTGTCATTTATTTGCTCACAATAGTGGTGAGTACTTTGCTGTAAATACATCACAAGCATTAAAACAAACGCTTAAAGATATCAAAACTAACAAACCCGATTTAGCGATTTTTGGTGGTGATTTAACCCAAGATCATACTATTGCGTCTTATGAGAGGTTTGTTGATTTAATTCAAAGTGAAGAATTGGATTTTCCGGTATTTTGGTTGCCAGGTAATCATGATGAATTAGAAATGTTTACAGCGGCATTTAAAGATCAGAGTAATTTACTGAATCATAAATGCATTGATACGGTACATTTTCAAATTTTATTACTTAATAGTAAAAGTGAAACGCCATCAGGGTTTATAAGTAACACTAAATTAATGGAAATTAAAAAACAGGTAAATAGCAGTGAAAAGCCGACTATTATCTTTGCTCATCATCACCCATTAAAAGTCAAAGGTTATATAGATAAGCACATATTAACCAATGGTGAGCAATTACTAACTCAGTTGAGTCAAACACATAAAGTGCCTTTGTATGTGCATGGTCATGTGCATAATGAATATGACAGAAGCTATAAAGGTATCGATATTTATGCAACGCCAGCAACATCAATTCAATTTAAAAAAAATACAACTGATTGGCAGCAAGAAAATTTAGGATCTGGCTATAGATTAATTAACATAAACGAGCAAGGAGAGCTCAATACACAAGTCATTTGGGTGAAAATCCATGACTAAAGCACGTGTTATATATGTACATGGGTTTAATAGTTCACCTGAATCATTTAAAGCTAAGCAATTTGGTCAATATCTTAAACAAAAATTTAATGATAGAGTAGAATACCTAGTTCCATGTTTAAATCATGAGCCATTAGCGGCATTAATTACATTAGAATCATTAATTAATGATAAAACGGTTTTAATTGGTAGTTCTTTAGGTGGTTTTTTTGCTACCTATTTATCGCAAAAATTTGGTATTAAAGCAGTTTTAGTTAATCCTGCAGTTATGCCTTTTAATTTAATGACAACATATTTAGGCGAGCAATATAATCCGTACCAAGATTATAGCTATCAACTTGAGATGAGACATGTTACGCAATTAAAGCAGATACATATTGCAAAATTGCATCAGCCTCAATTAGTTTATTTATTACAGCAAACAGCTGATGAAGTTTTAAATTATCAAGATGCAGTAAAGTATTATGCTGATGGCAGACAAACAGTAGAATTTGGTGGCGATCATAGCTTTATAAAGTTTGAGCGTCACTTTGAAAGTATTGCTAATTTTTTAGAAATAGCTTAAAAATAAAACAATTAATCAAAATAATTAATCAAAATAATTAATCAAAATAATTAATCAAAACATAATAAGTAAGAATATAGCAATTATGAGTGAACAAGATTATAACGCAGGGTCAATTGAAGTATTAAATGGCCTAGATCCAGTAAAACATAGACCTGGTATGTATACCGATACCACGCGACCTAACCATTTAGGTCAAGAGGTTATCGATAATAGTGTTGATGAAGCACTCGCAGGGCATGCTAGTAAAATTGATGTTATTTTACATACTGATAATTCTTTGGAAATTGTGGATGACGGTCGAGGCATGCCTACTGATATTCATCCAGAAGAAGGTATTCCTGCTGTAGAGCTTATTTTTGTTAAATTGCATGCTGGTGGTAAGTTTTCCAATAAAAATTACCAGTTTTCAGGTGGTTTACACGGGGTAGGCATCTCAGTAGTTAATGCCTTATCGACGCGTGTTGAAGTAACTGTAAAGCGTGAAGGCAATCAATATCAAATGGCCTTTGAGAATGGTGATAAAGTTGAAGATTTATCAATCACAGGCACTGTAGGAAAAAGAAATACAGGTACTAGCGTACATTTTTGGCCTGATCCAAAATACTTCGATTCTGCTAATTTCTCTGTTTTAAAACTAACACACTTACTAAAAGCAAAAGCTGTTTTATGTCCAGGTTTGAAAATTCGTTTTATCAATAAACAAACCAAAGAAACGCTTGAATGGGAATATGCCGCTGGCTTAGAAGATTATTTAAAAGAGGCTGTTAAAGGTTTTGATTGTTTACCTGAGCAACCTTTCATTGGTAACTTTAATAGTGAGACTGAAGGCGCTGAATGGG
Source organism: Pseudoalteromonas sp. C2R02 (assembly GCF_018860845.1). Taxonomy (NCBI): domain Bacteria; kingdom Pseudomonadati; phylum Pseudomonadota; class Gammaproteobacteria; order Alteromonadales; family Pseudoalteromonadaceae; genus Pseudoalteromonas; species Pseudoalteromonas sp. C2R02. The sequence continues at coordinate 270,057 of NZ_JAHKQC010000040.1, read as the reverse complement.
CTGTTGTTTGGTTACCAGAAGGTGGAGAAGGGATTGCTGAAAGTTATGTAAACTTAATTCCAACTGCGCAAGGCGGTACACATGTAAATGGTTTACGCCAAGGTCTTTTAGAGGCGATGCGAGAGTTTTGTGAGTTTAGAAACCTATTACCGCGCGGTGTAAAGCTAACACCTGATGATATTTGGGATAAATGTAATTATATTTTGTCGGTTAAAATGCAAGACCCGCAATTTGCGGGGCAAACCAAAGAGAAACTGTCATCTCGTGTGTGTGCCGCATTTGTAGCGGGTGTTGTAAAAGATGCATTTAGCCTATGGCTAAACGAACATACAGATAAAGCTGATTTACTTGCTGAATTATGTATTTCAAATGCGCAAAAACGTATGCGAGCAGCTAAAAAAGTTGTTCGTAAAAAAATTACATCAGGCCCTGCATTACCAGGTAAGTTAACCGATTGTTCAGCCAGTGATGTTGAACGAACTGAACTATTTTTAGTGGAAGGTGACTCTGCTGGTGGTTCAGCAAAACAAGCTCGAGATCGTGATTTTCAAGCGATAATGCCGCTTCGAGGTAAAATTTTAAATACGTGGGAAGTCGATTCTGGCCAAATATTAGCATCAGAAGAAGTACATAATATTTCTGTAGCCATAGGCATGGATCCAGATTCAACTGATTTATCACAATTACGTTACGGTAAAATATGTATCCTAGCGGATGCAGATTCAGATGGTTTGCATATCGCCACTTTATTATGTGCGTTATTTATGATGCACTTTAGGGTCTTGCTTGAAAAAGGCCATATCTATGTTGCTATGCCTCCGCTATATCGTATTGATATTGGTAAAGAAGTTTATTATGCCCTTGATGAAGATGAAAAAGATGGCATATTAGATCGCATTGCAGCAGAGAAAAAACGCGGAAAAGTGAATGTGCAGCGATTCAAAGGTTTGGGTGAAATGAACCCATTACAGTTAAGAGAAACAACCATGGATCCAAATACCCGTCGTTTAGTACAACTTACTTTAGATGACGAAGGCAATACCATTGAATTAATGGATATGTTGTTAGCGAAAAAACGCGCTAGTGACAGAAAACAATGGCTTGAATCTAGTGGCGATCGAGCAGAAGTATAAATTAGCTGTACAGCTTTATTAAAGATCACAGAGCGGCGTTTTGTGTTTTAGTACTCAGAATAAAAAAGTTAAAGAGAATAAATAACAATGACTGATGCAACAGATTTAAGTTTGCAAGGCATAGAACAACAATCAATGGCGCGCTTTACTGAAGACGCTTATCTTAATTATTCCATGTACGTGATCATGGATCGTGCATTACCACATATTGGTGATGGCCTAAAACCTGTGCAACGTCGTATTGTATATGCGATGAGTGAATTAGGTTTATCTGCAGCTGCAAAATATAAAAAATCAGCGCGTACTGTAGGTGATGTATTAGGTAAGTTTCACCCTCATGGTGATAGTGCATGTTATGAAGCTATGGTTTTAATGGCGCAACCTTTTTCTTATCGCTATCCATTAGTTGATGGGCAAGGTAACTGGGGTGCCCCAGATGATCCTAAGTCATTCGCTGCTATGCGTTATACCGAAGCGCGTTTATCTAAATTTTCTGAAGTATTACTGAAAGAATTAGGCCAAGGAACAGTTGATTGGACGCCTAACTTTGACGGTACCATGAAAGAACCTGTTGTTTTACCTGCACGTTTACCACATATCTTACTTAATGGTATTACAGGTATCGCTGTTGGTATGGCAACTGATATACCACCGCATAATGTGAGAGAAGTCGCACAAGCATGTTGTTTATTATTAGATAAACCTAAAACTGAACTTGATGATGTTTTAGAGCTAGTTCAAGCGCCTGATTATCCAACTGATGCTGAAATTATAACGCCAAAAGCAGATCTCAAGAAAATTTACCAAACAGGTAAAGGTTCTGTGAAAATGCGCGCTGTTTATGAAGAAGAAGATGGCGACATAGTGATCACAGCTTTACCGCATCAATGTTCTGGTGGTAAAGTTTTAGAGCAAATTGCAGCACAAATGTTAGCTAAAAAGCTGCCTATGGTTGCAGATTTACGTGATGAATCAGATCATGAAAATCCAACACGTATTGTGATCATGTTACGCTCAAACCGCGTTAAAGTTGAGCCTTTAATGTCGCATTTATTTGCTTCAACCGACTTAGAAAAAAGCTATCGTGTTAATTTAAACATGTTAGGTTTAAATGGTCGCCCACAAGTTAAAGATTTAAAAACTATTTTATCTGAATGGCTGGTATTTAGACGTGAAACAGTGCGTAGGAAACTACAATACCGTTTAGATAAAGTATTAGCACGTTTACATATTTTAGAAGCTTTATTAGTCGCATTTTTAAATATTGATGAAGTCATAGAGATCATTCGAACAGAAGATAAACCAAAACCAGTATTAATGACGCGTTTTGATCTGACGGATATTCAAGCTGAAGCGATTTTAGAATTAAAACTTCGCCACCTTGCTAAGTTAGAAGAATTTAAAATTACAGGTGAGCAAGACGAGTTAGCAAAAGAGCGTGATAAATTAGAGTTGACTTTAGGTTCTGAGCGTCGCATGTCTACTCTAATCAAAAAAGAAATCATTGAAGCTGCTGAGCTTTACGGCGATGACAGACGTTCACCAGTTATTGAACGTCATGAAGCAAAAGCAATGAGCGAAAAAGATTTAATCCCTTCAGAAGCGGTCACTGTAGTGCTTTCAGATAAAGGCTGGGCACGTTGTGCTAAAGGTCATGATATTGATGCGCAAGGACTGAATTATCGCTCAGGTGATGAATATAGGGCTTCAGCTAAAGGGCGCAGTAACCAGCCTGCAATATTCTTAGATTCAGCTGGACGGGCTTATACTTTAGATGCCCATGGTTTACCGTCTGCGCGTAGTCAAGGAGAGCCTTTAACAGGGCGATTTAATCTTGCCGCAGGCGTGAATTTTGAACATGTATTAATGGCTGAGAACGAAAGCATGTTTTTAATGGCCTCTGATGGCGGTTATGGTTTTGTAACGTCTTTTACTGATTTAGTGAGTAAAAATAAAAGCGGAAAGGCACTTGTGAGTGTTCCTGAAGCTGCATTATTAATGACGCCAAACAAAGTGAATGATATTGCTACTGACATGTGTATGGCCATTTCGAATGAAGGGCGTATGTTGTTATTTCCATTACGTGATTTGCCTAAATTAGGTAAAGGTAAAGGTAATAAAATTATTTCAATACCCACTGCCAGAGTTAAAACCCGCGAAGAGTTTGTAAAAGTGCTTGCTGTAGTGCCACCAAATAGCCATGTAACCTTACTAGCAGGAAAGCGAAAACTTACACTGAAACCAACAGATCTTGAACATTATTACGGTGATCGAGGGCGCAGAGGTAATAAATTACCAAGAGGTTTACAACGTGTAGACGCAGTTGAAATTGAGCAACTGCAGGTACAAACAAATGAGCCTGAAGTAACTGACGATAAATAGTGTCTCCTTTCAAAACACTTAATAAATTATAAACCCCGCAAGGGGTTTTTATTTGCCTAAAAATTTTGGTCTAAAGCTTACACTTGTAAGCTAAAACATGCTTTTTTTATTAAATAGGGTATACTGCCCGCGAATATTTTATTTGTACTTTTTGCTGAGGGTTTTCATTTGTTAGCTGCTATTCGATTATTATTAATTGCTTTATTTATATTAATAAGTGGGTTACTGGGGTTATTAATGTGCATTATCGTGCCATTTCACCCAAATCATGTTCATCGTTGTGCCACTTGGTATAGCCAAATTGCTAAATTATTAGGCGTTAAAATTGAAATCATTAATGCACCTGATGAGTCAAAAAGTAATTCAGTAGTGTATGTTGCAAATCATCAAAATAGCTATGATATTTTCACGATAACAGGTGCTGTGCCACAAAGAACGGTAAGTATAGGTAAAAAAAGCTTAAAGTGGATCCCGTTTTTTGGCCAATTATATTGGTTATCAGGTAATATCTTAATAGATCGTAAAAATAGAACAAAAGCAGCGGGTACAATTAGTAAAGCTGCCAACAAAATAAAACAAAAAAATCTATCGGTTTGGATGTTTGCTGAAGGTACGAGAAGTTACGGTAGAGGTTTATTACCTTTAAAAACAGGGGCTTTTCATACCGCTTTACAAGCTGAAGTACCAGTAGTACCAGTATGTATGAGTACCACACATAAAAAAATTAATTTGAATCGCTGGAATAATGGTACGATCTATATTGAGTTTCTTGATCCTATTAATTTAAATAAAGAATCAAGTGTACGCACGCAAGCAAATGAAGTTCATGCTATCATGGATAGTAAGATCAAACAGCTTGATGCTTTGTAATCAATAGCTGAAAATAAATTGAAAATATAAGAGTGAAATAAATGGAAAACTGGCGTGAAATAAGTGAAGACATCGTAGATTCATTATTGGAAGATGGTTCTGATCCTGAAGTACTTTATGAAGTAGAACATCACTTTGTATGTGATGACTTTAAACGTCTAGAAACAGCTGCATTAGAAGCTTTTAAATTTGGTTATGACGTTGAAGATCCAGCTGAACTTGAGCTAGAAGATGGCGGTAAAGTGTGGGGTTTCGATATCGTAGTTGAAGCTGAACTAAATGTAGATGTAATAATGGAAGATGTTGATAAACTGTCAGCATTAGCCAAAGAAATGGATGTAGAATACGATGGTTGGGGCACTTACTTCCAAGAGTAATCGATACCCATTCTAATAAATACATGCTGATTAATATTTGATCATTAACTCATCAGAATTTGTATATTTAAATTGAGCAACATATCTTGTTGCTCAATGAATCTTTCTCACCTTTAATCCCTCTATAAAACCAATACTAAAGTCTCATTTTTAGTTTGAATACTAGACAGTTCCCATTCTCAATGTTAAATTCGGGTAAATTTTTTGTGTTTCATTAATTGAAAATTCATTCCTTTAATAGAAGTCGTTTATGCTTAAAGCCTTATCTATATCTGAATTACGTCCAGGGATGTTTGTAAAAAATGTAAGTAAACAAAAGAAAAAGCTAAAGATTAAAACCCATGGTTGGGTACGTAGCCAAACATTAATAGACAAGCTCAAAAATGAAGGCATTCTTGAGGTGATTGTAGATTTTACTCAATCTGAAATTGCACAAGACAACACTGAAACAGATATAGATAAAACATCAGAATCTGACATCAAAGCAGCGCCTAGCAAAGAAAACCGTAAATCAAAAAAGAAACCTATCCAAGAAGATATTAGCTTAGATAAAGAGTTCTCAAAGGCCTGTATTGCGTATGATCAAGGGCTAAATAAAGTTAGAACCATACATCAAGATATTGCTGCAGGTATGCAAGTTGATATCAATATGCTCAATGATGTAGCTAATGACATTATTGATTCTGTATTTAGAAATGAAGATGCAATGGCTGTACTTACTAGGTTAAGAGATAAAAATGCCTATGCTTGGCGTCATACGATTAATACCGCCATACTTATTTCTGTTTTTGCACGTTATTTGAAGTATTCAAAACAAGCTGTATTTCAATTGGCTATGGGGGCTTTATTGCATGATTTAGGTCAAGCAAAAGTACCACAAGGTGTTATTAATAAACTTGGCAAACTCAATGAACTTGAAACTAAAGCCATGAAAAAGCACGTGGCACAAGGATTCAATTTATGTAAAGGGCAAAAAGGGGTCACCCCAGTAATGCTAGATATGATCATCAATCATCATGAAAGATTGGATGGTAGTGGTTACCCTAGAGGCATTAAAGAAGATAAATTAAGTAAAACAGCACGTATGATCGCAATTGTTGATGCTTATGATGCTATGACAGCTGATAGAGTGTTTAAGCAGGGGTTAGAGCCAATTAGTGTTTTAAGACATTTATTAGGTCAAAAAGATAAATACGATACAGTACTAGTGCAACAGTTTATAAAGTGCATGGGCGTTCACCCGGTAGGTTCAATTGTAAAATTAACATCAGATAGACTTGCTATCGTGATTGAAGGCAATAAAAGTAATCCAATTCGCCCTAAAGTGAAAGTGTTTTATAATGCAAAACACAATCACTATATAACAAGTAAAGATGTACATTTAGCTGCTGAAGATACATCTTTAAAAATAACATCAGGCATTAGACCACAAGATCATCAAATAAATTTGAGTCGCCTTTTGAAAGAGCAGCTGATTGCTTAACTGCTTTATTTATCTTTTTATTTGTTGAAAATAAAGTAGGTAAAGAGAAAATAGCTGTTAAATGAGAACCTATCATAAGTAACCAACATAAAGTGCCAAAAGCACTGCCTAAACTAATCGAAAACGCAGCCAGAGAAAAACAAGTAAACGCGATACCAACAAACCAATAACGTGTCATTCGATTATCATGATCTAATAATTCTCTTGTTGCGTAATAAATACTTCTTTTAAAAGTATGAACAGCAACTAAACTGCTACTTATGGCAAACAATAAAATGACTATATCCATGACTAAAGCTTCCTTTTATCTCTGAATGAAAATGAGTGTTAATAATATTACATAAAAACCAACTTGTAAATGATAATTATTATCATTTGGTGTTTTTTTATTAGGATAAATACACTATTTTTTAACAAAACAGGGCTTTCGGTCACTTTAAGTTACAGTTACCGTCAGTAATATCAGGTAGGCTAGGATTCACACAGATTATATCTATAGGTTTAAATTGATGACATTTAATAAGACTTTATTAGCAACAAGCTTAGCTTGTTTATCTTTCAATAGTTTTGGTGCAGCTTTTCAGCTTGCTGAGCACAGTGCTGCAGGTTTAGGTCGTGCATTTGCTGGTGAAGCTGCAATAGCCGAAGATGCTTCTGTTGTAGCGCGTAACCCTGCGCTAATGGCTCAATTTGATAAAATGGTACTAACTGTTGCTGGTAGTTACATTAGCCCTGACGTTCAATTAGAAGGCACTAGTGCACCAGCACATACTGATCCAAGCGAGTTAGACAGTGACAACATCGGTCCTGAAGCTGTTATTCCAGCTGCATATTTTATTGCGCCTATTAACGATGATGTTGGTGTTGGTTTTGGTCTTTTCTCTAATTTTGGTTTAGCAACAGAGTTTGATGAAGATTATGCCGCAGGCCAAGTCGGTGGTGAAACATCAATCACAACAGTTAACTTTAATGCCAATGCATCTTACCGTGTAAATGAAAACTTTACTGTTGCTGGCGGTCTTAACTTAGTGTACGCAGAAGCTGAGTTAATTAGAAACTTTGGTGAAACAGTGCTTCCATTACCTAGAGAGGCAGTGGCAGCTGATTTATCAGGAGATGATACGTCTTTTGGTTGGAATATTGGCATGGCCTATGAAATCAACGATGAGAATCGTTATGGCTTTAGTTACCGTAGTGAAGTAGATTTGGGCTTTGAAGGCGATTATAGCAATGGTTTACCGCCAAGCTTAGGCGGTTTAGGTGGAGAAGTCGTACCTGGCGCTTTAGATTTAACATTACCTGCAATTATGGAGTTCTCAGGTTTCCATCAAGTGAAAAAAGACGTAGCGGTACACTACAGCATTATGTGGACAGGCTGGAGCAGTGTAGAAAAACTAGAAGGTTTTGTTGAAGGTTCTGATACTCCTGTATTTGCTAAAGAAGAAAACTTTTCAAATGCGATGCGTTATGCAATTGGTGCAACATATGATTACAATGAAAAAATCACTTTACGTACTGGTATTGCTTACGATGAAACACCAACAGATCCAAATCATTTAACGATTTCAATTCCAGATACTAACCGTATTTGGTTGAGTGGTGGTATGAACTACCTATTAGATGATAATTCATCTGTAGATTTAGGTGTAACTATCGTTAAAGGCGGAACAGAAAACTTCACTGAAACTGATGATTTAGGCCAAGAATGGGGCTTTGAAACATCAGGCGGCGCTTATATATTTGCAGCCCAGTATAACTACGCTTTTTAAGCATAAAAAAATAGTCGTCAAAGTATCAAAAACGCGAGTTGATATTTTGACAAAAAAGCCCTTAAACATGATTGTTTAGAGGGCTTTTTATTATTTTTATGGTTGTAGAAGCTAGAAGCTAGAAGCTAGAAGCTAGAAGCTAGAAGCTAGAAGCTAGAAGCTAGAAGCTAGAAGCTAGAAGCTAGAAGCTAGAAGCTAGAAGCTAGAAGCTAGAAGCTAGTCTTCTTGCTCATTTTTATTAATTGTCACGATTCTTTGAGGGAAAGGAATTTCAATTTTCTCAACTTTTAACGCATCAAAAACTGCTAAATTAACCTGTAATTTAGTGGCAATTAAATCTGTCGTTGGCACCCAATAGCGATAGCTGATTGATATGCTGCTATCAGCAAAGTTATCAACACCCACTTGTGCTCTTGGTGTTTGTGTAACTGCAGTGATATTTCCTAATACTTGTGCAATGACACTAATGGCTTTATGTGGGTCATTATCATAAGCAATGCCAACTTCGCCTTCTACTAAAGAATATTCAAATGAATTATTGATCACTTCACCCACTAAATGCTTATTAGGCACAGTGATCTCTACATTATCTTCGTTACATAAAATAGTGACACCTAGTTCAATCGATTTAACTAAGCCAGATACATCATTTACTTGTATGGTATCGCCCACTTTAAAAGGGCGAGTTGCGATAATAGCCAAACCAGCACCATAATTTGATAGCATGCCTTGTAGCGCTAAACCCGCACCTAAAGATGCAGCACCTATGGCTGCAACGAATGGTGTAACACTTACACCTAATTTTCCTAAGGCAATAATCACTACCATAGTAATGAATAATGCTTTAACAACATTGCTTACAAATGTACTTAGAGTGATATCTATTTTATGTTTTTGCATTAATTTAAAAATGAATTTAGACAGTTTTTGGGCTATCCAAATACCAATTAATAAAATAAATAGCGCTGCAACAACTTGAAAGCTGTAAGTGACTAAATACTCCATAACCATTGCATACATGCGCTCAAATTCTTTTATTTCAGATTCAATCATTTTTCATTCTTAATTATTAATTCACAAGTGAAAATATATCCAAATTAATTGGTTATATAGGTTTCGTTTTATTAACACAGAATATACACTGACAAAAAACGAATACCAGAAATTTCTGGTACAAAATTAGTCTTTTAAAAAAGTGCCTCTCATGAAAAATAAAACCTTACTTTCTTTGGCTATATGCACATCATTAATGGGTTGTGTTGAGTCAAAACTTCAAGAAACAGCGGCAGTAGAACAAAAAATTCAATTATCTGAAAATAAAAAAATAGAAAACATCGTTGAAGCATACTTTGATGAGGGTTTAGCCTTTAGTCCAATATCAGGCACTTTTGTTGGCCAACCTCAATATAACGATCAATTCTCTCCACCGATCAGTGCTGAAAATCGCGCAAAAGAATTGGCTTTTGTTAAGAAATATCAAGATAAAATTACTAAAATAAATATTAATAAATTAACAGGTCAGGCATTACTGACTTACGAGATTTTTTCTCGAGATTTAGCGTTAGCAGTTGAAGGTGATAAATTTTTAGACCACCTTTTACCAATTGATCAAATGGGTGGCGCACATAATACATTTGCAGGGTTAGGTTCAGGTCAAAGTGCACAGCCATTTACAACCGCGCAAGACTTTAAAGATTTTACTTTAAGAGCTGATGGTTTTGTTATTTGGCTTAAAAGCGTTCAAGAAGCAATGAAACAAGGCACTGAGCAAGGCGTGGTATTGCCTAATGTATTAGCGCTTAAGTTATTACCACAATTTAAAGCGCATGTTGTAACCGATCATACTAAATCTGTTTTTTGGATGCCTGTTGCGGCTATGCCAGATAGTTTAACTGAGTCAGAGCAAGTAAAAATCAAGTCTGACTATCAAGATATGATCTTAAACTCTTTAGTGCCTGCATATCAAGAAATGGTGACATTTTTAGAGCAAGACTACATTCCAAAAACACGTGCTAGTGTGGGTTATAGTGAATTACCAAATGGTAAAGCTTGGTATGAATACCAAATAAAAACCAATACGACTCTAGACTTATCAGCTAATGAAATTCATGAAATTGGTTTAAGTGAAGTATCACGTATTTTAGGTGAAATGAAAAAAGTAAAAGAGCAAGTAAACTTTAAAGGTGACTTAGCTGCATTTTTTGTTCATTTAAGAGAAAGTGATGAGTTTTATTATGATACACCCGAAGAGCTCATTGCAGCTTATGAACAAGTAAAACAAAAAATAGATGCAAGCTTACCCCAGTTATTTGATATAGCGCCAAAAGCTGATTATGTTGTAAAAGCGGTAGAAGACTTCAGAGCAGCATCGGCTGCCGGTGCTTCTTACCAAGGTCCTGCGCCAGACGGTTCTCGCCCAGGTATCTTTTACATCAATACCCATAACTTAAAAGCACAACCTAAGTTTTTATTAGAAACCTTATCGATTCATGAAGCAGCACCTGGGCATCACTTCCAAATCGCATTACAGCAAGAAGTTGAAGCCTTACCACGCATTCGTAAATTTGGTGGCTATACCGTATTTGCTGAAGGTTGGGCGTTATATGCCGAAAGCTTAGGTAAAGAGCTAGGTTTATTCACTGATCCATATATGTGGTACGGCCGTTTAGTTGATGAGCAATTACGTGCAATGCGCTTAGTACTAGATACAGGTTTTCATGCAAAAGGCTGGACCCGTGAGCAAGGCATTGAATATATGAAAGCAAATTCATCTATGGCTGCCAGTGATATTGAATCTGAAGTTGAGCGTTATATTGCATGGCCAGGTCAGGCTTTATCTTACAAGCTTGGGCAGTTCAAAATTCGCGAATTAAGAGAATATAGTGCTAAAGAGCTTGGTGATAAGTTTGATGTTAAACAGTTCCATACTCAAATTCTAATTGATGGCGCTTTACCTATGCCAATTTTAGAAGCGAAGATCAAACGTTGGGTCGCAAGCCAAAAAGTATAAAGATAAACCTGCTTCGCGGATTTATTAAGGCTACTTGGTAGCAGCGTAATAATTAGAAAAATAAGTTATTGTTCTAATAAAAAACACCTCATTGTCATTGATGATAGTGAGGTGTTTTTTATAGATTATTTTTGATAAGGAAGTATTATACCAATTCTATTAAGTTAGTGATCTAATATAAATTAGGATAAATTTTCAAGAGCACAGGTTTATAGTTCCCGACTAAACCTAAGTACCTATATCCATATAGGCAAGGCGCTTAATTGAGCAATAGCAGGCTATTGGGATTGAAAGTACAGGTTTATAGCTCCAGACTAAACCTAAGTACCTGCATCCATGCAGGCAACGCAGCTATTGTATATTGAGACAATTTAGATTGATCACATATTTATTGGGATTGGTATTAGCCTAATGCTAACCAAATACCAACTCCTACCATTAAACTGCCAGCTATACGGTTCATCCATTTGATATTATCACCGCGGCTTAAAAATAGTCTTAAGCTTTTTCCGCCAGTGGCATAGGCCATCATACTGGTAAATTCAGTGATCATAATAACGCTAAGTAGCACGATTAACTGTGGTGCAACTTCTCGTTCTACGTTTATAAAAGGCGGCAATAAAGAAATCATAAATGCCCATCCTTTAGGATTGGCGATAGCTGTTACTAGACCTTGAGTAAATAAGGACTGTCGGCTGACATCATGTTGTTGATTCTCATCTATCGCCATCTTACCTTTTGATAACCACATATTGATGCCAATATAAGCTAAATAGGCGCCACCTAGCCATTTTAATATTTCAAAAATGTCAGGGTAATTGAGCATCACGCTAGCAACCCCTAACACAGCAGCAATGGCAACCAGCGCTACGCCAATGAGCTCTCCTATCATCATCCACATAGTACGACGCACCCCGATACTCATACCTAAGGTCATAGCAAGCGTCATGCACATGCCCGGTGTGATAGAAACAAAAAAGAAAGTCGGGATAAAAACCCCTAAGATAGCTAAATCAAACATATCGATATTAACGGTAATAAAAAAGCTATAGTAACGAATTGATATCAATGCATCTACTAGAAAAAGAATTATTGGAGTACTGGGCTTTTTAAATTGTATTTCTGTAAAAACTTTGACCAAAGCTTTTGATTTTCGGGTTGCATTAAAAGAGGGTTTATTTTTTTAAAAACCTTGCTGAAAGATTGTGGAAATAAAACCCGTCTTTCAAATTCATAATGCGGATTATACGAAATGTAAAACTTATACTTTAATTCTGGATTAACTGAGATTAAATATTGCATGGTTGAGCTGCTTACAATACCGACATCAACTCTATTTTTTTCTATGAGTTCCAATACTTGTTGATCTCCTATCGTATTAATTCGTTTAATTTTTTTTGCGTCAGTTAATTGATCTAAACCTACATATTTAAAACCAAATACACCACCTAATGATAAACCTATTAATGAATGAGGACCTTTAAAAGTAATGGGTGCCGTACTTAAAGAGACTATCTCATCTTGATCGTGCAATATGCTTTTGGTCCAGTTGTATTTTTGTTCATTTTTATCATTGAACCAGGCTGGGTTCACCCCTATTAAAACACCATTAAATTGATTTGTTTTTAAGTATTTATCTACACGCTTTTTAGGCATTAAAAAAGTTTTAAATTGGTACTCATTTTGTATCTGATTTAAGAAGTTAGAAAAATCATAATACAGACCAGTTTGTTTATTTTGGTCAATAATAAACGGGGGTTTTAAATGATAAGTATAAATATTAATAGTATGTTTTTGAGATCCGGCAACTGCTAGAAAGGGAAGTAATAACAAAAGATATTTATAGATTTTTAGCAAAATATTGATAGCTCTCAAATTGTTATGTTTCTCTATTTAAATTTTTAGTATAAACAGGTTGAAATAGCGTTTGGGTAATTGTTACCCACTCATCCTAGCAGTCAATATTTGTTTTCCGCAAGTGAATTCTTGAGTATTTTTACTACACTTTAGGGATATAAAATAGCACTGGGTAAAAATAGTGACTGATACTTTTTTATTCACAGATGAACCTGAAGAGGAAGCTCCGGATGGTGAACCTTGGCAGGTTCTAATTGTTGATGATGAACCTGACATTCATGAAATGACAAAGTTAGCTCTAAGTGGTTTGCAATATAAAGATAAAGGCATCATTTTTTTACATTGCTTTTCAGGCTTAGAGGCAAAAAAACTATTATCTGAAGTCGACAATATTGCTGTCATTTTATTAGATGTTGTTATGGAGTCTAATCATGCAGGACTTGAAGTCGCAAAGTACTTAAGAGAAGAACTTAACTTAAAACTAGTTAGAATTATTTTACGAACGGGACAGCCCGGTACTGCGCCAGAGTCCGATGTTATTCGTAATTACGATATTAACGACTATAAAAACAAAACTGAGCTCACCTATAGTAAATTACAAACCAGTATTATATCTGCTTTACGCTCTTATCATGAGTTATTAGACTCTGAAAGTATTCATTGTGGATTAGCTAAAATGAAACTTTGCATGGATGCTTTATTACCAGTCGCATCTAGTAATAAGTTTTTTGAAGTCTTAGCACTTTCATTGCCTACAGCGTTACCTCTATTAGAGCTATACCCCAAAGATAATATTGAATTTGCTATTTTAGTTGTAAATCAACATGAAGATCATTTTTTAGCACAGAGTGACAATTTTGAAGCTCATTGTTTTAGTCATTTTTCAAATTTTATTAATCAAGTTGATGAAACTCATAAAAATTTATTTATAAACGAACACTCAATTCATTATATTTTTAGTTCAAAAGAAGCTGAGAAAATTTTACTTTTGTTGAGTTATAAGGAGTTGAGTGATATTGAAGAGCAGAATATGTTAATGAGCTTCTCGCACGATATTAGCATTTTATGCAGTAATGTGTGCCTTAAAGAATCATTAGCTGTCATTAACTCTGATCTTGAATCTAAAGTATCAGAACGTACCTTTGAGTTAATGCAGGCAACTAAAAAAGCAGAACAAGCCAATTTAGCAAAAAGCCAATTTTTATCGAATATGAGCCATGAGATTCGCACTCCTATGAATGCAATTTTAGGTTTTACCCAATTAATGAAATTATCTGAAACCGTCAACTCAGATCAAGCCGATACGCTTGATAAAATAATGCGAGCAGGACAGCATTTACTTGAAATTATTAATGATATTTTAGAAATTTCAAAAATTGAAGCCGGTGCAATGACACTCAAAAAACAGCCTTTTGAATTGATTGCTTTGGTGAATGATATTAATCAAATGTTTGCTTTGAGATGTGAGCAACAAAACTTAATTTGGAATTTCGAAAACCAGTTAAAACAAGCTGAATATGTAGTTGGTGACCAAGGTAAAATACGGCAAATATTAATCAATTTATTAAGTAATGCGGTTAAGTTCACTGAAATTGGTGAAATTAAATTACAGCTGAGCCATGAGCAAGGCATTTATAAATTTGAAGTAATAGATACTGGGCCTGGCATATCAGATTCTGAGTTAAAAACACTTTTTACTATATTCACACAAGGTAAAGCAGGGGAAGATAAAGGCGGGTCAGGTTTAGGTTTAGTGATTTCTCTCAAACAAGCAAAACTAATGGGAGGCAACTTAGAAGTAGAATCAACTTTAGGAGAGGGTTCTAAGTTCACCTTTACCACTCAATTAGAGCAATCTGATGTAAAATTAATACCAGAAATGGAGCGCAAGCTTGTTAAAATTATATGTAAACCTCAAAGGCAACTTCGGGTGTTGTCTGTTGATGATAACCCAAATAATCGAGAGGTTTTAGCTAAATTATTACACTCTTGTAATATTGAAGTTGTTGAAGCATGTGATGGTAAAGAGGCTGTTGAAAAATTAAAAAACCAAGTGTTTGATATGGCTTTTATAGACTTGTTAATGCCTGTTATGCGTGGTGATGAAGCAATTGAAGTCATTCGTAAAGAGCTAAAGCTCACAAATTTAATTTGCATTGCGATATCAGCATTTAGTTTGAGCCATGAAATAAAACATTTTCACGATATTGGTTTTAATCAGTTTATTGCAAAACCCTATCATTTCTCAGAGCTTTTTAAATGCATATTACAATACTTCCCCAGTGACTTTGATTCAATTTATGAATTCCCAGAAGACGAATTATCTAATGTTACTGCAATTGATTTTAAATTAACGGATTACGCTTTAACTGAAGCATTTTTTAATGAACTCAAAACAGCCGCTGAAATAAATCGTTTATCACTCGTTAAAAACTTATTAGCTGATTTAGTAAAAGACGAACCAGATAAAAAGCCGTTAGCAGTGCATTTACTTAGTTATATTGATAATTATGATATGGATGGACTTATTAGTGCGATAAAGGAGCTAAATCATGACTGAAACGGATATTGATATATCAGGCGCTAAGATTTTAATTGTGGATGATAAAAAAGAAAATTTAGAATTATTAACTGAAATTTTAGAAGCGCAGGGCTATGATATTGCATTTGCGCAAGATGGCTTAAAAGCCCTTGAAATAGCCACTTTATTTTTACCAGATTTAATATTGTTAGATGTGATGATGCCTGGAATAGATGGTTTTGAAACCTGCCAGAGAATGAAATTAATTACTGATTTAAGAGATATTCCCGTTATTTTTGTAACTGCCAAAGCAGATATTAGCGATATCGTGGAAGGATTTAAACTTGGTGCGATAGATTATGTCACTAAACCTATTAGGCATGAAGAGATAGTGGTTCGTGTTGCAACGCATATAAAGTTACGCCGACTTTTTACCATTAGAGATGACTTGATTGGCCAATTACGAGATAAGACTATAGAGTTAAAAGAGCTTGCGACTGCTAAAGATAAAAAGCTAGAAGAGACTGAAAAAATGAGTCACTTAGGCGAGCTTGTAGGTGAGCTAACTCATGAACTTGGTACGCCTTTAGGTATAATCAACACAGCTGTAACCACAGTAATAGAAAAAAACTCAGAATTAGAAAATGATGTTAAACAACAAAAACTATCTAAATCTGCACTTGAAAAATACTTATTACTATCACGTGAAAGCTTTGATATTTCTTTATCAAATGTCAGGTATGCCAATCAGTTAGTCACAAGCTTTAAAGAGATTGTTGTTGGTGAATTCAGTGAAGCAAAAATAAAGTTTGAATTAAAACATTTTTTAGAAGATATCTTCTTTTTGATGATGCCAAAAATAAAGCGCAGCCCTCATAATATTGAAATAAATAGCCCGAGTAATATTATTTTAGATACCCAAGGCGGCGCTTTATCTCAAGTATTAATTAACTTGATTAATAATGCGCTTAATCATGCATTTAGTGATGAAGTGAGAGGTATTATTCACATTAATGTATCAATTAAATTAGATACTGTAATTATTAAAGTGAGCGATAATGGCAAAGGCATTAATGATGAAAACCAAGATAAAATATTTGATAAATATTTTTCTACAAGGATGGGGGAAGGTGGTAGTGGTTTGGGTTTGTTTATTACTCAAAAGCTAGTTGAGCAAAAACTTCATGGTGAAATTAAATACGAGCGTAATAAACCACAAGGAGCGTGTTTTTATATTTACTTACCTTATAAAAAACAATAACTGTTTAAGCGTTAAAGCTTAAACAGTTATGTGCTTTTAATCTGTATTTTATAGTTTCAGTTTTAGGTGAAAATACTTTAAATTATCCGAGAATTCATCATCCAAATTTCCTTGATAATATTCAATATAATCATCATATTTATTGGTACTTCCGCTTTTAATTATTCTAATATCTGTGGTTTTAATATCACTATCAGGCGTTACTATTTCTTCATAGCCTTCAAGTTGAACAGAAGAAGGTAGTTTTCCTTTAGTTGGACCATATAAGGTCCAAAATACTGCAGGGGCGTCAGTTGTTGCTTCAGTATCATAATCGAAACCGACTTCTATTAATGGATAGCCAGAAACTGCGCTGTAATCATAAGTACCATCAGCTGCTAACTCCGAAAAATTTTCATTATCTATGTCAGGTTCTTCTAATTCTGCAGATACAGTAAATGCATCATTAAACATAGTTGAATGTATTTGATGGTAGCTACCAAAAACAGAGTAGCGGAACATTGAATCTATAATTTCAAAGATATGATTTGAATTTGAGTGGTATCGAGATTCAGAGATATATTCATGGCTACTAAAAACAGGTAATCTCTCATCATTTACATCTACTGCTACATGAAAATGCTCACCGTCAGAGAACATTTGATTCATTTCAAAACTTGCATGCTCTAAAGGTAAGTCAGCAATATAATAATCTTCAAGTGCTGAAGCTTGCCATAATTGCTCTTCATTATCGGTAAAGTCATTTAATAAGCTTGCAGCAACACTTGTATTATTGTTTATATCTAAGCCTCTCACTGCGATTGATTGTACAGGCCATAGGTCTTCACTTTTTCTACAAACTTCAACACCAGAAAAGTAAGTTGTTTTAGGGTCTATAATTTGCCAATCATCATAACTAAAAGAGGTTGCTACAGATTTTATTTCATTAAAATATCTGTGTGCCAGCTGAATATCTTGAGTATTACACTCACAACTCGCATCATCTTGTAAGCTATCGTAAGTAGCGCTATAACTTGCTGGTGTAGTAGTTTGCACTTGATAATAACTTACAATATCTAAACCTTCAGCAGCTTCATCTTGCTGTGTTTTAGCTACAATCGTATAGTTAATTTCTTTTTGATCTGTTGTGAAGCTAACTAGGCCATCCACATTTGCAGAATATTTAGCAATTAGCTCCCAATTATCATCTTGTAAATGTACTTCATATTTATCAAAAGAAGATTCTAGCCCACATGTATTAGTTAATTTTGCTGATAAGTTAAATTGGTATTCAGCAGGTTCTGGTGTTTTATCTGAGCTAGAACTTGAGCCACACGCTTGGATAAGCAATAAAGGTACTAAAATTATTGGGGAATGCTTTAACATTTAACAGCCTTAAAATGGGGTAATGTATATATTTAAAATGATGATTTGGGGCGAACCAAATTCTGAATTAGACTACCGTCTAGCGTACTTAACCAATCACTTGTTAATACAGCCGTTTGATTATTTACTTGAATTACTTTTAGTGCTTTTGATGTATCAACTGAACTAAGCACAAACGATTTACCCTTAATACCTTGCATAAATTGTTGTTTCACCAGTTCAAATTTGTCACCTACTTTTACGCCTTGCGCTTCACCTATGTTAATGACTAATTTACCATTATCACTGTGAATAATTTGTGGCAGGCTTTGTTGGCAACTTAACTCGTCATTAATATCAATTACGGCACTATTAATTGTATGTAATACGGTGCGGCCATAATCTGAGCGCCAAAAAACACTATTATCGGTATCGACCATATGGTTTTCTTTATATTGCCAATTTGATTCTCCATGATAGCTTTTTTGGATTATCAGCTTGCCTTTAATTGCATCATATAAATATATTTGAAAGGTAAAGTTACGTCTTAATAAAACATCATCAATTAACAGTTGATCTTTTACTTGTTCAAATAAGCTGATATCTCTGATAGCGCCAAATAAAATAAACTGGCTATCGTGCTCTGTTGCCAAATAGCTGCCGACATCTTTTAAATATCGTGTATTAATAGTGCCAAGTGAGCCATCAGGCATAAATGCTTTATTAAGTAGTGAGCTGACATAAACACTTTCTTGTGTATTAAGCTGCATTTCAAAGCGTCGACTTGCTTGAATACCAATATCGAAAATCGCACCTTGAACTGCTTGATTAGGTTTTAACAGGGGAAACTGAGTCAATAAAAGTGACTTTGCGTAAGGATCGTTTTGACAGCCAAATATGGGTTTGATATCGACATTTACAATAATAGAGAGAATATCGTTGTTAATCGATTCGCTTAATATTTTGACGCGTCGAATATTTCCTTCGCTTCGCAGCACAGTTTTACTACTTTCTAATAAACCATCTAAAACAATATCTTCAACTTGAATGTAGCTATTACTTTGCATAGCAGCATTAGCGATGGCATGTTTTATTGTTTCTGTTCGTATGGTTTCAAAGTTAAAAGTGCCTATAGATTGCTGGGCACTTCCTTGATACCAAGTTGCAAAACTTTGATTGCTAAATAGTACTAAAAATACAATTGCGCTTTTAAGTATTGATCTGAGTGAAAAGATCATAAAGTCCCTATTAATCAAGAATGCTAAAAATTTTACCAATTAATGAAGGGTTTTGATTATCTTGCATTTCGCCTACACCACTATATTCAATGTGGGCATTACCAACTTTTACAGAGCTGATAGTATTATGTAAGCTAATATCGGTTGATCTGATTTCACCTGAAAAACGAATGAACTCTTCACCTGTATTTAGTGTGATCCACTTTTCACCTGCAACCAATAAGTTACCATTTTTACGTACTTCAGTGACATAAACAGTAATATCACCTTTTAAAGAGTTTTTCTGTTTTGCCTTTGCTTCGCTGTTAAAGTCTTTTGTTTGTTCATAATCCGCATTTAAATCATTCTCACCTAGGCCAATAGGACCGATATTGAGCGCAACGGGTTTTAATTCAAAGCTGCCTTTTTTATCTGATTTATAATTGATTGATTTATCGGCTGAAGTGCTTTCTTCTACCTGAACTAATACCATATCACCAACGCGATATTGGCTACTTGCTTGATAAATATCGACAGCGTTATAAGGATTAAATAATGAACCTGAAGGCATTTGAACTGTTTCTACAGATGCATTTCTTACCGGGCTAAACCTAGGGTCGCCAGGTTCAATATCTTTATCTTTTTTACTTTCTTTATAAACAGGTCGTTGACTGACTTTTGGGTGAGTAGGCGCATTGGCTACAACTTCTTCATCTATAGGAGCTGTAGTGCTACAGGCCGTTAAAAAAAAGCTTAAAATTAATAATGTGAAATTTATAGGACGCATACTATTTTTATATCTAATAAATTAATTGGTCATTATTTTGCCAGTGATAGGTAATAACTACTGTAAAAGATCGTAAAATGTAACGGGCGAAGTATGAATTAATTGTAGTAACTTGTTATCGGTGTAACTGTTTGTAATCCCGCTTGAATTAGTCAAAATTTAATCAGAAAATAGAATTAATATTGTATAAAGTATCAAAGTTATGGCTATTTCAGAATCTAATTTAAGTTCGACGTCACAATTGTTAACAAGCAACATAAATAAAAGTCACTCAGCGAATGCTAGGCAGCAAGCTTCTGGTAGTCAGTCAGGCTCAAGTGATACTTTTACATCTGTTCTTAACGCTCAGCAACTCACTGGGAAAAATGCCCATCCAGTAGCCGCTACCAATAGTGTTAATAATATTTCAAACCCTCAACAAAGTTTGTTTTCTTCACTCGGTCTTGCTGGCGGCGAAAGTGGTGGGGATATGCTAGAGAAACTGACAAGTGATTCATCTATAGAAGCTTTACAAGCGACCTTATTAACTGCATTACAAATGAGTTTATTGTCACCTAAACCGACACCACAAAGTAACGCAACGAATGGTGCTGGTACTGGAACTAATGGCACCCATGTTCATAATGGCAGTCATACCCATTCACATGTAAATGAATCACATACACATGATAATACTGTCACAGCATGTAATGTTAATATTCCAGTTAACTCAGACGCTAAAAGTTTAGAGAGACTGACATTTGGAGATAATGGCCTAGAGTTAAACGATGGTTTTGACATTATTAATGTTTTAAATCATATACCCGGTGTGTCAGCCGTATATCAAGAAGCGTCAGGACAAGAGCAAGTCAGTGCTTTATCAAAATTAGCGGGTGGCTTTTTATATGGCGGCGCGTTAGGTATGGCATTTGCGGGTTTAGATTTAGCTGTGGATAGTTATTCTGGCTCATCGATAAATGAAAAGATCGCAAATTTTGAATATTCTAAAATGTTTGATTTTACCGAAGACAAAATGATTGAAGATAAAGTGGCTCAAGACGCAGCAGCTAAAAGCAGCGTACCAAAAGATGTAGATGTTGTAGCACAGGCTCCTGCTCCTAAAGTAAGCCAGCCGTTAAGCCCATTCCGCTAAAAATTTATATTACTTTATAAATGATAAAGGCTTGAAATGAAAGTTCATAACAAGCCTTTTTTATATTACTTTAATAATGAGTTTACTTAACTTGTGCAACCCAACGTTTTACATCAGCTTCAAGTATAGTTAGTGGGCGAGCGCCTGGTAACAATACTAAATCATGAAATGCTTTGATATCGAATTTATCACCTAGTTGTAATTTCGCTTCATCTCTTAATTCTAATATTTTAAGCATACCGAGTTTGTAGCCTAATGCTTGACCTGGCCATGCCATATAGCGGTCAATTGCACTTTCTACATCGCTCATCGCAGTACCTGTGGCATTATGGAAATATTCAATCGCTTGCTCACGTGTCCAGCGTTTATGATGCAAACCAGTATCTACAACTAAACGACCTGCACGGTATACTTCAGCTTGTAAGCGACCTAAGTTTCCCCAAGGATCATTGTCATACATGCCCATTTCATAAGCAACTTGCTCTGAATATAGTGCCCAACCTTCTACATAAGCATTAAACTGACCATTTTGACGCATAATGCCAATATCAGTTTGTTCCATGTTTAATGATATTTGAAAATGGTGACCTGGTACGGCTTCATGGTAAGTTAAGCTTTTTAAACTAAATTTAGGTTGTGCTTTCATATCTTTTAGATTGATAGCAAATACACCAGGGCGAGAGCCATCAAGTGCTGGAGGCATGTAAAAACCGCCAGCGGCACCATCTTGAGATACCACAGGAATACGTTGTACTAATACTTCAAATTTAGGAATCGTACTAAATAGGCTAGGGGCTTTAACCATAATATTGTCGATTTCAGTATTTAAATCGGCTAATAACTTAGCACGACCTTCATCTGAATCTTCATAGATAAACTCAGGCATATTGCCAAGTTTAGCCATACGTTCACCGATAGTGCCTTCACTCATGCCTTGTGCTTTTAAAATCGCATCCATTTCTTTTGAAATACGTGCCACTTCAGCTAAGCCAATATCATGGATTTTATCTGGGCTTAAAGTTGAATCTGCTAAATATAAAATTTCATGTTTATAAAACTCAGCGCCATTTGGTTGTGCCCAAATACCATCTTCTGTTGGCGCTTTGGCTTCAAGCTTAACCATAGTCTGTTTAATATCAGCAAAGGCAGGGTAAAGCTTTTCACCAATAATGCTGATAGCTGTATTTATAAAACCTTGTTTTTGTTGCTCTGTTAGGGTTTTCACTGAGTTCATTTTAGCTGATAAGCTAGTCACTAAAGCGTGCTCACCTGCAGGCATTGCAGTGTAATTTGTTAAATAGCCTAAAGTATTTGGAAATAACGCTTTAGGTAAAATAATACCATTATCAGCGTCAGCTAAAACTTTATTTTTAACTGCCCCAACTAAATCAACTAATCCGGCAAGACGTATTAAATAATCTTCAATATCTTTTACTGATTCAATACTATGTTGATCTTTTAACAGGTTCGGGATATCAATTAAAGGGCCTGCAATTTGACTTACGATATAAGGTAAGTGGCCGCCCCAAGTATCAACATATCCGCCTTTAAAGTTTTCATCGCCTAAGTAATATTGCGCAATCACTTGGTTTACTTCTAAATGCAATCTATCAGCATCACTTAAAGATGCGAGATCATAAGCATTTAGTGCATTTAAAGAATTTTTCATTGTTGACTGTAATTGAGTCATGCCTTTAGCTGAATAATCAGGCCATTTGTTTTGATAGTTACCAGCAATTTCATTCGGTAATTTTAATGATGTTGCCAAGCCTGGCTGTAAGGTCATAAAGTCTTGGGTATAAGTATTGATAGTTTTATCAATTTGAGCGCGAGTAATAGGTGCTTTTTCTTCGACTTGTATTTGATTTGTTTTTTGATTTGTCGGCTTATCACAGGCAACTAATGTTGTTGCGATAGCTAAAGCGAGCAAGCTTTTTTTTAGTAATGAGTGTTGCATTTGCATTCCAACCTTTAAAGATGAAGTAAGATTGTATACAACTTTATATATAAATTCAGTCTAAAATAAAAATCCCAGCATAAGCTGGGATTTTGTCAGTCATCAAATGATATCCATATCATGCAAAGTTTTTACACTATGCGGCTTCCTTTAACTGCGGATCATCAAGTTTGCGGTCTTGATAATCTTTCTCAGTTATCATAAAGCTTAATATGATAGGCACTAGAATTAAAGTAAATACGGTTGAGACAACTAAGCCACCAACAACTACGGCACCTAAACCTCGGTAAAGCTCACTACCGGCACCAGGCATCAGAACTAGAGGTAACATGCCGCCTACAGAGGTTAAAGTCGACATCATAATAGGGCGAACTCGGCTCTCAACAGACTGCTTTATTGCCAGACGTGGGCTGATTGTTTTTTGTTTCAAAATATTTAAAGTTTGATGAACAATCAAAATAGCGTTATTTACCACAACACCCGCAAGTATCACAAAACCTAAAATAGTCAGTACATCTAAGTTTTGAATTGGTGTATATCTATCCATAACACTAGCCCAATGCACACCAGAAAGACCCATAAAGCCGCCTAATGTTGCCAGTGGTACTGTTACTAATATCACTAATGGGTATTTCCAGTTTTGGAATAATACGACCATAACGAGATAGATAACCAACATAGCTAAGAAAAAGCTAGAACCTAACATGCCAGTAAAAGTACCATCACCTAATAACGCGGCTTTAATATCATTTAATTTACCCGCGCTACCAGCAAGATTAACTTCAACTAAAGGCGAGATTGCGCCTTGTGTTCTTAGCTCTTCAACCATGCTATTGATAGAAGCAATTGCTTGCTCTAGCGGCATGCCAGCTGGTGGCGTAAACTGCAAAGTAACAGCACGTTGACGCGCAACATGTTTGATTTGATCTGCACTTTGACTGCGCTCTAATACAGCTAAAGATTGTAAATCAACTACTTGCCCTTCAGGTGTGGCTAAAGGCGTTTGCAACAACTCATCAATCGGAAAATCAGTTTGCTGTGCATTGCTCACAATTTTAATATCTTTTAGCTCACCGCCAATTTCAAAGCCATTCATTAAAATAATGCCATCGCCATTTGCTTGTACTGCTAAGCCTAAATCACGACGCGACATATTTAATTCAGCTAATCTTTCATCAATTGGTTTGATTGCAAGCTCAGGTGTTGGTAATAAAAAGTTAGCAGGTTCTGGTAAAGTGGCATAAGGGCCATAATTACCAATTAACTTAAATAGTAACGCCATGGCACCTTGAGTGATTTGTGGTAAATCATCACCTACCAAGTCAATTTGAATCGCTGAACCTGTTGTGCCACCTGTATTAAATAGTGGGAATTGGAAAGCAAAACCGATTACATCTGGTGCATTTACGCCCATTAATGTTTGATTTAATAAATCAACGGCATCAACTGTTTCTTTAGCATTCATAGGGATCATGCCATGTAATACCTGACCACCCATAGCGACTAAAAAGTAATGATCGATTTTAGGCGCTTTAATGACAGAGCCATCCATTAAATGTACATCAGGACGGTTATCGACAGTTGATAAAGGGCCGTTACGTAAATTAGCTTCAGCTGAAAATCTATCACCAGATATCTCCCAAGCAGGGCGAAGTTTCTCTTCGATACGATCACCAATTTCTGATATTTGATCTAAGTTATAGCCAGGTGGTGGCACCATAAAGCCAAAAGCAAAGTTACGGTTACCTTTAGGTAAATAATCCATAGGTGGAATTAATATGGCGATACCCACTAAGGTAACTACTGCAAAGCTGCCAATAACAGTTAATCGTTTTTTAGTGCTGCCAGAAATTTTATAAACAAAGTCACCAATTTGCGATGGTACTTTTTGCGCTTTTGCAGATAGTTTATTTAAAATCGGATTATTAATTTGAACTTGTTTGCTCTCAGAGCGCGCTCTTAATAAGTGCGCACCGGCAACGGGTATTACTAATACTGAAACAATAAAGCTGATAGAAACCGCAGCCATAATCGCTAAAGAGATATCTCTAAATAGCTGACCTGCACTATCTTGGATTGTTAAAATTGGAATGAATACTACAAGCGTTGTTAAAGTTGATGCAAATACAGCACCGGCTACTTCTTGCGTACCTTCAACGCTAGCTTTTAATGGTTTTTTACCCATTTCTAAATGACGGAATATATTTTCGATTACTACAATTGCATTATCAACGACCATACCAACAGCAAAGGCCATGCCCGCCAGTGATACGATATTAATAGAGCGACCTAAAGCCACTAAAACAACAATAGAACCCACCATAGAAATAGGTATTGCGATAGCAATTACGCCGATAGTTCTTAATGATCTTAAGAATAATAATAAGGTTAATACAGCAAGTAATCCGCCTATTAATATATTGCTTTGTACTAATGAAATCGCATTTTCAACATAACTTGACGAATCCCAAGTCAGTACCATTTCAAATGTACCTGTTAAACCCAGTTTTTTAGCGTGTTGTTCTAATAAACCACCAGGCGCATTTAGCTCAGCAAACTCAGCTTTTAGCTTATTCATGGTATCCAGTAGATTGGCACCATTAGCAAGTTGGAAATTGAAAAATGGCATTTGCACGCCACGTGCACGTACCCAGTCAGTCATTTCTTTGTAAGTTTCTACAACCTCGGCAACATCTTTTAAATAAACAGGGCCATTAACATCACGGCGAATAACTGTATTGGCAACAGTTTGTGCATCGCTAAAACGACCCATAGCACGTACTCGAATATCATTTTTACCGTCAGGTAATTTACCACCAGAATAATTACTATTAGTTAGCTGTATTGCATCAACAAGTTCACTATAACTGATGCCATAGTTAGCTAATCGAGTAGAATCAAAACGTATTTGTAATTCACGTTCACGGGCACCTAAAATACCTACTTTTGATACACCTTCAATATTCTCTAATCTAGGACGTAAACGACGCTCCATAAAGTCATATAAAGTTGTATTATCAAATGTTGGATCTGTTGCTGCCAAACCAACCCAAGCAATATAATCAACCGACATAGGATCTATGCCCTCAACGGTTGGTTCGCTTACACCGTTAGGATAGGCAGGAACTTCATTTAGCTTTTGCACTACTTCAGCTTGCGCTTGTGCGATATCAGTGCCTGTTTCAAACTCTAAACGTAACTGGGCAGCTGATGTTTGACTAATACTAGTCATTGAAATTAGACCGGTCACATCGCTAAGTACTTTTTCTTGTTCAGCAACCACATCGGATTCAATCTCTTCAGGTGAAGCGTTTTCCCAGAATGTGCGAACACTTACAACAACAGAGTCAACAGTAGGTGTCATTTGTACTGGTACTTGATTAAACGCTAAGATCCCCGCCATGATAGAAAGTAAAACACCTACAATGACGCTAATGGGCTGCTTTACAGCCGTTTCAACAATTTTCATTATAATGCCTTTGTATTTGTTTCATCAGCAACAGCCATAACAGGACCAGGCATTAATCTTTCGTTACCTTCAGTGATTACCTTGTCATCTGCTTTTAGCATCGGGCTCAATACAGCTGCGATATTGCCTTGATGAAATACAACAGATACAGGAATTGCTTCAGCCATTTGTTTTTCATCTTTTTGATTTACTTTATAAACTAAAGTACTTGTACCACGTTGTACTATTGCATCTTTTGGTACTGTTAAGTATTGCGTTTTAGCGCCCTCAGGTAACCAAGCCTCTACTGACATACCAGGCATTAAACCTTGAGACTCAACTTGGCTAACAACTTTGAATGTACGGGCTCTGGCATCTACATTACGTAAGACTTTAATGTTAAAACCACTTAGCATTTTATCGCCTACACTGAGACCTACTTTAGTTGGAATTGATGTCATGGTATGAGCAAAACGCTCAGGCACATCTAACCAAGCCTCTAACTTTCCTTGAGAAGTCAAAGTAAGTGCATTATCCCCTGCGCCTAACCATTGACCAGGTTCCGCGAATCTTTGGGTAATTTGTCCATTAAAAGGGGCTTTAATTGCCATATCATCTAAGCGTACTTCAGCAATATTTAATTGTGCTTGTAATGCCTTAATAGCTTCATGGGCAGCAATCACATTGGCTTGACCAGATAAAGCGGCAGTTTTACTTTGGCGAAGCCTTTGTTCTGAAATCGCATTTTTATTTGCAGAATGTTTGTAAGCAATATAATCGTCTTCAGCTAAATCAAACTCAGCTTGCGCTAAAGCATGCTTTGCTTGTGCAAGTGCTAATTCGGCCTCTAATCGTGACTTTTCAGCTAACATTTTACGGTTATCTATTTGCAACAATACTTGACCAAGTTTTACTGAGTCGCCTTCATTTACAAAAACTTTTATCACAACACCCGCTTCTGCAGATGCAATATGAGTTTGTGTTAATGCTTTTAAAGTACCGGTTACACGTTTATGTGATTGTAAGTCTTGCAGTGCAACACTAGAAAAACGTACAACTTGATTGGCTGACACGTTATATGAGAAAAAGAGTGAAGCAACACTCATAATTAAAAGAATACTTAAAATAGATTCTTTTAATAAATTTGAAAATGAATTTTGGCGCATATCATCCCCCGACAATATTGTTGTTGAATATTTGTAAATTATTAGACCAGTCGTCTAGGTGTGTATTTTTGATTATTTTACGATCAGATGCAAGTTCGAATTTATGTTTTTTTTATTCTATTTTAAATTTTCAGTTATATAAGGGGTTTGATTAATAAATTTTGCAACGGGATGTTTCTAAAATGGGTTTTTATGCGTGTGTGAAATGTATATTGATTGCAGTCTATTGGGATTGCTTTAGTTTAAGGCATAAAAAAGCGCGACTGAAGTCACGCCTACGATGTTTTTGTATTTTGAGATCTTAGCTTTAAGGCTTAATCAGTAAGTTTTGGAAAACAATTTCTACAAAGTCATTATATGGCTGAGCGCTATTCTCAACTTGCATTTGTATTGATGCGCCGTGGCTAGCACTAAATAAGAATCCAGCCATTTTTTGCGGGTGAATATTATCAGCTAATTCATTTTCAGCTTGTGCTTGCGTGATAACTTGAGCCATTTGGGCATTCATCGAATCTTGCGAGCACTTTAAGGCACCACGCATGGTTTCGCTTAATTTAGATTGCTCAAGTGCTAATTTTGGAATTAAACATTGGCAATCAATGCCTTCCTCATCATGATATTGTTGAATACGGGCAAAAAAGTTTTTAATTCTGGTTAATGGAGTGAATTTTCTATCGCGGAAAATATCACGCATAAATTCACTATTTTCATCTGAAGCACGTTCTATAAGTGCCATACCAAAGTCTTCCTTAGACTTAAAGTAATGATAGAAAGACCCTTTAGGTACGCCTGCTGTATCGAGTATTTCTTTAAGGCCACATCCGTTATAGCTCTTTTCAATTATCAGAGAATGGCCAGCCGCCAAGATCATCTCTTTGGTATCTTGTTTAATCATTTTAACTGTCTCGGATTGGGTTATTTAAGTTTATCCGTTGAATATTATTGGACCAGTCGTCTCTAAAGTCAATTAAAACTCAAGTTAAATTGCTCTTGAGCTGTATTGCTGGATTAGATTCTAGGGGTCTCTAAAGTCAATTAAAACTTAATTATGAGACAATAATTAATTTTCAAAAAAGTAACTTTATGCGTTTAAAATACTTTTTCCTGTTGAAATAATTGTTTCAGATATTTGTTTATAAACACCTTTTACTAAAGCCCACCTATGCCAATATAAGGTTTGTGTGAGTGTTATACTCGGTAAAATATTAATGATTTCACCAGAGGCAAGCTCATTTTTTATTTGTAATTGTGGGATCAAAGAGTAAGCTGCCCCTTGTTTTACTAATTCGACAAAAGCTTCTGATGAGCGCACTGTATGACATGGATAACTGCCACCTTTTAAGCCAAAGTGTTGTTCAATGAATTTAATATGCATATCGTCTTTCTGATCAAAAGCGGCACCTGGCGCATATTTTAAGCTTTGTTGATTAATGCCATTGGCAAAATATCTTTGTTTGAATTCAGGTGAAGCAACTAAGATATACTCCATAGTCCCCAGTTGCGTTACTTCACAGCCTGATACCGCTTTATCAATTAAGCTGATTGCACCAAATACTTCGCCATCTTTTAATTTATCTAATGTACGGGATTCATCGGCAACAATTAAATTAAGCTCAATTGGGTGTTGGTTTATTAAAGGCGTTAATGCAGCAATCAACCAAGTCGCTAAGCTATCGGCATTGGTTGCTAAATTAACTGTTAAAGTGGATTCCGGTTGGTCTAATAAAATTTTCGGTAATAGTTCAGCCTCAAGTTGTTGTACTTGATGATAATGGCTTAATAATTTTTTACCTAGTTCAGTTGCGACAATAGGTTGGGCACGTATTAAAACAGGGTGGGCAACGAGTTGCTCTAATTGTTTGATTCTTTGTGAAACCGCTGGTTGTGTTATACATAAAACATCAGCTGCTTTTTCAAAACTTTGCTGTTTAATCACAACACTTAAAGCGTGCAATAATTTATAATCTAGCTGATTCATGTCACCTCAATATAAGTAAAACTTATCAAGTATAAAAACTATTAATTTTATTTATTTTAATTTAAGTATTAAATTTACTCCATCAATTTTCAATGAGCAGTAGTAAATGGCTATTTCAGCAATGTTTCAAGGTTTGGTTTTAGGCGCTAGCATGATCATTCCGATAGGCGCACAGAATTCTCATATATTAGGACAGGGCATTAAGCGTAATCACCATATCTTAGCTGCAACAATTTGCATGGTGTGTGATGTATTATTAATTGGCTTAGGAGTATTTGGTGGAGGACAATTGATAGCCAGTAGTGAATGGCTATTATTAGCTATCACTTGGGGGGGCATTTCATTTTTATTAATTTATGGTTCAATGTCTTTTAAAACTGCTTGGCAAAATAAATATCAAGGTTTTGGCAGTCAAAAGGGTATTAAAACCAAAGCAGCTGTTGTTGGCACTACCTTTGCGGTGACTTTATTAAATCCACATGTTTATTTAGATACGGTTATGATTTTAGGCAGTGTAGGCGGGCAGTTTGATGGTAATGAGAAAATCGCTTTTGCAGTAGGTACTATGTTAGCGTCTATCTTATGGTTTTATAGTTTAGCAACTAGCGCTTCAAAAATGGCTCCTTGGTTAGCACAACCTAAAGTGCAAAGAGTGATAGATATCTTAGTTGGTAGCATAATGTGGTTAGTGGCTTATTCTTTATTTAATCATCAATTTTAAGACTGACTTCAAATGGTTTTAATATATCGACCTAAATACTTTCAATTTCGGGGTAACCATCAATTTTAAGACTTTGCATACTAATGTGCTTTGCCTTATCTGATAATAAAAAAATGATTGAGTTTGA
>NZ_JAHKQC010000040.1:0-239383 GCF_018860845.1 Pseudoalteromonas sp. C2R02 | reverse complement strand
TCAAACTCAATCATTTTTTTTACAGGAATTTGAGCATTAAATACTGATGAATTTAAAATATTAAACCGTACTCCAAATGCATTTAATTCTTGAGATAAATTAGCTAATGACTGCTTAAGTGGATTTTTTAGCTGTGTTTCTAGCGTGACAATGCTACTAGATTTTTGTTTTGCCATTTTTTTAGCAATCGCTTGCAAAGTACATTTGTAAAAATGAGATTGCTTGTTGCTATCCGTTATATTTTTAATTGACCTTAGCGCTAAGGCATCTGAGCAATTAACTAAATTATTTATTGAACCAAAATCTTGTTCTACCATATCCAGAAATTGGAAAACTTGCCACTTATCATCTATATCAAACTCGAAGAAAAAAACTTTATTTTCGAAATCAGTTTTTAGCTGCATATACAATGAAACAAGTTGTTGTTTGTCATTATCTAATAAGATGACTTTGGTACCTTGTTGCAATAAGGTCTTTGCAACTTTTTTACCTATTCTTGATGACGCACCGATAACGATAGTGAGTTGATTTTCAAAGTTCATAGGAAGCACTTACCAATTAAGTTTTATTTACTCTACGAATAAATAAAAATTAATGCAAATGATATTTATTATCATATGTAGTTTTTTATCTAATTTAAAACTTTGAAAATGCGTTGAAAAAAGAGTAAATATAGAATGTTTTATTTTTATCCTTAATTTAAATTTCCCATTTATAATGAAATAAACACTATTTTATTAAATGTTTATTTAATTGTAACCTAATGATTTAGTGTTGTTTTGTTGTTTATTTGAGCTTATTTTATTTTATACAAAAAATATTTATTATTTTTTTATCTATTTATTTAAAAAACTAAGTTGCTGTATTTTAAATTCTTTTTTTGCTTCACAATATTTTCCCAATATAGATCCATAAATAAGAATCATTAACATCTATTGTAATAAAAATAATTATCATTTAATGTTTCGGCCTCCAAATATGTACTCCTTTTTTAATTGGATTGCTTTCATTCACTAGATTTTTAGGAAACACATCATGGCTGAATGTTTATTAAATAATGTTGATAATTCATCAAGTAAATTAACTTTATTAGATAGGTATGAAAAAATTAATACTGCATATTTTTCATCTCCTAATGATCAAATTTTAGCTTCAGCACCTTTTGCAAATTTGTTGGATGTCGGTATTAAGACGTTAAATCAGCAAGTATTTGAATCACTCAGGTTTGCTTCTGAATTAGGCCATAAAAAAGCAATTGTCATTGGCGCTATTCCTTTTGATACTTCCAAAAATTCTAGTTTACGGTTAAGTACACAATTTGATTGTGAAACAATTTTTAAGAATGAAAAGCGTTCACCATTAGGCGATAAAACTGAATTTAAGTATGACATTAAAGCAGTGCCAAGCAGTCACGAGTTTATGGAATCTGTTGATAATGCTTTATATCGTTTCTCTCAAAATGAATTAGATAAAGTTGTTTTATCTCGCACATTAGAAATAAATAGTAATGAACCTATAGATGTATCCCGTGTTTTAAAGCGTTTAAAGACGGTTAATCCATCAGGCTATACTTTCGCTGTACCAGCAAATCAATATCAAGATAAAAATAATGAAAAAACATTAGTCGGTGCCAGTCCTGAATTATTAATTAAAAAAGTGGGTAATAAAATCATCGCTAACCCGTTAGCAGGTTCTGAAGCGAAACAAGATTCCTTAGCTGATGACAAACGTATTACAGAACAACTAATGAACTCTAAAAAAGATCGTTATGAGCATGAGTTAGTTATTAAGTCGATTGTTCAAGCACTTAAGCCTTTATGTAAAACCTTAACTGTACCAAAACAACCTAGCATTATTGGTACACAAACTATGTGGCATTTATCTACCACAATAGAGGGGGAATTAAAGTCATCAGATACTAGCTCATTAGAAGTTGCTTTAGCCATGCATCCTACACCAGCTATTGGTGGCTACCCAACAGAATCAGCCCTAAAAGCGATTGATAAACTAGAAAGTTACGATCGTAATTTATTCACTGGTATGGTGGGGTGGAGCGATTCAACTGGTGATGGTGAGTGGGTTGTTACTATTCGATGTGCAGAAATTGACAATCATAAAGCGACCTTATATGCAGGAGCTGGCATAGTAGAAGGTTCGATCCCTAAAAAAGAGCTGGCTGAAACAGGCGCAAAATTTAATACCATGCTAAATGCTTTGGGCCTTGATATTAAGGGCCAAGACATTGAATAACTTAAGATCAGGAAACCTTGAATATACCCCTTGGCCAGAATCGTTTGTCTCTCGTTATAAATCAGAGGGGATATGGACAGAGCAAACTTTAGATACCCTATTGCAGCCACATCTTTGCGATAATAAAACGGCTGTAATTGATGATCATATTAGTTGGACGTATAAAGAGCTTGAAGAAAAATCAAATTATCTTGCTTTGAAGTTGCGTAAAAAAAATATTAATCAAGGTGATAAAGTGGTGGTTCATCTACCAAACAGTTGTGCCTTATTTGAATTACTTTTTGCTTTATTTAAAATTGGTGCTCATCCAATCATGGCCCTGCCAAGCCATAGACTTAACGAGGTATCTTATTTTTGTGAGTTTACAAAAGCAAAGGCTTACATAGGCGCAAAACAATCAAGTAATTCTTTTGGTAATTCAATTTTAACATCGTTATTAGAGGACAAGTTAATTGACTTTGGGTTACTTGTTGAACTTGACGATAACTTTATCAGCATTGCAGAATACCTCAATATTGATACAGCGAACTCGCAATTAAATAAAACTCACATATCTGCTTCAGATATTGCTTTATTTCAATTATCTGGTGGTACAACAGGTGTACCAAAACTGATCCCTAGAACACACTATGATTATGTTTATAGTGTTTTAGCCAGCAATCAAATCTGCAACATATCAAAAGATACTGTGTATTTAGCTGTTTTGCCTGTATGTCATAATTTCCCCATGAGTTCACCCGGTGCTTTAGGTGTTTTTGCTGCAGGTGGTACGTTAGTTTTGAGTAACTCAGGTGCTCCTGATAATGCATTTTCTTTAATTGAGCAGCATAAGATCACAATAACTGCGCTAGTGCCTCCGTTAGCAATCACTTGGATGAATACTTTTGAAAACCAAGTTATTAAATCTGATATATCTAGCCTAGAAGTCTTACAAGTCGGCGGTGCTAAATTGAGTTGTGAAGCAGCTAAAAGGGTATCACCTATATTAGGTTGTACACTGCAACAAGTCTTTGGTATGGCTGAAGGATTAGTAAATTACACGCGTTTAAATGATGATTTAGAGACTATTTCAAATACACAAGGTCGTCCAATTTCGGTATTTGATGAAGTTAAAATCCTTGATGATGAGGACAATTTAGCCCCTAAAGGTACGACAGGTCATTTATTAACTCGAGGTCCGTATACGATCCGAGGATATTATAAAGCGCCGATCCATAACCTAAAGTCTTTTACAGAAGAAGGGTTTTATCGTACTGGTGATTTAGCAAAACAAACTGATGAAGGTTATTTAATAGTAGAGGGACGCTCTAAAGATCAAATCAATAAAGGGGGTGAAAAAATCGCAGCTGAAGAGCTCGAAAACTACCTTCTAGAACATAAAGATATTTTAGATGCATCCGTTGTAGCTATGCCTGATGAATATTTAGGTGAACGAATCTGTGCTTTTATTATCACTAAAAATAATATCGAAACCCCCTTAAAAGCGATTCAGGTAAATAAATTTTTAAGAAATAAGCAACTTGCTGAATTTAAATATCCAGATCGTTTTGAATTCTTAAAAAATTTCCCAAAGACCAAATTTGGCAAAGTTGATAAAAAAGCCCTTCGCTTAATGATTGCACAAAAACTAACAAAATTATCAGAACAATTTTCTAACTCGCCCTTAGTTGTAAAAGGATAAAAAATGTCTATACCTAAAATCCCAAATTATGAATTGCCTACTCATACTGATTTTCCAGAGAATAAAACTGATTGGGATATAGATCCAAAAAGGGCTGTTTTACTTGTTCATGATATGCAGGAGTATTTTGTTAATTTTTATCAAGCAGATAAATCACCTATCTGTGATGTGATCGAAAACATTCAACAGTTAAAATCAAGTGCAAAAGCACAAGGGATCCCAGTTGTTTATACAGCGCAACCTGCAAATCAAGACCCGAAAGATCGTGCTTTATTAACAGATTTTTGGGGAACAGGTTTAGATGATCAATTTACTAATGTGATAGCTGAGCTTGCACCGCAAAATGATGATATTCAATACACTAAATGGCGCTATAGCGCTTTTAAACGCACGCCACTTTTAGACTACATGCGTGAAAATAATAAAGATCAATTAATTATTTGTGGGATCTATGGTCATATCGGTATTTTAGCTACTGCGCTTGATGCTTTTATGATGGATGTGAAGCCGTTTTTAATTGCAGATGCGATGGCTGATTTCACTAAAGATGACCATGAATTTGCTATGAAATATATCGCTAGCCGCTGCGGTAATGTTAAGCCGTTAACTTTGGCTATTGATGAAATTCAATCTCATCAGCATGAAAAAGTGCCTACTAATAATTTAACACTTGAGTCTATGCAACAGGATATTGCCGAGATTTTATTAGTGCCATTAGAAGAAGTTGAACTTGATGAAAACTTGACGTTTTTAGGACTAGACTCCATTCGCGCCATGGCATTACATGAAAAGTGGTTAAAGCAAGGTGCAAATGTCGCTTTTAAAGAACTGATAAAAACAGTGACTTTAAAAGATTGGTGGCAAACGATTTCTGAGCAAAATACTGTTGAAGGTGAGCTAGTATGAAACTCGCTTCACTTAGTGCAGCTGAGCAAGGGATCTGGCTTGGTCAAGCAATAAAACCAGATAGTCCTATGTATAACACTGCAGAATATATTGAGTTTAATGGTGAGTTTGACACTAAGGTATTTGAATTAGCTGCAACGCAAGTATTACAAAATACAGCAGCATTAAATATGGCATTTCAATTAGATGATGATACGCCAACACAATCTATAATATCGCCAGATAAATTTAAAAATAACAGCTTAGTAATAAAGGACTTTTCAGATCAAGGAAATGGTTATGAACAAGCGGTTGCTTTTTTTAAATCTGATTTAAAGAAAATATTAAATATAAAACTTGGCCAGAACTATCGTCATACTTTAATCAAAGTTGCAGATAATCATTATCTTTGGAATCTATCTATTCACCATATAGCGTGTGATGGTTATAGTTTTGTATTGTTAGTTGATGCTGTATTGGCTAACTATCAAGCGCAACTTGCAAAAGAAGCGCCTGTCAAAGCGCCTTTTTCTGACTACAGCCTAGTTAAACTAGAAGATGAAGAATATAGAAATTCTAAGTATTTTGAAAAAGACTTAAATTATTGGCGATCTGCTTTTGAACAAGTAAAGCAAGTACGTTCAATCAATACTAAGCCGGTAGAGATTAGTGGGACAGCGCTAAAGGTAAGTAGCCAAATTTCTATTGAAGTAGTTGATTCACTTGAAGCTATCGCGAAATCTTATCAAGTGACTTGGACTGATCTGTTGATCGCACTGGTTGCCAGTATGATCCATCGATACACAGGTGTTAAACAAACAGTATTAGGTATGCCTGTATCATCAAGAATGGGATCTAAATCTGCCAATGTACCTTGTATGCAGATGAACATTGTTCCTGTGATTATTGATTTTTCTGACGCTAAGATATTTGAAAGTTTGCTAGTTCAAATAAGCAAGCAAATACAACGAAGCAGACGCCATTTTAGAGCGCGTTACGAAGATTTAAAAAATGAATTAGCAAGAAATACAACTGCGAATAGATTATTTGGCGCGGTTGTAAATATCATTCCATTTGAACGAAATATGGTATTAGATAATTGTATCTTAAAAAATCATACCTTAAGTGCAGGTCCTGTTGAGGACTTAGCCTTTACTTTTATCAAGCAGTTGGATGGCAGTTTACAATTTGATCTTTATGCTAATTCAAATGCGTATTCCCAAGAATTAATATGTGATATTAAATCAGATCTTTTATCAGCTATAAATAATATTGAAAGTATATTAACTAAGCCGTTATTTGTTGATTACAATCGTTTATCTGTTTTTAGTGCACCATCATTGCCTACCAATAGTTTTGCACATAATTCTGTATTAACACGTATATACAGACAAGCTAAATTATCCCCTGCTGCAACCGCACTTCGTATTCAAGATACAAAAATTAGTTACTGTGAGTTAATCGATAAAATCAGCACTGTTGCCGCTAATATTTGGAATTTAGGTTTAGATAAAAATCAAACAATTGCTCTCGTCATTCCTAGAAGTGAGCAGGCAATCACTATGATGATGGCTACATTATTACTCGGACATAGGTTTGTATTTTTAGACCCTCAAGCACCTGTAGAACGCAACTTATCTATATTATCTGATGCTTCTCCAAATTTAATTATTCTTCATCCAATTATTTCAGCAGAGTTTAAAGCTTTATTAATTTCTTATTTTGTGATTGAAACACCTGCACTTGAAATAATGGATAAAGGCACGGATATATCTCATTTTTGGTTAAATGAAGATGCTCACCTAGATGCAGATGCTTATTTAATTTACACATCAGGTTCTACGGGTAAACCTAAAGGGGTGATTATTGATTATGCAGCTTTGAATGATTTTACTTTAGCTGGAGAGCTTGATTATCAATTTGATCATAGTGATGTCGTATTGCAATTTGCGCCTTATCATTTTGATGCATGCATTGAAGAAGTATTTATTACTTTGTCTGTTGGTGCGCAGTTAGTTCTTAGAAATGATGAGATGCTAAATTCTGCTAGTGAATTTTTTGAACAATGTAAAAATTGGCAGATCACAATTTTAGATTTACCAACTGCGTATTGGCATGAACTCGCTTTAGCGACAGAATCTTTATCGCTCAAGATCCCTGAATGTATTAAAACTATCATCATAGGTGGCGAGGCAGTTCAAGAAACAAAAGTGGCATTATGGCGAAAGCGTTTTGGCACACAAGTAAAATTGTTTAATACCTATGGCCCTAGTGAGGCCACAGTCGTCGCAACATATGCTGATTTAGCACAAAATATTTCTCCTAAGTTTATTGGTAAACCAATATTGGGCCGACAAGTTGTGATTGTTGATGAACAATTGAATATTTTACCTAAAGGAGAAGCGGGTGAACTGTTATTACTAGGTGCGGGATTAAGCAAAGGTTATTTAAATTTACCAGAACAAACCCGTAACAGCTTTATTGAAATATCAATTAATAATACTGATAAAAAATTTAAAGCATACAGGACCGGTGATCTTGCCTGTATCCATGATTGTAATAATATTGAGTTTATAGGGCGAATTGATTCTCAAATAAAAATAAGCGGTTATCGCATTGAACTTGGAGAAATAGAACAAGCAATTCTCTCCCTAGATAGTATTGATGATGCGGTGGTTACAATTTCAAATACAGCAAAAACACCTTATATCACGGCGCACTTAGTATCAGATAACCAAAATTGGAATGAGGTGGCTTTACGCCAAGCGCTAGAGCACAAACTGCCAAGCCCTATGCTACCGAGCATAGTGATGATTTATGATTCTTTTGCAAAGAACTCAGCAGGTAAAGTCGATCGTAAAGCATTGTCTAAAATCGCACAGCAGAAACAAAATTGTGTTAATAACGCATACGAGCTAACAGAAACTGAGTCTTTGGTGGCTAACATATGGCGAGAAGTGCTCGGCATTTCTGAATTATCTGCAGATGATGATTTCTTTTTAATTGGAGGACAGTCACTACAAAGTATTCAAGTTGCGAATCGACTGTGTACTTTATTTAATCGAGAAATACCTGTCTCTTTGATTTTTTCTAATCCAACTTTAGGTGCCTTAGCAAATGCTTTAGCAGGGAAAGAGCAACAAGAGATGGCACTCAAAACGAAAATCTTTAACCAAATGGATAAAGATATCGCCCAATTTTCACAAACTCTATTACCAAATAAAAATTTAAATTCAGGCGTGATCAGCTCTGTTTTATTAACCGGTGCAACTGGTTTTGTAGGTGCGCAATTATTGAAACAGCTGCTGGATTCGCAAGTTAATGAAATCATTTGTCCAGTAAGAGCTGATGATGAAGTTTTAGGCCTTCAAAGATTAGAAAAAGCTTTTAAAGCGCAAAAATTAACAGGTCTCGATAAAAGTAGAATTAAAGTTCTGTGTTTAGACTTATCACATCCATTATTAGGTTTATCTGATAATGAATTTACTGCTTTAGCAAATCG
The DNA here is from genome assembly GCF_018860845.1 of Pseudoalteromonas sp. C2R02. Lineage (NCBI taxonomy): Bacteria > Pseudomonadati > Pseudomonadota > Gammaproteobacteria > Alteromonadales > Pseudoalteromonadaceae > Pseudoalteromonas > Pseudoalteromonas sp. C2R02. Next base: position 231,065 of record NZ_JAHKQC010000040.1, on the reverse strand, counting down.
CGTCCACTGTATTTTCCATAATGCAGCTCAAACAAGTGTGATGCGCGATTACCATAGCTTAAGAGCATCAAATGTATTGCCAACAGCCCATTTGCTTAGGTTGGCAAGTATAAAAGGGATCCCTTTTAATCATGTATCAACAATTGCAGTAGCTGATAATGATGCATTAGATGAAAAATTTATCGCTTCCCATAACGGGCTTAAAGATGGTTACCAGCAATCAAAGTGGGTTTCAGAAGCTTTAGTAGAAATTGCTCAAAATAACGGTTATCTAGTTAATGTTTACCGTTTAGGGCGTGTGACAGGTGATTTATCTAATGGGTATATTAATAGTAAAGATCTTGTATGGAGCATTATTAGAGCGGGGCTGAATAATCAAGTATTGCCAAAGATTGATGTGCAAGAACCATGGACGCCAGTAGATCTTATCTCTGAATTTATCATAGCGCACGGTATTAATTTACCTGGTGAAGGGGTGTTTAATTTAACGCCAAAAGATCAAGTTAAAATAGCGGAAATTTTTACATGGTTAAAAACATTATCGTTTGATTTTAAGCTAGTTGATTTACCTTCATGGTGTGAACACATTAAATCTCATGGTTCAGATCAAGACTTAACAATATTAAGCTTTTTTGAGCAAAATAAGACAGATAGCACGGTAAATAATGAAGTTCATATTGCATCTTATATCAATGAGAAATTTTTAAATACGTCATCCAAACTACAGCTTAGATTGCCAAAAATAGATAAAGAAATCTTCTTTAAATATTTAGAGTACGCCATAGAAAATAAATTAATAGCACTGCCTAAGCTAGATTTGAGCGCTATCTTACCTGGATTTTTACAGCAAACATCCTCTAACCAAGAGATCAATCAATCAAACATAATTAATGAGGATTCATAATATGAGTGACACTCCAAGGCGAGTACCGCCAAGGCTTTTACAGCTTGTAGATAAAAAATATATTAGTGAAAACTTATTAAGAATTACCTTAACAGGTGAGGCATTAAAAGGGTTTCCGAACAATAAAAATGGCTCACATATTAAGTTATTCATTCCCCATAAAGGACAAAGTAAACCTGAGTTGCCCACTTTAAGTGAAACAGGCGTTATTTGGCCAAAAAATCGGCCCATTACACGGGCATATAGTGTTAGAAAATATAGAGCTGATGTAAATGAGCTTGATGTGGACTTTGTTGCCCATGGTAAATCGAGTCCGGCATCAGGCTGGGCAATCAATGCTAAAAAAGGTGATTGTATTGGTGTAGCAGGTCCAGGGGGGCCAGATCCTTTATTAGCAACCGCTGACTGGCACATATTAGCAGGGGATTTAACTGCAGTTCCCGCAATCAGCGCTATTTTAGAAACTTTACCACAAGATGCTAAAGGTCATGTATTTATTGAACTAGATGATCTAATAGATAAGCACCTTATTACGCATCCATTGGGGATTAAAATTCACTGGGTTTTACGTACCCCAGGGGCTAAAACAAACGCATTAATTAAAGCGATTGGAGAAGTTGCGCCGGAAAACGATGTGAAGTCGATATCAGGCTTTGTTGCTGGAGAAAATTCAGCAGTGATTTTATGTAGAGATAAGTTAAGAGCTGATTATCAACTGACTAAAAAGAACCTTTACGCAGTGCCATATTGGCGAAGAGGTCAAGACGAAGAAATGTATCATGAAGAAAGGCACACCATAATGGATCAGGTGTATTAGCAAAATGGCATATCAAGATTTTAAAGGCAAACGCGTCATTGTAACTGGTGCAAGCCAAGGGATAGGTTTAGCCGTTGCAACTCAATTACTTTTTCATGGCGCACAAGTCATCGGTTTAGATATCGCCTTTGATGCTGTTATAGGCGATAAAAATCAACCTGATGGCGATGGCATGTTTCGTTTTCATTTAGATATTAGTCAGCGCCAGAGTATTAAATCTTTAATTGATGCCATTGAATTGCAATTAGGCCCGATTGATTATTTAGCCAGCGTTGCAGGAATTTTACGTATGAGTGCTTTGTTAGAGCATACAGAGCAAGACTGGTTAGATACATTTGATGTCAATTGTCATGGCCCTTTTATTTTATGTCAAGCCGTTGCTAAACAGATGAAAAAAAGAGGTAACGGTGCAATTGTTGCTGTTGGCTCTAACGCTGCAAATACGGCTAGATTAAATATGGGCAGCTATTGCGCATCAAAAGCGGCTTTAACTGCATTAATTAAAGGCTTAGCGCTAGAGCTAGCTGCGGATGGTATTCGCTGTAACTTAGTTGCCCCAGGTTCAACCGATACGCCAATGCAACGCCAGCTTTGGCAAGATGAGCATGGTCTTAAAAACACAATTTTAGGCAATGGCGCTGATTATAAATTGGGTATTCCCTTACAAAGAATCGCAACACCCGATGATATTGCAAAAGTTGTGCTGTTTTTATTATCAGATCAAGCACGCCATATCACCATGGAAAACTTACTTATTGATGGCGGTGCGACTTTAGGTCATTAGCCCCATTTCACAAACTTATTCGCATTTTTTTGGAGATCACATGAATAACAATAACCCTGAATCATTACACATAGAAAAATCACTCTTACTTGAAGAGCAAGGCAAAAAGTATGTAGCCGGATTTACACAAACTATGATGAAAAAGCCTGAGCAATTTGCTGCAGGTCAATTCCCTGTATATGTTGAGTCAGGACAAGGTAGCCGAGTAACCGATGTAGATGGCAATGAATACATAGACTTTATTTGTGGATTAGCTGCAAATACTTTGGGTCATAATCATCCTGTTGTTGTTGGTGCAATTGAAAATAATTTAAAGAAAGGTTTGATCCATTCTTTACCAACACCTGTTGAAATAAAAACAGCCAGAACCTTAGTTGAAATGATCCCTGGAGCCGAAAAAGCACGCTTTTTTAAAACGGGTGCTGATGCCAACTCAGCAGCCATAAGGTTAGCAAGATATTTAACTAAAAAAGAAGAGATAGTGACGATTGGCTATAATGGTTGGCATGATCAATACATGTTTGACACTCCAGGAGTGCCAGCGAGAATTGAATCTCTAACGCACAGAATGCCATTATTTACACCTATGGATGAACCTAAAATATTAGAGTTAATACAAGATAAACAAGAAAATTTAGCTGCTGTTCTATTATCCGTTCCATATAACCGTACGTTAACAGCTGATTTTTTACAGCAAGTACGCAAAGCATGTGATGACACAGGAGTCTTGTTAATTTTAGATGAAGTTGTGACTGGATTTCGCTTGGCATTAGGCGGAGCACAAGAATATTTTGGTGTTAAAGCTGACTTAGTTACTTTATCAAAAGGCATCGCAGCTGGTATGCCGCTTTCTGCAGTTGTAGGTTCTGATAAATTTATGTCGCAAATGGAAGCTTTACAAGTTTCAACTACTTTTGGTGGCGAAATGCTGTCGCTAGAAGTGTGTGATGCGGTATTAAAAGAGTATCAAAAGACGGATTACATCTCACACATAGCACGCTTAGGTTCTGTATTAAAATCAGAGGTAAATGCGATAGCTAAAAACTTAGAAACACCTTTAGAAGTTGTTGGTTATGACCCAATTCCAATGTTTTTATTTGCAAAAAATCCACTTGAACATGTGAAATTAGCAGAACCGTTTTTAGCTGAAATGGCAAAAAGAGGTGTATTACTTAGGCGTGAAGTTAACTTTATATCTGGTGCACATACACAAGAAGATATAAATAAAACAATACAAGCAGTTCGAGATTCATTAAATGCAATGAAACAAGCTGGTTTATTTAATAAAGAACAAGGTGCTGTTTAATTATGAGTTGTTCTTGTTTAACACCAAGTTGGTTAGACAATTTAATGATGAGCATAGGCTCATCATTAACTAATACTAGTCAGAAAAATATCCAAGCTGGTGGTATTGATAGCCAAAGCAATGAATTTACTGCTCAGCAATCATTTTCAACTAAAGCAAATAAGTCTAAAACAACTTTGATTAAAGGTGGTTTTCTTTATTGTGCAGATATTGCAAACACCATAATTGAGCACAGCTGGATCTTAGTTAAAGATGATTTAATTGTAGAGATTGGAAAAGAGGGACAGCCGCTTCCTCAATACGATATCTTAATAAATGCGAAGGGTAAATTAGTTGTCCCTGGTTTGGTAAACCCACATTGGCATGAAAGTTTTGTTGCACCAAACCATGAAACTGCAGACGACGCTAACTTACAACCAACAGCTTATTCAAATGGTGGTGATATTGCTGCTTTAGGCGCTATGTTTGGTTTTATTTCTACAGTGGGTGAAAAACTGACTTTAGAAGAAGGCCGAGCAATTGCAAGGTGGAGCATGTGGACACAGTTACGTTCTGGCACCACTGCATTAGGGGATCTTGGTTCTGCTAATAAAGCAGATTCAATGGCCAATGCTGCGATTGATTTGGGTATGCGATTACGTGTGAGCCGTTGGGGTTCAGACATTATGCTACCAAAAGATAGCAATCAATTTAAAGTGATTGCCAATACGCAAACACAAACTGATGATTGGGTCGATTTATTAGAAAAGTGGCATGATCATGAGTCTGGTTTAGTTGGTGGCATGCCATCTGTAATGGGCGCTTTTGGTAGTTCTGATGAGCAACTATTGTCATTGGCTGAAATATCAAATAAATATCAGGTTCCCTATGCAACCCATTTAGCACCTTTAAAAAATGAGCGAAGTGCAGTTGAAGCAGTATTTGGTAAGTCACCTATTCAAAGATTTGATGATTTAGGATTACTGACTGACAGATTACTAGCTGTTCATACCGCTTATGCATCAGAAAGTGAATTTCAACGATTATTAGCAACGGGCGTTAATATATGCCATTCACCAGCGCATTATGGCATGTTAGGTGAAGCGACTGTGAGTGAAACCAAACAGCTAGGGCGATTTTTAAAAGAAGGTGCTTGGGTATCTAGTAGCACAGATGGTGATATTTCGTTTATTGGTGGTATGTGTGAAGCCATGCGTGGTGCGCATTTAGGTCATAACGAAGCACAAAATTGTAATACTGCTTGTCCTCCTAATTTAGCTTTAAAAACAGGCACATTATATGGTGCAAAAGCACTGGGATGGCATGAAAAAATAGGATCAATAGAAGTTGGAAAGCAAGCTGATATTGTATTGATCAATATTGATGATTACAGATACAAGCTTGGTAATCACCCTTTAAGAACTTACTTAGTAACAGGGTCTAGCCATGATGTTGATAGTGTCATGGTTGCTGGTGAAATGTTAGTTGAAAATGGTCAAAGTACCCAGTTTGATGAAGCTGTATTATTTGAGGATTATCAAAAAGCAGCACAGTCAGCACGCGCAAGAATAGGTGGACCTAAGTGAGTAAAGTTCAATTTGATTTTCCTCGATTGAGGACACTATTTTTATTATTAGCCAGCACTATGACTATTATGGCTGGTGCGACTTTAGCGCCTGCGTTACCTGGTATGCAACAAGCTTTTACAGAGCTGCCATATGCTGAATTTTTGGTAAAGTTTGCTTTATCTCTACCTGGGTTAACAATTGCTATTTGTGCACCTTTCTTTGGACGTCTTCTTGATCGCACATATAAAAAATCAGTGTTAATTATAGCACTGGTTTTTTATGCGATAAGTGGTGTCATAGGGTATTTTTATTCAGACTCTATAATGGCTATTTTGGTAAGTCGATTAACATTAGGTACTGCTGTCGCTGCTATTATGGTGGCCTGTACAGTATTAGCTGGTGAATACTTTAAAGGTCCTAAACTAGGGCAATATATGGGTCTACAAGCTGCTTTCGGTGGATTTGGTGGCGTTATATTTTTGTCTATTGCAGGCATATTAGCAGAGCAAAGTTGGACTTATGTTTTTTTAATTTACTTATTTGCTTTACTAATTTTACCAGGGGTTATGTCGTTTTTATATGAGCCAAATAAACAAGTAAATATGCTTGATAAAGCCGGCGAAAATATACCTGTTGCAATCGCAAAAAACAGCTTATTTCTATGTTATACCTTTGCGGCACTTGAAGTTATTGTACTTTATTGTGTGACAATGAATTTACCCTTTATGTTACAAAAATTAAACTTAGGTTCGTCATTAGAAGCAGGATGGGTTTTAGCACTTTTACTATTAGCTATGTCGGTGTTTTCTCTTTTATACGCAAAGATAAGTTTAAAACTCTCTATATTTAAGATTCATTTTATAGGCTGGTTATTAATTAGTATAGGGTTAGTTGTATTAAGTCAATCATTTGATTTAGCTTTAATTTTATCTGGATCTTTAACCATTGGGATAGGTTTAGGCATGATTAGGCCTAATTTATTCATTTGGTTATTTTCTTTTACACCATTACAAGTAAGAGGAAAAGTGATTGGCGGGATCACAACTTGTTTCTTCTTAGGTCAATTTGTTAGTGCATTTATTACTGAGCCTTTGGTATTACAGTTTGGCTATCATCAATTATTTTTAATTATTGGTGTAGCTGGCTTAATCACATTATTGTTGGTTGCAATTAAAGTGACTATTGATAATTTTAAAAGTACTGCAACTGAGGCCTCATAATTAAAGGAGACAAACCAAGATACTATTATTAATCCTGTTTGTTTTTATCCCAAGCAGGCACGTCAAACTTAACTAATAATCCACCTTGCTCACGATTGGCTAATTTTAATTGACCATCGTGGGCAGATATTACTTCATTACACAAACTCAAACCTAAACCGGTGCCTTTTTCTTTAGTACTAAAAAATGGCAAAAGTGCTTGTTGTAGCTGTGAGGCTTGCATGCCCTTGCCTCTATCAACTAACGCAAAGACTAAACGGTTATTTTCAAATACGACTTTAAGTGCAATTTCGCTTAACTCACAACCTGATTCATGCGCATTTTTTAATAAATTGATAAGTACTTGTTCAATCTGAGTTGCATCAAAATAACCATCTACTTTGGGCAATTCGCCTAATAAATTAAAGTCATAAATACGCTGCACTGAAGTGAGCAGTATATTCAAATTTTGTCTTGTTTTAGTTGGCTCTGGTAAACGGGCAAACTGTGCGTATTGCTCTAAAAATACTTTTAAATTATCAGCGCGACGGTTAATCGTTGTTAAAATATCAGGCAGCATGTCAAAGTGGGCTGGTTTATCGAGTATTTTAAGTGCTGATGAAGTCAGTGATGCAATAGGCGCTAATGAATTATTGAGTTCGTGGGAAATTAATCTAATTGCATTCTTCCAAAGATTAATTTCTTGTCGTGAAATCTCAGTGGTTAAATCTTTAAATAAATATAAAGTATGTTGACGCATATTCATTTGAAAATGTTGACAAGACAAATAATAGGTCTGCTTTTTATCATCTTTATTTAAGGTAATTAATCCTGACTGTTTGTTTAAACAACTGCTTTTAAGTTCATCATCAAGATGGTTCACAATGTTTGTAAAGGTTAGCCCTTCTAACTTTCCTTTTACATTAAATAGCTTTTGCGCCACTAAATTTGAATAAACAACCTGTTCATTTTCATTGGTTAAAACGATAGAAACAGGTGTGCTTTGCATTATAGTATCGAGCAGTAATTCTCGCTGAAACAGGCTCATACGTTCTTTTTTCATGGTTTTTGCTAAGGCGTTATAGGCATTAACTAATTGTCCTAACTCGCCTTTAAACTCATTATGAATCTGCACACTAAAATCATTATCTTGAAAGCTTAATACACCAGAAGTTAAGGCACTTATCAAATTTCGACTAGGTTTTAATAAGCTTTGAATGCCTATAAACACTAAACTAAAACTAGTTATCAACCCCATAAATACCGCTAATATTAAGGGGAAGCCTAAGTAGGAAAAGCTTACATAAATGCAAGCTTGTATTAATAACGCAATAAAAAATAAACTCAGTAATCGCGCTGAAAGCGTCATTTTTTTAATCATCGTTTATTTAACTCGATTGAAAACTTCTCCATTCTGCGATAAAAAGCTTGACGACTAAGCCCTAACCCTTTTGCTGCTTGTGATACCACTCCTTTTGCTTGCTCTAGTGCTTTCTCAATATCTGATTTTGTATATTCGACAGCTTCATTTCGCGTATTTTTAGTCAGCTTTATACCTAAATGCTCGGGCTGAATTTCATTATCGCCACATAATAAACATGCTCGTGCAATGGCATTTTGTAACTCTCTTACATTGCCTGGCCAATCATAGTTTTGTATTAACGATTCAGCGCTTTTTGATAAGGTCTTACCTTCATCCATAAATAATGATATCAGCGCGTTAATATCTTCTTTACGTTGGTTTAGCGGGGGTAAATCAAGTTCAATCACATTGAGTCTGTAATATAAATCTTCTCTAAAATGACCTTTTTCAATAGCTGATGAGAGGTTTTCGTTGGTTGCACTGATCACTCTAACGGTAACTTTTTGGGTTTTTGAATTGCCTAAACGTTCAAATTCACCAGTTTGTAAAACGCGTAATAGCTTTTTTTGACCCTCAATAGATAAGTTACCTATTTCATCTAAAAATAAAGTACCGCCATCAGCTGCTTCAAAACGGCCAATGCGTTGTTTGCCTGCACCCGTAAATGCACCTTGTTCTGCACCAAATAATTCAGCTTCTAATAAATCTGCGGGCAGGGCACCTACGTTTACTTTTATGAAAGGTTTGTTTTTTAAATCACTATTCGCTTGAATGACTTCTGCTATTTTTTCTTTACCTGCACCGTTAGGGCCTGTTATTAATACTGGAATGGGGGCAGCTGCGACTTGCGTTGCCATTTCCAATAAACTCAACATAGATTCAGCAGCAAAAGCCATATTACATAAGTCATATTTCAGTTGTAGCTTTTGTAAGCGGGTTTGCACACGAGTACGACGGCGAGAGTCTTGTTGTTGTAGCTGAGATAGCTCTATAAGATTTCGTACTGAGGCTAAAATTTTATCGTCATTCCAAGGTTTAGACAAATAATCTGCTGCGCCTTCTTTTACTAATTGCACTGCTGTTTCGAGATCTGCCCAACCGGTTAATAAAATAACAGGTAAATCAGTAAATGCTTCGCGTATTTGTCCGAATAAAACTTTGCCTTCATCACCTGATGTGGTGTCTTGGCTAAAGTTCATATCTTGAATAACTAAGTCAACTTTTTGATCTGCTAAACACTTTAGCCCTTGAGCGGGGGATTCGGCGCCTATACATTCAATATCGTTTAAAATAAAAAGCACTCTAAGTGCTTTTATTACATCTGAGTTGTCGTCTATCACTAAGACTTTTGGGTTCATGTTAATCCTTTGAAAAGGGAGATCATAACCTCCTCTTATTTTGTTACGCTAAACCACGTGTGATAATTGCAGGTGCGATATTCGCGGCTTTTCTTGCAGGAAAATAAACAGCCATTAAACATATTGACCAAATAAAACAGGCAATATAAACGCAATAATCAAACTGTATTAAACCACTAATATTAAATCGGTCAATTAAAAGTAGGTTTAGGTAGAGTGATAAAATAATGCCTAAGGCCATGCCCATAAAGGCTAAAATACTATTTTCAATTAAGAAATATCTAATTACTTGGCTTTTAGTTGCACCTAAAGCGCGTTTAGTACCAATTTCTTTTTTTCGTAATGATACAGAAAAAGTTACCAAACCAACAATGCCCATGGCTGTAATGCATAAGCCAATGAAACTGATCCCCAACATAGTAAAGGCAAAGCTACTACGGCCATCCCACAAGCGTTTTTTAGCACGCGCTGCAAATTCAACCCCTTGCACATATCTGCCTGGTTGCTCATATAAAACATCCTCAATCTTTTGTAAAATTTCCTCACCCATATTTGGATTTATACGCACCATATAATTGAATAGGGCATTTTGACCATATTTCACTTGTGGTCGAATAACGCTGTGGTATTCAACTTGCCCATAAACAGCCATTTCTCCTAACATGATATTTTTATAAATACCGACTATTTTTGCTGGCACTCTTTCACTGGTTATATAAAAAGTACTGCCTAAAGCATTGCCGTCAGGAAATAAGCTTTCAGCCATATCTTCACTAACAAGTACGTTGGGTGCCGTTTGTTGTACGTCGAGATAATGGCCTTGTATTAAATCTAGAGGCTCAAGCGTTCTGCCTGAAATCATTTCTATGCCTAAGACTGCTGGACCATCTAAGTTGGTGTCAAATAACCCAAGTTCATGTGCCGCCGCATTTTCATCAACAGAGTTATAAACTTGATTGTAGTATCTTCTTCTTTCAAGTACGTTTTCTATTGTTGGTGTCGCTAAATTTACGCCGTCTATATTTGTTAATCGTTTTAGGTCATCCTCTAACAATTGACGTTTATCCAAGTTTTCATCATATACAGTGGTCCAAATATTGATGATTTCGTGTTCATCTAAATTAGCTTCAATTAACCAGTTATCTAGAACGTTAGCAGTAATAAATACTGAGTTACTCACGATGGCTAAAGTGATCGCAATTTGTAAAATGATTAATAATGCGATGGCTTTAGAGCGCTTTAATATTTTAAGAATATGTAAAATTTCCATGTTATGCGCCTCGTAATTGACTAGCTGGAGCAAGATTACTAATGCGCCATATTGGATAAAGACCAGCGATAATGACGCTGAAAACTGTGATAGTTGCTGTTTTAGCTATAAGTAGCCAATCAATGGAATAAATTGCACGTAACTGAACAGGATCTGATAAATAATCAGATTGATATCTTCTAATATGGAACATAATTTCTAAACCAAATTTTGAAAGTAACAAACCTACTAAAATACCTATGAGAGAAATAAACAATACTTCGATTAAATGTATTTTTACGATATAAGCTTTTGTTGCACCTAGGGCACGGTATAAGCTGACTAATTTTGACTTCGATTGAAACTTTGCCAACATAATTCCTGAAGTATTAATAATACATACTGCAAATAATAGGTAAGACATCATGGCTAAAGTTTTTATCCATGTATCATTTCCATACACAGTCATAAGCTGATTAATAGTTTGACCATAAACGATTTTTTCTTGGAAAAAGCGTCCTACTTCTTTTTGTTTTTGACTATAAGCTGTGAGCCAAGTAAAAAATGCATCTGACTGTTCTGCATTAGAAAATTCAACCCATAGATTTTCAAAGCCACATTCAGATGTTTTTAATCCAGCCACATTTTGCGTTCTAAAGGTACTGCTTAAGGCTCTTTGTGATTCGGGACAAAAAACTTGGCCACGTCGCCTAAAATTATTATCTAATGCAAAAGTATATGGAATAAAGGCTTGATCATTATCTCTGGTGCTAAAATATCTATTTTGAAATCGTCTGTTATGAACTGATATATCCATCACACCGACTATGGTCAATGGTTTTTTATTTACTAAAATTCGCTTGCCAATAGAATTCGCGCCGCCAAAGAGTTCATCATTGACTGTTTTATCTATCACAATTACAGCTTGGGAACTTGATTCAGCTTCTTTACTCCAAGGTTCTCCATAAATAAATGGCATTTCCATAAGATTGAAAAGTTGATAGTTGGTTGCACTAGCAGATAAATTCATTGGTCTTGCTGCTAAATTTTCTGGTTCAGCAATAAATTGTGTTTCCCATATTCTGACTAGGCTGTTAAGAGCTAATCGAGCATTAAAAATGTTTTCGACATCTTTGTAAGTTGTTCTTGGCATGCGAGCCGCTTCTTGCTCTAGCGCATCAGCAGATCTGTTATCTAACATGACAAGCTGTATATTTTCACTTTTATGAGGTAACGGTACTTTTTGCTGTTGAAGTGAAATCGTCATCATAGTGGTCATTAAGGCAATGCCAATTGCAATAGTAATCACCATCAGGGCGTTCAGATTTTTTTTATGTTTTAAACTATGTAAAACTTGTTTTAGTAACTCACTCATTTGAGACTCCTAAACAGCCATATCAGTTAATTGAGATTGCTGAATATCACTAACTTGGCCATCAAGAATTTGAATGTTACGATTCGCACGCCTAGCAAGCTCAGAATCATGGGTTACCATGATAATCGTCGTGCCTTTTTTATTGATATCTTGCAATAAATCCATGACTTGGCGTGCCATTAAAGAATCTAAATTACCTGTGGGTTCATCGGCTAATAAAAACCGTGGTTTACCCGCTAATGCTCTGGCAATGGCAACTCTTTGTTGCTGACCACCACTGAGCTGATTAGGTAAATGATGCATACGAGAGGCTAAACCTACGATCTCTAATGATTCTTCTATGCGTTTTTTACGCTCGCTACGGTTTAAGCCTCGAAATATTAAAGGCACTTCTACATTATCGTATAAACTTAAATCGGAAATAAGGTTAAACCCTTGAAAAATAAAACCTATTTTTTCATTTCTTAATCTTGATAGTTGATTGTCGTTAAGGCCTTTAACGTTTACACCATCTAAAAAGTAATCTCCTTGTTCGAAGGTTTCAAGCATACCTGCTAGGTTTAAAAAAGTTGTTTTACCTGAACCTGAAGGTCCTGTAACGGATACAAAATCACCTTCTGCAACTTCTAAATTAACATCGCTTAATGCGTGGGTTTCAATTAAGTCAGTACGATAAATTTTGCTGACATTTTTCATTGATAACATTTTTAGAATCCTTTTCTTATAATAATTTTATTGAGTGATAAGCACTTGGCTTTGATCATTAAATGGCGTGATAGTTGAGATGACCACAGTATCACCTGGCTGTAAGCCTGAGGTTATTTCAACTTTTCCTGTACTGCGTGCACCCAGTGTTATTTTCACTTTTGTTGCTAAATTGTCTTTTACAACATAGGCTTTAAGTCCTGCACCCGATTCAACAAAAGCACCTCTTTGGAGTGTGAGAACGTTGTCTTTTTTCTCTATAATGATTTGTGCTGATACGCGTTGGTTTTGACGCATGCCTGGAATTTGTTCAATTAAACGTACACGTCCAGAGACTTGACCATTGTTTACTTCAGGTGAAATTGCAGTCAGCTTACCAGCATAAGATTGCCCATTAAGGGTGATATTGGCATCAAATCCTAGCCCTAATTCATCGGCGTAGCTTTCTGGAATTTGCGCTTCAATTTCAAAAGCGGATAAATCTACAAGTGATAATAGTGGTGTATTACGTAATACGGCTTGTTTTTGTTGGATATTAACATTACCCACAATACCATTTAGTGGTGAACGAATTTCTAATGCAGCGACTTTTCGCTCTAGTTCTTCACTAATATGGCGTTGGCGCTGTAATTGCAGTTCTAATGCTTTTAGCTCAAACTCTAATTGCTCTTTTTGTAGCTTTAAACTTTCGATAGCATGATTGTTAGTGAGCGTTGCACGCTTTAACCTTACAACAACTTCGTCATATTCTAATTGCGAAATAAGCGACTTTTCTATGCTGGCTTTTGAGCGGGCCATTTCGCTTTGTGCTGCAGCCAAATCTACTGCTGCAATTTCCATAGTTTGTTGATTATTTAATAAATCACTACGGGTTTGAATTTTTTGGCGTTCAACTTGAATCGAAAGCTCATCTAATCTGGCTTGTTCTTGTGCGTATTCACTTTTAAGTTGTGGACTATCGATTACAGCTAATAGCTGCGCTTCTTTTACTGTGTCACCAGGCTTAACATGTAAAAAAACTGTGCCTTCATCCATAGAATATAAAGTTGGATTAACAGCGGCAATAGTACGACCTTCAACACGAATATCTTCAATAAATAGACCGCGCTCAACGATTGCTAAACGAACTTGTTGTTTTGATACTGTGAGATCTGCACTTAACAATGATGCCATAGCAGGGTAGCTGAACCAGCCAATTGCAACGATTGCTGTTGCACATGTTAGGGCAATTAAACTCGTGCGATTAAAACCTAAAAACTTATTATTTTTAGGTTGTACTACACGGTCTTGTTGTGAAGTATCTTTAATCATGTGCCATGTCCTTATTTATATTTTCATCGTGTAATTATTTCTTACCATATCAACTAACGTGCCATATTTTAACTTATTGATTTTAAGGTTTTTTATGTTGTTAGTGGGGGAGGATATAATTGTGCGGACGGACAGCGGACAGTCCGCGGACAGGTGTACGCGAACATTATTAATAAAGGTTCATGGAGAGTTGTCGAGCAGGGCGCTCGACAATTTTTTAACTATTTAGACTTTGAATTGCTGAACTAGACAATTGAGGCTTTGTGACATTTCACTTAATTGATGACTTGATGAATAAACATGTTTAGCGCCTAGCTCTGTTTCCTCTGCGATATTAGAAACATCAAAGATGCTTTGTTCTATGACTTCAACTGCCTGCTTTTGTTCTAGTGTAACGCCGGCAATATCTGAGCAGTTAGCCATGAGCTGTTTAACTGAAACATCTATTTTAGTTAAAGTTGTATTACAAGCATTACTGATTTCTAAACCTTTCTCTGTGGCGTATTTACAATTTGTCATTTCCAATACAGTGGATTCAACACCTTGATGTAGTTTATCTATCATGGTTTCAATATTTGCTGTGGAATCTTGTGTCCGTTTAGCTAATGTCCTGACTTCATCGGCTACCACTGCAAAGCCACGACCTTGCTCTCCCGCTCTTGCTGCTTCAATAGCGGCATTGAGTGCGAGTAAATTTGTTTGCTCAGCCACTTGTTTAATAACATCAAGGACTTCACCTATCTGGCTTGAAGATACTTGCAGTGCTTTTACTGTCAGCTGTGCATTGGCCACACTGGACACAACCGATTGAATTGTTTTAGCGTTTTGCTCTATATGCGACAGACCCTCAATAGTAAGGGTATTTGCTTGTTTTGCGACTGTTAAAGATGATTCAGTTTGCTTAAATACGTTTTCTGCTGATGCAGATAAATCGCTCACTTCACCTTTGATATTATTTATATTTTGTTTTTGTAATGACATACCTGTATTAATTTGTTTGGTGACACAAGATAACTCTTCTGCTTGTGAAGCCAGTGAATTGGTATTGTCATTAATATTAAATAGCACATTGCAAAAATCTTTATTCATAGCATTAAAAGCGACACCTATTTTTGAAAGCTCATCTTTACCATAGCTTTTTAGCGTGATGGTGAGATCTTTATTGGCTGCTGTTTGTGTCATAGCATGAGTAAGTTTATTCAGTGGTTTGGTGATATTTTTTGCTATAAGGGATGAAAATAAAATAAGTAAAATAATATAGACAACAAACTCAATGGCAATAATGATCAGTTGTTCATTGTAAGTATCCTCTATGTCATCAAAATAAATACCTGTACCAATTACCCAATCCCATTGCGATAATGATTTTATATAGGATGTTTTATCTTCTTGAATGGTAGCCCCAGGTTTTGGCCATTGATATTTGGCAAAGCCTTGTTGCTTACTATTAGCTATATTTACAAACTTGCTAAAGGCATTCGTGATAAATGCTTGAGGTTGAGTAAGCATAGACTGGCCATTTAAATGCGGTTTTATTGGATGCATTAGCATGTTGCCGCTTAAATCGAACAAGAAAAAGTATCCTGAATCACCATACCTAGCGTTTTTTATAAGCGACTTTATATACTGCTTTTTTTCATCTATTGATTTATCGTCCATAGTTGAAATGGCATTAACTTGATTATTAATCACTTGAGTTAATAGTTTGGCATTTTGGGTACGTTCTGCGTACATATTTTCTTTTAATTTATCGGCAGAAAGTAACTGAGTTATTAAAATAATCAAACTGGATATGATGATTGTTAAACGAAGTTTTGCACTCACTTGTAGGTTATTGAGTAGTTTATTTACATTAAACATTTATTCTTTTTAATCTCCATAATGCGATAAAATAGATGTGGACAGCGCTGTCAATTTTTGAGGATTCTACTGAGCATAAGTCTCTTGTATAGAACTAATTTGGACTTAAATTGAGGAAAAAAGTATAAGGAATTGTAAGTTTATGATAATTGTTCTTATTTCTGTTTTAGTAGTTTGAAAGCTAATGTAAATGAATGTGAAACCCTTAGTTTAAGTAAGGTCATAAAGAATAAAAAAGAATCAGTTATGGTATATATCATGTTTTATCTGAGTTAAAATCCGCGCCTCAAAATCTTAATTTATCGAGTTATATGCAATTATTTAAATCAACTACTCATCCTGATATAGCATCTTTATCCGGCAGTGTTTTTCAACGTAAGGCTGCTCGAGGCATTATTTTAAAAGGTGAAGATATTTTAATGGTGTATACCGCTAGATACCATGATTACACTTTACCTGGTGGCGGTATTGATGAGGGAGAAGATATTCAAGCAGGCTTAATTAGAGAGTTAAGTGAAGAGACCGGTGCTTGTAATATTACAGATATTAAAGAATTTGGTTTATATGAAGAGTTTAGACCTTGGTATAAAGCTGATTTTGATATTGTTCATATGCTGTCTTATTGTTTTACTTGCACCATAGATGATGAGTTAGGTGAAACTAAGCTTGAAGATTATGAAATTAAAAATGGTATGAAACCTGTTTGGATTAATATATTTAAATCGATTAAGCATAACGAAGATACAATAGCCAATAGTGATAAAAAAGGCATGTCGATTGAAAGGGAAACATTTTTACTTAAAAGAATTGTAGAACTTGGGTTAGTTAATAAAAGTCAGTCTGGGGAAAGTGTTTGTAGTTAAGGATTGTTTTAATTGATTTTAAATGGGAAAGCTTGCTCAAAATTTAGAGCAAGCTAATAAAAATCTTATTCGTTATTCAACTTCGTCTAATACCTCTGCTGAATGTGGTTTGCTATGTAAATTCGCTTTTAAAACGCCTTTGCGATGTGATAAAGATGACTCTAGCTTTTTAACTGCACTTGCAATTGCTGAGTATAGTTCTTTATCTGATGCGTTTACTGAAATACTTACTCCTTCATATACGGTCGATACTTCAATTTTTTGTTCATTTCGCTCTACTGTAACAATAGCCTTTAGCGACATAATATCTGGATAATGCTGGCCGATTTTAGAAAATTTATTCTCTACTGATTGTTTAATAGCTTCAGTAATTTCAACGTGATGGCCGGAAATCTCTATCTTCATATTTGTATCCTTTTTCATTGTCTTCAATATAATAATCGGTCTTGTGCATCGAAAAAACAAGGGTTAAATGACAAATAAATTAATTTTTTTTTAATTAATAAAATAGTGATCTTTTAGCTTGAAATGAAATTAAATTGGGCGCATGCTGTTTGATTAAGTCTTGCTTGAAAATACTCCTCGACTTGTAAATTTGTTCTATACTTCCATTGATTAATTCCAATAATAAATTAAAAACTCACATTAAATATTTTATACATAAGTATTTTCTGATAGCTTTGCAGCAAACAAGAATAGTGGGACAAAGTTAATGAATGAGTTTTATCCAGAAATCACACCTTTTAATGATTTTCTGTTAGAAGTAGGTGATGGTCACCAAGTTTATGTTGAACAATGTGGTAACCCACAAGGCCAAGCCGTTTTGTTTATTCATGGTGGACCTGGAGGAGGGTGTTCAGAAACAGATCGACGTTTTTTTGATCCAGAAAAATATCATATAATTCTTTTTGATCAACGTGGTTGTGGTCGCTCAAAACCCCATGGCAGTTTAGAGAAAAATGAAACCAAGTATTTAGTTGCCGATATAGAAATGATCCGAGCTAAATTAAATGTGGATAGCTGGCATGTATTTGGTGGCTCATGGGGCTCAACTTTATCTTTAGTATATGCACAAACTCATCCTGACAATGTAAAAAGCTTAGTATTAAGGGGGATCTTCTTAGCCAGACCAGACGATACTAATTGGGCATTTTCCGGAGGTGGTGCTACACGATTGTTCCCTGATTACTGGCAAGCATACCTAGATACTTTACCTAAAGGTCAAACTGATACTTCTATCAAAGCGGCTTATGAAATCATGATAGGTGAAGATAAAGAACTGGCATTAAAAATTGCAAAAGCTTGGGCGCAATGGGAGATCCGTTGTTGTACTTTATTACCAGATGAAGCATTTGTTGCAGATAAAACTGATGATGAATCTAGTTGGAGTTTAGCGCGCCATGAAGCACATTATATGGTGAATGATTGTTTCTTAACTGAAAATCAAATTTTAGCTAATTGCGATAAAATAGCGCATATCCCAACAACGATAGTTCATGGTCGTTATGATGTTGTTTGCCCATTTGATAATGCTTGGATGTTACATCAACATTTACCAAAATCAGAATTAGTGATAAGCGAAAATGCAGGGCATGCCTCAGTAGAGCCAGCAACAAAACATAATTTATTAGCAGCAACTACAAAAATGCTAACTGTTTAAAAGGATGTAAAATGTATACAGGTAAATGCTTGTGCGGCGAAGTTGAAGTCGTGTTAAAAGGTGCTATCAGCGATATTATTCATTGCCATTGTTCATTATGTCGTAAATCAAGTGGAACCGCTTTTGCGACCAATGGTTTTATACAATCAAGTGACTTTGAAGTTGTAAAAGGTAAAGAAAAGTTATCTTCATTTACTTTTAAGCCAGGAAGAATTCGTCACTTTTGTTCGGCATGTGGCTCACCTGTATATAGTGAAAACCTAGATGACCCAAGTCGTTTAAGGTTACGCTTAGGAATTTTAGAGTCTGATATTATAGAGCGACCCATATCTCATAATTTTGTATCTTCACAAGCTAATTGGGAAGACTTAGATGCAGGGTTACCTAGATATGATACGTTTGAGCCTAGTCGTCAGAAGTAGCATATTAAAATAAAAAAAATCGCTTGTAACATTTAGCTATTACAAGCGATTTTGTTTTGAAAAATAAATTTTATGGTGTACTCATTTGAGACTGAATATAGTTATGAATTCCAACCTTATCTATTAGACCTAACTGTTGCTCTAACCAGTAGATATGATCCATTTCTGTATCATCTAATAAGTCTTCAAGAATTTCTCGCGTCACATAATCTTTTTCTTGCTCACATACGCCAATAATCATTCTTAAACTTTCAGCTACAATATGCTCAGCTTTTAAATCATTTTCTAGCATTTCTTTGGTATTAGAGCCTATTAATAAAGGTGCTCTGGAGGCGGTATCTGCTTGGCCTTCTAAAAATAGTATTCTTTCAGCTAAACGTTTAGCGTGACCTAATTCTTCTTCATGTTCATGCATTTCATGCTCATGGAGTTTGTCTATTCCCCAATCCTCAAACATTTTGCCATGAGCTAAATATTGATCCATAGAAGTGAGTTCTAAGGTGAGCTGTTTGTTGAGTAGATCTATTACTTTTTGTGAACCTTGCATGTTAAGACTCCATCATAGATTGTTGGTAGTTCTCTATACCTGTGTTATCAATTAAGAACTGTTGAGATTCAAGCCAATCTACATGTTCTTCTTCGTACTCAAGGATAGACTCTAGTAATTCTCTACTAACGTAATCTTCCTCTTTTTCACATAATTCAATGGCTGTTCGCATTATGGCGATTTGCTCTAGTTGAAAGTCCATATCACATTGAATCATTTCTGCTGTATGTTCGCCTATGCGAAGTTTTTCAAGGTGTTGCAAATTAGGTAAACCTTCTAGAAATAAAATTCTTTCAATTAAATCATCAGCTTGCTTCATGTCCTTAATTGATTTTTTATAGTCCTTTTCGTTGAGTTCTTCTAATCCCCAGTTTTTAAATATTCGGGCATGCAGAAAATATTGATTTATTGACGTCAGCTCATAGGTCAGGATCTGATTCAAAGAGCTTATTATATTGCTTTTGCCTTTCATGTTTTTGTCCTGTTTTGCTCTAATACTAAATACACTTAGGTAATTACAGTGTAGAACAAAAAACATACAGCGCTAGATTGTTTTTATATAAATGGAAATTAGATATATTCTTTTAAAATAAATAACTTACAATGCAAATTAGAGTTATTATTATTTCGAGATAGGCATTTTATTAGTAATGACAACTATTAGTATTTACCTGTAAAAATAGTGTTTTTTTAGATATGTATTCATGACTGGTTTTATCACTTTTTTGATGATTTTAAAGGAACGAAGTTACGCCATAGCTGACTATGACGTAACTTAAATTACCAAGGTAACTTTGATTAGTTACATTGGTTTATGTAGCTCCACTCTTGCCAATTACCTGAATGCTCTTTTGGTGTTTGATTTTTTGTCCACCAATTAGCTTGATAAATAGCGCCTAAATACGCTACTTGATCGCCTTTAAGATAAACTTTTTGGGCAGACCAATCATTTATTCCATTACAAGTTGTTTGTCCATCTGTAACCGTAATTGTTTTAGTGATAGAGGATTGTTGCCCTGCGCTATCGGATACGGTTAACGTGACATCATAGCTACCTGGTTGTGAATAGGTATTTTGGCTGTCTTTAGTTAATGCCGTTTGTCCATCGCCAAATGCCCAATTGGCGCGTGTGATATCAATATCATCAGTAGAAGTATTGATAAAAGATACTTGTAAACCAGATTTGCTATAAGAGAAATCGGCAACAGGTAAAGCGTCTAAATCTGTTACATTGATTGAAATTGCAGTACCTGCTTGTGCACCTTCGTTATCTGTCACAGTCAGCGATATTTGATATTGTCCCTCTGTCTGATATGTATGGCTGAGACTTAAACTATTACTTGTATTACCGTCACCTAAATCCCATTTTACATCAATAATTTGACCGTCAGGATCTATCGAATCTGTAGAGTTAAATTGACATGTTTTTAAATCACATTGATATGTGATTTTTGCAATAGGTGGTTGGTTGGTATCTATTACGTTGTCGCCTTGGGGTGGTACGTTAGCAAAAAAGTTTGCAACTTTCGGCCATATCAACTCCATTCTTGCTCCACGATTTAATACGTCTGGTCTTGGGCAACCACCTAAATGATGCAGGGCCACAACTTTATTGGTTTTTGCAGACAATACCGGTGAACCTGATGAGCCTCCAGTAGTATCACAGTAATAGCCAGCATCAGTATTATAGCCTCTACCAGTTGTTTTCGTTTGGTCTATTTCACACATACCTGATGCATTTTTATCACTTATAATTGATAGCTCTTTAGGGTTTCCAGCGCCATGTTGCGGGATGTAGATGCGTTGCCCTTGTACCTGCGGGTTTATATCTAAACCAAAGTGTCCGAACTGTTTTATTTTTGCAAAATCATTCACTGTAAATAAGGTGTAATCTAGAGTTGCTTCAGTTGATAACAGCTGATTTGCCATTACTTTGACTGGTGCTTTAGCTGATCCAAAGGCACATTGCGTTCTTTGATAATCAAACCAAACTTCAGTTTGTGATGCTTCTGCAGCGCTTTCAATACAATGGTTATTGGTAAACATGTGATTATTTGGCCCAACACGCCATGCAGTACATAAGCTTCTACCACCAATGAGTAACCTTGCTACAGGTCTAGAGCGTTCATATTCAACAGGGTTGCTTTGTTGCCAACAGGCCACATCCCTTCTTTCGTTAACCCCGCATGTTGAAAGTATTGAATTATCAAAAGTGCCCGTATTTTCATAAGCTAGATTATGTTCTGCTAACTCAAAATCAGAATAACCAGCACTATAATTTTTTATTTCAACTCCATGGTGGCTTTGCCATTGAGTGTCATCTTCAAGCACTAACGTAATCGTTAACGTATCTGCAGATATAGACATCGCAGAAAATTCAGCGCCATTTTGTAAATCAATGGCTTCATAACGATAGCTTTCATTTTCATTTGCCACTTCAATATAAGCACCTAACGGTAGTGATAACTTAGTAAAGTTTACTTTTATAAAGCTGGCATCAGCATGGTGAATTGTTTTTATTTTGTTATTGATATCAACAATGGCAATATAGCTTACCGTGTCAGATATATTAACTTTTTGTTCTGAAACACTATTATTAGCGGTTGTTGTGGCTGCACAAACACCTGTGGACAGCGCTGTCATTAAGGTAGCAAAAAATGCTTTAGATATTATGTTTGGCTTTGAATTCATTTTTATTCCTTTATATGTTTTATTTAAAAACTTTATTATTGTTGAAACTAAAGTACCCTTATTTGGTACTTGATTGAGTTTACAAATAAATATCGTAAAGGAATATAATTAAGTCGTATAAAATATAACCAGAAAATAAATGTACTGTTTAATATGTATTTCTTTGGTTTGGCAGGTCGCTAAAATATTGCACGAATTCAACTTCATAGCCGTCAGGATCTAAGTAATATAAGTTTTGACGGGATTTATTTTCGATGTCACCTTTTTCAGATGTAAAGCCTGCTAATGCTAATCTTGCCATGACATTTTTAAGGTCATGTGTAACAAAGGCAAAATGGGCAAGGCCTACCTGATGGCCTGTTAAGTCTCTATTCTCATTTTCACCATTATCATTGAGTGATAGATATTGGTAATCGTCACCAAAATGTACCCAGTTACGAGGTTTACCAGACCATTGGCTTTTATCGCCACCACGTATAGACCCGTGAGGGAATGCTGCTTGATAAAACTTAAGTGAATTAGGAATGTTTTTTACGACTAAATTTAAATGTTCTAGGTGTATCATTTTATGCTCCTTTATCTTATATCCTAATTAACTCGCCAAGGCGGATTCAATCTATTTTCACCTGCTTTATAGAGCTTAATTTTATTGCCTGAAGGGTCGATTAAAATAGCTTCACGCCATAAGTAAGATTGATCAGTAGGTAATTGCTTAAATTCAACGCCTTTAGCTATCAGCGCTTCTACCCAAATATCTAAATCTTCGTTCTCAAAATATATAATGGCACCATTACTAAAAATTTCTGTGGTTAATGAAAGAGAAAAACTGGCACCACTAGGGCATTTAAATCTTGCATAGTCAGGTGTATCAACTATCAGTAAAAAGCCTAATAAAGTATAAAACTCAGTTGCTTTCTCCATGTTATTTACAGGTAGTGTGATTTGATTTAAGTTCATATCTTGCTCCTTATTTGTGTTTTATTGTTTACATGCCGTATAAATACTCTTGTTGCTTAGGAAAAGGTTGGTTGTGATGCTGCGCTCTTATCATTTTTAAAGCGCCACTATATTGATGCAGCATATGCAAGCTGTAATCAATTCGGTCTCTCAAATTTGTATCTCTAGGCGTTAAATCTTGGCCTGGGTTATCATTTAATACTTGCTCAACATTTCTAATAATTAAGTGATCAGGAGTTGCAACCAGCTTGTTGTTTTTAAGTGCGTTCATTTTAAGTTCTGCAATTGGATAGGCACCACTGATCCCACTGACGACAGAGGTTAATAAAACAGGCTTATGAGCAGTATCTTGTGCATCACACATTAATAAGAAATTTTTAAGGATTGGTGTTGCCATACCGCCCCATTCAGGTGTAATTAAAACAAGTGCATCTGCTTTTTGTATCTTTTTATTAATTAAAGGCCATTCACTGCCTGCCTCTAATTTGCTTGAATGCTCACCATCCCAAAATGGAAGATTATGTTTGCATAGCTCTATATGCGAAACGTCATCAAATAACTCTTCTACTTGGACAATGTAATTAGCGACTTTGGCACTTTGTGATTCTGTTCTTTGACTGCCACTGACAATGAGTAAATTCATATTTAGTAAACCTTTTTGTTTATTAATTATTAAGTAAAGTAAACTCTTTACTTAATAAAGTAAAGCGTATTTTATAAATAAAAAAGTTTACTTAATCTCGCATTTAGGAATAATAGAGAGGAAAAATAAAAATTGCGTACTGGTGAAGGTGTGAAAACAAGCGAAAAAATAATTAGCTTACTTAAAGTTGAAGGTGAATTAACCGCTAAGGTGTTAGCGAGCGAATTAAAATTAACAACCATGGGCGTAAGGCAGCACTTACAAGTATTAGAAGAGTCAGGTGATATCAGTTTTGAAGATAAAAAGGCTGCCAGAGGTCGTCCAACACGATATTGGGCATTAACAAGTAAAAGTAATAGCCGATTCTCAGACCGACATGAAGAGCTTACGGTTCAACTCATTGATTCAGTTAAAAGTGTATTTGGTGACTCAGGTTTAGAGCAGTTAATCTCTCATAGAGAGCAAGCATCATTAGATTTATATCAAACTAAATTAGCGGATAAAGAGGGCTTAGAAGATAAACTAAATGCTTTAGCACAGTTAAGAACAGAGGAAGGGTATATGGCCAATGTGGTAAAAGGATCGCTTGATAATAAAATATGTGATGACTCTGTTTACTGGCTATTAGAAAACCATTGTCCTATCTGTGCAGCGGCGAGTAGTTGTTTAAATTTCTGTCGTTCTGAGCTGAATTTATTCCAAACTATTTTAGCTGATGTTGCAACTGTGAGCAGAGAAGAGCATATCATTGAAGGAGCGAGACGTTGCGCTTATAAAGTGACAGTTAAAGTTTAGGTGCAGTGGTAATGTCAATCGCTATTAACGTAATAACTTTACTGTTGTTAATCTCTGTATCAAGTTCATCACTCGCAGCTAAAGTAGATATAAAATCAATAAATACGATATGCACATATTCATCAGCAGCTTGTTTAAAACAAGTGAACGCAAAACTAGCTGTTACGAAGGAGGATACGGCATTATGGTACGAGTTGATGTTGTTTCGGTTAGATAGTTTATTTGAATTAGCAAAGTTTGAAACGTTATTACAAGAAACAACCGTATGGGTTGAAGCCAAATCTGTATCTCAATATTTTAAAGTTAGAGTGCTTATTTATCACACTAAAGTTCTAGGGGTTTTTAAAGATAACGAAAAAAGAGACTATTTTAGAGCTCAAGTTGAAGGCTATTTAATAGAGTTAAATGAAAACTTTTCAGATCCATCTTTAGTTGTTGATCTTGTTAATTTACAGCTTTATAGCGATATAGCACCTAGGGTGCCTTATCATATGCTGAGAAAATTAGAGAAGAAATTTAGTAAGCGTTATGATCCAAAATTCAAGTTTGAGTTATATAACAACCTCGGTCATTTTGCTACTCGGATGAACAAATATACCCAAAGTATTATTGCCAGAGAGCAGGCATTAATATGGGCCAAGCGCACTGAAAGTAATTCGAACATTGCTGAGGCTCATTTTAATTTAGCCAGATCACTACAAGCTGATAACAACTATGTTTTAGCTTCACAGCACTTTAAAACGTCACTGAAATTTTATGAATCAGTCGCGCATTTATCCCATATTTCCTTAGCAAAGCTCTATATCGCCTTAATGGATTGGCGTTTAGGTGATATTAAGCAAGCAAAGCTACATTTTGCACAAGTAAAGCTAGCAGATTTACCAATTGTACGCTTACCTGTTTATACATCATTAAAAGCAAATTTAGCGCTTTAGTATTTGATACAATTTCTGCCTGCCTCTTTGGCTTTATATAACAGAAGGTCAGCTTGTTTGATGGAATCGTTTAGCTTTGTTTCATCTTCACAAATGCTGATCCCAAAACTTGCTGTAATATTGATATGGATTTTATCTTGATGAAAGGTGTTTTTCTCAATGAGCAATCTTATTTTATTCGCTATTTTTATACTATTTTCTAAAGTGGTTTGCGGTATTAATAATAAAAACTCTTCGCCGCCCACTCTAATTGCAACATCACTTTTTCTTAGTTTTGTTTTTAATTGATGAGCGATAAAGCAAAGTACTTCATCACCAATATCATGCCCATATGTATCATTTACAATCTTAAAATGATCAATATCAACCATGACTAATGTTAAAGGCATCTGAGTGCTTTTTTGTTCTTGTATGTGCTTTATGTAGCATGATTCTATAAAACGACGGTTGGGCAATCCAGTTAATGAATCGGTATTAGCCTGGTGTTGTTTTTCAACATTAATATCACTTAATTCTTTATGACTTCGAAATCGATAATACTCAGATAGGAATCCAATTAATATCGTAATTAATAATGAAGCACTAAAACGCGTTAGTTCAGTATCTCGATATTGGGCAACTAAGATCTCAGGGTTGAAGAGTAAAAAAGTAAGGAAAAACCATAAAATTAAATTAAATATTAAACCAATTTTATAATTTAGTAATGCAAAAAAAACTAAAGGGAAAGGATACATCCAATAAAGTGCTGTATTTTCATATCCGCCACTAACAAGTAACTGCAACATTAATGCTGCAATGCAAAAGCTACCTACATAGCAAGATATGTGGAACCTATTTGTAAAGTGTGAAATAAAAGCATTTATAAAAATAAAAAAAGCACTGCTTAATAAAACTAAAGATAAGGTATTATTACTTGAGCTATAGTTTGTGAGCGCAAAAACCAGAATGATTAATGCACCAATATAGCTGGCAAAATATAAAATAAACTTTTTACGTTTTAATTCAATATCTGTGCTTGATTGAATATCAAAAAATTGTTCTAAAGAGTTTGGTTTCATTAAATTAATATTTTATAGTAAAGCTATTTTAACTTTACTATAAAATTTAACTTGTTGGGGAAAATATTACATTTTGTTTGATTTGTTGTAATAATTGTTAAATCAGACGAATAACCTCCCTCTTTAATAACTTACTGATGATTAATATAAAATATTATATCTTGTCTTTTTGGGTGATCTTTTAACCATTGACGTAATTGCTCTGATTTAGTTAAATCTTCTTCACCTAATATCTTTAAATAACGCTGTTTTCTATCTTCATCTTGCGCCTGAATACGTACCTTTGTTTGCCATGGAATAGTAAAGATGCTGGGCATTAAATTGCTCATTTTAAGCGCTTGTAACATTTGCCATTCACCATCATCTAACCAAACATCGTCACAACTATTACATAAATCTAATCTATTATTATGACAACCAGAGATCCTAAATTTACGCATTAAACGTGCACACTTAGGGCAGTTCAAAGCGGTGCTAGTATCGTTAACATTTTCAAGTTCTATATCCTCAGCTGATATATTTTGATCATTTAATTGGCTATTAGCTGATAATTCAGCCCAATCTCGATAATAAAGTAAAGATATTAAAGCGCCAGAGCATTGTTGACAGCCCATGGCCGATAATCCCTATCTATTCTAGTCGCAGTTAAATCTGTATCTTTACATTTGGGACAACGCATTATTATTTTCCTTAATTATTTCTGGTTGCGACAATTTCTTCATCGTGACTCGTTAATGTTGTTTCTGGTTCACTAAAAGCAGGGTCAAGTTGTTTTAATTTTTTAGCTATCGCATCAACTTTATTCCACACATCATGATCGAGTCTTATTTTATGATGCATAATTTTCAATACCGGTAATAAAGAAACATCAATCGTTTGTGCTATGGCCTGAACTGCATCTGCTACTTGGGGGTCTGTGTGATTATCGATATTTACCTCTGGCACAGCTTGTTGTTGTAATGTGTCAGTTAACTGTTTATTGATATCAATTAGTTGAGATAATTGGTCTGAATTATTATTGCTTTTAATAGCTAAAACTAATTCAGATAATTTATCAGTATTGTTATTGGCATTGATAGCTTGCGTTATTGATTGTGTTAGCTCACTGAGCTTATCAGTGTTGTTATTGCCACTGATAGCCTGAGTTACAGATTGCGTTAGCTCACTGAGCTTATCGATATTGTTATTGGTACTGATAGCTTGAGTGATTGATTGTGTTAATTCGCTGAGATTATCAGTGTTGTTATTGGCACTGATAGCTTGCGTTAAAGATTGTGATAATTGTTGTAAGTTATTGTTGTTATCTAGTTGAGAAAGCGTGTGGTTAAGTGCTGCTAGTTGCTCATTAGAGTTATTACCGATTAAAGATTCAGCTATGGTTTGTAACTGGCTTTGAGGGCTAGTTTGGTTTATAGAGTTAGCCACCTGTAGTAGTGAATCACTATGATCCCAACTCAGGTTTTGTTTATCAAGTTTACTTGAAATACCTTCAAGAGATTCATGTAATAAACTCATTTGATTAACGGCTAACATTGCAGGACTGCCTGCATCATCTAATTTATTTAGACGACTATAATCTTGTTTAATAGCTTGCCAACGGTCATTATCATCTTCGCAAAGTGTTTCACGTAATTCTGCGAGTTTAAGTAAGTTTTCTTCACTACCTTTACTGAGTGTTTGTGCTTCGCCTTGATAATGATCTTGTACTAAATTTTCAAGTTCTGAGTCATTCATGACGGCAACCACTTTTTCCGCCATTTTATTCATATTTCGGTAGCTACCTTGTAATTTAAAAGGTGGCTCTGTGCGGTATTTATCATCTTGCGCTGCTGATGCGATATATTGTTCGTTAACTTTGAGCACTGTGTCACGAATTGTCATTAATTTAGTCAGTACAGCTTTGATTTCATTTGCTTCAGCCTGGCTATAACCATGTTCTAACTCATTAAGGGAAATATCTTCGCCTTGGCAAATTCTAACTAGCTTATAGAGATCTTGCATATTTCGATTGGCAAGCGGTGCCAATACAGAATTTGAAGTTAATGCATTTTCAATGAAACTCATCGCAAATTCGCTTTCACACCCTGATAAAGTATCACCTAAGTTATAGATGTCGGCACGATTAGATAACATGTCAGGGATCTGGAAACTTTCACCAGATTCAGTATATGGATTACCAGCCATGACCACAGCAAATTTTTTACCTCGTAAATCATAGGTTTTACTTTTGCCTTTCCATACACCATCAATACGTCGAGAGCCATCACATAAAGAAATAAATTTTTGTAAAAACTCTGGATTAGTATGTTGAATATCATCAAGGTATAACATGACATTATTGCCCATTTCGAAACTTTGATTTATTTTTTCAATCTCTTTTTCAGCGGTTGCATTAATGGCTTGAGCAGGATCTAGGGATACTTGATCATGACCTATAGATGGACAATTTACTTTTACAAAGGTCAAACCTAAACGACTGGCAATGTATTCTATTAAGGTTGTTTTACCATATCCTGGCGGTGAAATGAGTAATAACATGCCCATTAAATCGGTACGTTTATTATTACCTGAAGCACCAATTTGCTTGGCTAAATTGTCACCTATGATAGGAAAATATACTTTATCAATTAATTGATTACGTACAAAAGAGCTCAAAGGTCGCGCTTTAAACTCATCTAATTGTAAGCGTTCTTTTTCTATTTCGAGAATATTATTTCGCAATTTATGATATTGAGTAAATGCGCTAACTTGGCTGTTTTGATACTCAGTAGTACGTGCAAAAAACTCAGCATAATCAACCGTTAAAGTTTGTTCAGTGATTCTTGAGTGTTGCCCCATTAACCCGGTAATACGATTATCTGTTACAGTATTGTTTAAGCTATTAAATTGTAATGAAGCAGGCGTTAAACACAGTAAGTAATACGCACTTTCAAGTGAAATAGCGTGTGTAGCCGGTGTTTGCAATGTTTGATTATATGCATTTAACCAAGTGAAGTAGAGTTGCCAGCGAGGTGTTAAGGCATTGAGTTGTTCATCTGCTTGTTGTAAATGATTATAAATTCCTTTGCTTTTAACATCTTGTATAAATTGTTCAGCTAAACTTTTTGCAGCAGCTGTAATAGAAAAAATGGCTTGATCACAATCAGGTTTTTGCTGTGCGAGTTCACTTATTAAGTACTGAGCACAAATTTGTGCATTGGCTGCTAAATGATGCTCAGCTAATAGGGGATTAGTCTGCTGAAATTGGCTTATCTCATCAATTAAGCTGGTGGTCAGGTTATTGAAAAAGACACTATCCTTGAAGTGTTGCTGCATTAAGTCGGCATTTTTGGCTTGTTGTAATAAACACTCCTGTTCTGTTTGTTCTTTATTTTGCCAAAATAAAGCAGTAATAATACGCTCAGCAGCAGGATAAATTAATAAGCCATTTTCTGACTTTTGCTTTAATAATACGTTTAAAATGAGGCAGGCATCATGGTCATGAATGCCTTTTTCATATCCTTCTTGATATCTCGGTTCTGCAAACTTTTGTACGAGATTAATTAAACTATTATCTTTTTGAGCTGTAAATAATTGACTAAAAGTAAGCGGATCAGTAATTGAATCTGCTGCAAGCAAGATTGCGGATGCTAAATACTCACCGCGATAAATTACCTCAGATTCAGATACTAATGCTTGCTCCCATAAGTGCTTATTAGCATCTAATTGATTTTTATAAAGTGGATCTTTAATGCTTTCAAAATAATCTGAACCGGTTAGGTGTAATGTAAGCTCATTATCTTTCGGTAATAACGTCAGATCTAATACTTGTTTATTAACACTAAACTGGTGCTTACCAATCGAGATTGTATTACCACCATCGCTATAAATATCGAGTTTATCCCGTAATCCTCGTATTCCCTGATCTTTACAGGCTTTAAGTTTTGCTTGTAAATCATCGGCTTTGATTTGATCGTCCAAGGTCTTTAATTCATTGATCAAAGCTTTTAGCTTACTGATCATTGGATCTGAAGCAAAATAAGTATTTAGTACATCTAAATCAGTGAAAGTCGCGGTTCTACGGTTGATCCCTTGTAGAATACGCTCTGCTGCAGAAGCTAAGTTGACCGCACGTCGTTGCTGGGCATCAATTAAAGTTTGTTTATGTTTTTCAAAGCTATCAAAAATATCATCACGTTTAGTGAGAATATCAGCTAAGAATTCATCGTATTCACTAAATTGAGACTCCAACTCTTCTAGTTGGATCAGTAAACGAGATAATTGGTCATCACATTCTACAGGTGTTTTTGCATTATTAAGTGCACCGGTAACACTTTGTGATAGTAGTTTAAATCGGGCTGAAAACTCGGCTTTAGCTTCCACTGAACCTAAGCTTTTACGCTTGATTTCTACACTGGCTTTAGCGCGATTAACTAAGCCATATACAATTGAAATATCTTCTAATATTTGACTGCGAATGCGGCTGTCGTCAATTTGTAAATCAAGCATGGTATGGTTTAGTAAATCTAAGCCATTGCTTAATTCGTCTAAGGTAGCGATATGCTGTTTTAGCTCTGTTACGCTGTCACAGGTTTTGGTAAAGTCTTCAACTTCTTTTAAACTTGAATGGTACGGTGTAAGCGCTTTTTCTTGCTGCAAAAAAACAGCGGTGGCTTGGCTTAACGTTTGCGTAATATCGTCAACTTGTTGATTTAAAATTTCTAATGCGGATAAATCAATAAACTTTAATTCTTCTAAGCTGATTAATTGCCCTTTTTGCTGCTTAAGTTGATTTAAGCCATCAACAAACTCACTGGCGAGTTTAAAACTATCTGGACGGATTGCACTTTTTAAAGATTCAAAAGCTGTATTTGCATCGTTTAGTGCAAGTTTTGCTTTATTCTGTATCTCATTAACTTTTTCAAACTCATCCAAGACTTGCTCTGAAGTCTCAAAAATATGATGTAAGCTTTGCTCTATATCACTAAAAGTAGTTTCAGATAGCCAATGATACCGATCGAATAAGTTACGAGATAATCCAATCATGGCTTCATAGTGATGGATTTGTGGACTTTGTTCGTTGATCAATTTATGCAAACTATATAAATCTGAAATACCACGTACTAAATCAGGATTACCGATCTTGCCTAAAAGGCTAGTATCTTGCGGTGCATTAGCTGCAAACTCAGGACTAACAAATGGGCTTTGCCATATTTGAACGGGATGAACTCGCTCAGCTTCATCTTTATCTGCTTTAAAAGTCAGGGTTGTGCCGTTTTCAAATAAAGTATAGCCATGACCAAAAATAGGGTTTTGTAAATTCTTATCAATTAAATTGTAAGCAAATAGGGCATAACGACCTTCTTTTGGCTCATAAAATACAAATAATACATCTTCGCCATTAGGGGATTTTATTTGACGGTGAAATTCTAAATCAACAGCGTTATCTTCAAATTGTCGAGTTTGCCCTGATTGTAAATAATAACCACCTGGAAAAATAATGCCGTGATCTTCTGGTAATTGTACACATGCATCACCAATAGCATCTTGGCGGATCACTTGTTGAGAATCAATGTTAAAAATCAAGTAGCGCCACTGTTTTTCGCGATAAGGCAGTATTTTTAATAAAATTAATGAACCAACATGAGCGTATTGAAGTTCGCAATCAGCTAAAGATTGGTTTTTATCTTCAACTGCTTCACTGTAGATCCCTTGCCCAGAACTGGTATTATTTTCAACTTTAACAGTTAGGGTGCCATTTAAAGTTTCAACAAAGACCTTATCTAAAATGTTGATATGAGGGTAGCGACCTTCCTCATGTTCTTTTCTGCTGGTTTGATGCCATTCAAAATCGTGATTTTGTGGTGCTTTTATTGCTTTTTCACCGCGATTATCAATATAACTAATTTGATTGTCAGCTGAGATAGACCAACGAAATACGCGAATATCAGTAAGACGCTCACCGATTTGAAATATCGCATATAAATGACCATCTTGCTTATATAAATGTTGCAGCTGAGCCTGTTTGTAATAAGTATATAACTCATCAAAGTCGCGAATAAATCGGCTATCGGTTAAGAAGTTGTTATCAGTTTTTATATCTTCTATTTCAAAGTGTTCTTCTTGATTTGCTAGCCTATGTAAACTAAATACATCAGACACTTTAGTTGTGGTTTTCAATCCAATAAAGACATTAAAAGCAAAAACCAGCGTATCACCAATGCATATAATATCACGTGGAATACAGTTGTTTTCAGTACGTACTCGTACTCTACCTTTTACTTTTAAATCTGTACTACCAAAGGTTTCTATGCGTTCTTGATTTACGTTATCTATTTGTGACTTTAGTTCAGTGCCTAAGTTTAATAAACGCCTTTTGATCAAATCATAAGATCCGCCTTGTAAAGCTATATTGTCTTGGTCTGAGTTATGTGAATCCGTCATTTATAAAATCCTATTGCTGAACTAGTCCAGTTAAAATTGACTTAACTGTTTATATCTTGATATCAATGCTATTGAAATTACAACGAAACGCATTGTAATTTCGATAACTATGACAAATGAAAAGGCTAAATTGAATATCAAATCACACAATAAAAAATCATGTGATTTGAAGTATGTAATGGTTCAATTAAGAATCTTGAGCGCCATTTGTTTTATTATTGGAATTGAAAGTAGAGCCCAATAAGCTCATTAGTTGTGATTTATCAGCTTCCGATGAATTAGCAAATTGATTCATCAGTTTTGTCATACTCATATTTTTCATGGTTTCACTTGAACCTTGAGCACCTGAAATCACACCTTTTAAATCTTCAATGATGTTACGTTCACCACTTAAATGATCTTTAAATGCCGATTGCACAACTTTGCTTTCATCAACAAAACCATCAATAGATTTACCTAAGCTAATCGCTTTCATAAATTGATTAAAGAACTGACCATCACCACCCATGATATTGATATCAGCACTACCAAGTGCTTTAGCCATAATCTCAGCTTGATTAGCTGAAACATGTTTATTCGCTTCAATAGAGGCAAGTGACAGTTCTTTTTTCTGATTGAGTTGCAATGTGTAAGTCTCGTAATCTCTCGCTTCTGGACTCATTGCGTTAAGCGCTTCAAGCTTTTCTTCTAAGCCTTTAGCTTCAGCTGTCATCATACGCTCTAAGTTAAGCGCTTCAGCTTCGCCTTGTTTCTCTATCGCCAGTGCCATCGCTTCTTTTACTTGCGCATCAGCTAAACCAACTTCACGATCGCCTTGTGCTTGCGCCTCTAATTTTTGTTGTAATACTTGAGCATCTGCTTGACCTTGTTTTTCAATTGCTTGTGCCATAGCTTCTTTTATTTCTGCATCGACTAAGCCAATTTCTTTATCACCTTGCGCTTGGGCTTCAAGTTTTTGTTTTAGTACTTTAGCATCAACTTCACCTTGTACAGCACTTGCCTCGGCTTTTGCTTTAATAACATCGGCTTCAGCTAAACCTATGGCCGCACGTTCTACTTTGGTGGCTTCAGCTAATATTTTTTTCGATTCTGCATTTTGATTCGCAACGCGTAGTTGTGCAGCTGCTAAAGTCTCTTGTTCCTTAGCTTTATATTCTGCTGATTGTTCAGCGGCTTTTGCTGCTTCAATGTCTTTTACTAATGCCTGTTCAGCTTCTGCTTTGGCTGCAATAATAAGAGATTCTTTTTGTCTTTCGGCTTCTGAAAGCGCTTGTACATCTTTGATACGTTCCTGCTCTTCAGCAACTGTTTTTTCAACCGCGATACGATCGCGTTGTACTTCAGCTATTTCTTTACGTTCAACTTCCAGTGCTTTTTGTTTATTAATGGTTAATATTTCAGTTTCTTTTTCACGCTCTATTTGTTCTATTTGGCGTGCTTTTAATACTTTTTCTTCTTCAATGGCTAATACACGTAAACGATTTTGTTCGGCAATATCAAGCTCTCGTTGTTTGTTTTGTTCAGTAATGCCAATCGCTTCATCAGTTTGCATTTTAGCTTGCTCTGATTTTAAGCGTTCTTCTTGCTGAACGCGTTCTGTTTCAGCTGTTTCACGCGCTTGTACTGTTGCAACTTCTCTTGCTTGTCTGGCTTTAGCATCTTCTTCTTGGCGTGCTAATTCTAATGCTTTTTCATGTGTTTCAGCATTTTGCTTTTTGATTTGAATATCTTCTTCGTTTTTTAGCTGATTAGTTGCAACATTTTGTGAAGCTGTCATTTCAGTGATACGGCGTATACCTTCAGCATCTAAAATGTTTTGTGGATCTAATTTTGAAATAGCAGTTTGCTCTAAATAATCTATCGCCACATCTTCTAGGGTATAACCCGATAAATCTTGACCAATCACTTCTTTTATTTTGTCTCTGAATTGATTTCTTTGAGTGAATAATTCAACAAAATCTAGCTGTTTACCGACTGTTTTAAGTGCTTCAGAGAATTTTGCTTCAAACAGCTCTTGTAGTGTTTCAGGGAAAGATGCGCGTACACAACCTACTTGCTTAGCGACACGTAAAATATCATCTTTATTTTCGTTCACTCGAATATAAAATGTAATTGTAATATCGGCACGAATATTATCTTTACAAATTAAACCGCCTTTATCTTTGCGTTCTAATACCATGCGCTTGGTTGAAATATCCATTACTTCCATCTTATGGATCACAGGATATACAATTCCGCCTGTGGTGGTGACATCAGGCTCATTTTTCATTTTATTAATGATTAATGCTTGGCCTTGATCTACCTTGCGATAAAACTTACCTACGATTAGTAAAATGGCAAAAATAATTGCGATACCGATACCAACAAACGTTAATATTGGTACTAAATTGTCTAAAAAATCCATGTTGTTTCCTTGCTAAATGATTATATGTTGCTTTTGTTAACTATTTTAATGACTTAAATTCAGCTGATTAGTTTATATATTATTGGTTTATGACCAAGGTTTTGGTGCGATAACGTAACTACGAGAGTCAACTAAGTGCTCTATTAATAGTGCGGTATCACCGAGATTGAATTGATGGGTTGAATCTTGAACTCTGATTTCAATTAATTGTTCAGCCCCTTGAAGCGTGACTCTGGCTTGGCCAAATGTCTGGGTTACTTTTGAGGTGGCAATGGTACATTCTAGGCCGATAAAATCATGTTTATTGGCTGTTTGTTTACTGGTAAAAAAACGTCTTAATGGTTTGGTCATTAACGCGCTAAGGGGAAGTGATATGATGCTACAGGCTAATATAATGAGCGCACCAAAAACATAATATAATGAATGTGATTTAAACTCAGCTAAAAACCAGGCTTGACTATAAATGCTGATTAACCAGGCATTCATAATTATTATACTAGCTGAAACCGTTAAAGGTACTTCACTTAATCCTAAGTTATTAAATATTCCTGAGGTACTTGCTGTATTCGCTTGGGTTTCGAGTTCAACATCTGCTTCAAACATATCTATATCGGCTAAGCCAACGATTGTGACTAACCAAAATAAAATAACTATGATTAATAACACTGAAAATACAACAGTTGGAAAGGTCAATGCGGTATTTAAAAATTCCATTTTTACTCCTTTTACATTTTTATTAGTTTAATCATTAAACTTTTATTATTTTATGTAATATATTGTTCCCATAATATAAATTGATTTCAAATAAAAGTTAAGACTTTTCATCAGGATAATGCTTATCTATCGCTTTTAAAGATTTTAAAAATAAACCTAATCCACCCATACTCAGCACTAAAATAACAATTAAATCAAATGAACTCATACTTGCAAATGAAAAGCGTATAGAGCTAATAACACCAAAAATTAAAGCTGTGATTGAGCCTAATGAGAGTATCCAACCTAATATGTTTCTACTGTTATAAAATACGAGTCCAATACCAAATATAAAAGGGATCATTACCATGCCACTGGTTATGCTTATACCTGAAATGCCATACAAGCGGGTACCCATACCAAAAGATGAACTCACCTTAATAGCGTTGAGTAGCATATAAAACCCGCCACTCATCATGACTAAACCAATAAAAAATTGGCCTATGCCACCTGACGTTCCGCCTGCACCTTTCATACTTATTCCTTGTTATCGTCTATTGCATACTCAATTAAAATATCTGCTACTTTCTGTTTAACCGCGCGTTTATCTTCGGTATCGACACCAAAGCGAATGGCTAATTGTTTAATCTCGTCATCATTAAGATTAAAAGATAACCTTTGTCTGGTTTTTTTAGATTTAACATCTAAATCTAAAATCTTTCGGATCATATCTGAAGGCGTTAACTCTTCATCTATCGCCTGTTTCTTAATATTTTTTTGCACTTCACTGC
Organism: Pseudoalteromonas sp. C2R02; assembly: GCF_018860845.1. Taxonomy (NCBI): domain Bacteria; kingdom Pseudomonadati; phylum Pseudomonadota; class Gammaproteobacteria; order Alteromonadales; family Pseudoalteromonadaceae; genus Pseudoalteromonas; species Pseudoalteromonas sp. C2R02. The sequence goes on along the minus strand of NZ_JAHKQC010000040.1, from coordinate 194,405 downwards.
TTAAATCAAAAGCCATTTGCGTTGCACGGATCGCTTGCTCTTGTTTTAACCACTTTTCTTCTTTTTTGATCATGTAGCGCTACCAGGAAATAGGTCTACGATATCAGTGATAGGGCGCGTCAGTGTTAATGATACTTCTGTATCACCACCATCCCAAATCTCAATATTAAGGCTATGGCTTTCTTGAGGCGACATTAGCGTAATCATTTCACAAGGTTCACCACTTTCACTTTCATAACGTGGTAATGCTAAATTACGAAAATCTTGTTTATGAAAGTATGCTACATAAGGGTCTTCGGTTTGTTTATATTCGTCAGCTAAGAATTGACTAAATTGGCTCGGTTTATCGTTGGTTTTTAAATGTGTTAAATCTTCTTCATCAAAAATACGAGAAAATTCATCTAAAGTGAAAATTGCATTTACATCTTCTCTTTGAACTTTTATTGAAAAGTTAGCCCATTGTTCGCCATCTTCTTTTTCTATTTGTAAAAATACAACTTGACCAGAATCTGTTTCTAAAACAAATTCGGTATCTGAACTGCGTTCATATTGATAAGTTTGCACATCTGCCACTTTAAGCATTTGACCTTTAAGCCAAGCAGGGTAGGCAAAAGAGTCAATGACTTGCAGCATATCACCAGATTTTAGCTGACTGGCATCATTAAGTTGGCGTTCGGGTTTATTTTTTTTTGATTTGAAGAAACTAAACATGGAGCGTTCCTTAACTAGATGTTTATAGAGTTAAAGTGAGAGGGGATAAGTTAGCGAGCGAACTCGCTAACCTTAAGGTATTTAAAACTTACTTACCTTGTTTTGCTTTAATACGCGCTAAAATATCGCTATTTTTGGTATTGCTACCGCCAATACCTGCTTCTGCCATCTTAGCTTTTAAATCATCGCCGTTAGCCGCTGATTCAAGCTGTTTTGCTGCCGATAGCTCATCTTGTCTATCAGCTTGTCTTTGCTTGATACGATCAAGAGAAGCCCGCGCTGATGTCATAGATGACTCGTTTGTATTAAGTGTGCTATTAACTGCCATTGTTGCTTTTTGCACGCTTTCAGTGGTTTTCACCATAGTTAATTGACGCTGATTTTCCTTGATGGTTTTTTCTGCTTCTTTAACTTGTTGCTTAAGGGCAACAATATGATTACTAAAACCCGCTAGCACTTGTTCCTGCTCTGCTTTTTCAGTTTCAAAATCACCAATCTTTTCAGCAATTTCAATTGCTAATGCTTCGTTATCTTGGCTAAGTGCTTGGCCTGCATATTCTTCATGCTCGCTAATGCTGTCATTTAAAGCACTTACTTTACGTTTACACTGCATTTCTTTAGCCATTACTTCAGTTAAGCTTTTTTTCGCTTTTTGTAATGCGTTTTGTGCATCAGCAATTTCTTGTTCGAAAATACGGATACCATTAGCGTCAACAATTGATTCACCTACTTCTCTTGCGCCGCCACGTACTGCTGTAAATAATTTTTTAAGTATGCTCATAATCTTATCTCCTGGCCTAAACCATTATTCATTTAAGTAAGCTGTGACCGCATCTAATGCATCAATTGCGTTGTCAGCTAATGTTACTAATTCATGTGTTATATCATCAAATGATGAGTTAACTGATAAAGCACCAAAAATGGCATATTTATCATCAACTTTTGCAAATGCACTTAATGGAATTGGCACGTTTAATCTAAGTAGTGCTTCATTAAGTTCATCTTTTAATTCTGCTTTTACTTCGCTTTCAGAAAATAAGTAACTAATGCAAAGCAGTTGTTCGTCAGTTTGTGTAACAAAAATTGGTAACTCATCATTACCATCAACAATTACTTGAAGGACTTCCTGTTCGTCTTCACTTGCAATTAGAAAAGACTCAAAACTAACACCTTCTGCTTCGAATGTTGCTAACTTGATTGAAAGTTCATTTAATTCCATCTTCTGTTCCTTTGCTATAAATGACATATTATGTCTGAGTTAAGAATTGCACTTGCGACATATTATGTCAACAGTAAAGTGCAAATTAATTTAATTTTTATACAATTCAGATTCACTTTGCCAAGCTTGACTGTGATAATCATACAGTACACCTGATCCTAGCCTATTGACTTCAATAGACTTAATTTCATCAAAAAAGTTTCGTGGAAAGATAAATGAAGCAAGAATATATTCTTTGCTTAACCATGGTGATTCAACTGGTAGTTGTTGCAATTTTTCAATGCGCTGACTGGCACTTTGTCCTGAGCGTGTTGCAATCGTCCAACCCCATTGGCCAAAAGAAGGGATATTTTGCTGGTATTGTTCAACATGTAAAAAGCCAGAAAATTTAACCGTTTTGGCGATGCTTAAAAAAGCACTTTGGGCATGATAAGGTGAGGTAGATTGTATTGCTAAGGCACCATCTGGTGCTAATAATTGTCGAACCTGATTATAAAAATAGTCACTATATAGTTTATTTAAATCAGGATGATTAGGATCCGGTAAATCAATAATTATGGTATCAAATTGTTTGCTTTGATCTAATAACTTTTCTACTTCTAAAAAAGCATCAGTTGCAATGATATTCGCTCTAGGATCGCTCATCGCATTTTCATTTAACTTAACCACACGCTGTTTTATATAGTGAGGTATTTCGAATTTTTCACTTGAATATTGCTTGTTTTCAAAACCAAATAAAGTCAGTAATTGCGCATCTAAATCAATTAAAGTCACCGATTTAACTGGCCACTTCAGTGCGTCTCTTAGTGCTAAGCCATCACCGCCGCCAATAATTAAAACATTATCATGGCGATTTGATGCTGCCATAGCAGGGTAAACTAACATTGAATGATACAGTTGTTCATCGGCGCTGGAGAATTGTAATCGTCCATTTAAGTAGAGATCTGTTATTGGCTCATTTTGATTTTTTAAAAAGCGCTCCGTCACCACTAAGTGCTGATATTTTGTTGATTGAGAATAGATTACTTTGTCTTTATATAACACGCTGCTTAAATCTTTCATCCAAGTTGTGCCCATCACTAATAGCAGGCTGAATAAGCATAACAATATAATATGGCAAACAAATAAAGACTTTGCATAACGGATATGGCTACGATATTTAGCTAAAAAGATAAATCCAGCCACGATATTAAATAAAGCAGTCCAAGCAGCAGCTTGCATTATGGGCATAGATAGCATAATCGTGACCCAAATAGCCGCGCCTATACCTGCACCTATGTAATCAGCACCATAAATCGTACCTGCATTATTTTCTAAAAAACGACCATATACTTGTTGTCGAACTCGGGCGATAAGTGGGATCTCCATACCAATAAAGATGCCTAATATTAAACCAAATACATAAGGCATAAATTGCGCGACATCTTGCATTTTTTCAAATAAATAACCATCAAGTAGTACGTTAGGTGGTAAGTTGAATGTATCGGAAAGGGTGTGAGGCAAGGTGTAACTAATGGCAATAAGGCTGGCGATAAATAAAATACAACTCATGCCAATTAAAGCAATTAAAGCTTCTAACCATGCAAAAGCGGTGAATGCGTCTTTAAACCAGCGTGCTAAGAATGCACCTATGCCCATGGCAACTATCATAGTGCCGATCATGGCGTATATAGCGCTTTCTACGGATCCTAAAACACGTCCAGCATAGTGAGAGAGTAAATATTCATAAATAAGGCCACAGCCAGCAAGGATTGCCATTACTGAAATTAGTAATATATCGTGAAACCATAATGTTTTTTTAGACTGTGTTAGTGTTGAGGTATTCAATAGGGTTAAGCTCAGATCAATGTGAGGGAGTAGCTCATAAGCGTTTGTTGCTTATGAGCTATGAAAGTTTAGGTTTAGTTACCTAATAAAGTCGCCATCGTTAAACCAATCGCAAATGAGGTTGTTGCTGAAATAGCTGCAACACCTACATTCTTTTGACGGTTCACTTCATCTGAAATATCAGTACCAGATAAAATGATTTTTATAGTGATTAAATGCAAAATAATAAACATCACTAAACTGAAAATAGCAGCACCTGCCCAGTAAACTAAGCTCATATTGATATTTTCAGCATTATAAGGCGCAAGACCCGTTGCTGCTGTAATTGCTAAACCACTACCAATTAGGAAACCAGCGTAGCGAACACCAACAGCTAGATTATTATCTTTAATTGCTTGTTGTAAACAATCGCCATTTTTATTTGTGCGTTTGAATAACTGCACACGGTACTGACTGACTAATAACATGATGATATTGCCTATGATAAATGCTGCAATCACGATAGGCAGTCCATGCCAGCCTTCAGTTAATACCCAAATTAGTGCCGAGCGAATCAGTATTGCGACAGTAACGATATGACCAAATTCAATTAGTGCTGCAGTTACATTGCCTTTTACAATCTCAAAATGTAAATCAACTTTACGTAGTGCCACTTTGTCTTGAAAAAAATGTCCAAGTTTAATTAAAGCGATACCTACTAAACCATAACCACCCATTTGCATCGCTTCTTCAAGTAAAGTATCTGCAAAGTTACCACTTGTAATTCCTGTTAATACGATAGCTAAACCAGCTAGGCCTGCAGCAAAACTTAAACCAAATGCAAAGTTATCACGTTTAGTAATTTCATCATTAGCATGTAAATTTGATACCCAACCTTTAATGAGTTTTAAACTTACAAATAGGGCTATGATGACGATAAAGTCTATGGCGAGTGCTTGCGCTGTCCATAATGTTAATCCGTTCATATTATATTCTCCAAAAAATTCTTTATTTAAATTCGTTAGTACCAGTATTTTTATTGGTTATTTACCGCGACTGACGCCACGAGAAGTACGGCTTGAGCTATTTCGAACAGAGCCAGAACTCTTTGAATAGCTGCTTTTTGAATAACTACTTCTGGTTTTTACTGGGGTATAACTGCTTCTACTTAAGCTTGAAGCACCTGAGCGTTTTTTAGCGTAAGGGCTGGTGAATTGCTTACCTTGGCGCTTGTATGATTGCTTAGTGCGGGTTTCAATTTTTTGCTGTGTTTTATATTGATTTTTACTGGTATAACGTGAACGGCCATAGTCGTTATAATAACTATAACGGCGCTTGCGGCTCCATCTATCGTAGCTTACGCCACCAACAACATCGCCAAACATACGGTACATGCCATACCATTGCCAAAAGCTAATACCGCTAGAGTTAGTTTGCCAATTACCATAGTTAGGGTTGCCTATCATTTGGCTACCAGAACCAAAGTTTTCACCTTGGTTTGCGGCATCTTCAGCTTGTTTGCTGATCGCACCCACACGGGCTAAATTGCCCTCAGACATATCAGCGATTACATTTAACGGATCTGTTAAAGCATCACCAAATAAGCTGAGCTTGGCGGCTTCTTTAATTTTGGCTAATCTGTCTAATTGGATATACGCATTATCTAAGGTAACAGGCTCGTTTTTTATATCATTTAAGCGTGTTGTTAAACCTTGAAATAATGGACCTTGAGTTGTGGCATCTTGTGCAACTAAACTACTTATTTGTGAAATTTTAGGTAAGTTACTTTGTACATAGCTATCATATTCTTTTAGCAGTTTAGCGTTACGGATATAATTATTATCCAGTGCTTTTCTTAAGCTTGCGATTTCTAATTCAGTTGAATTAATTTCTAACTGAACAGATTTTTGGGCTTGTTCTTCTTTAGACTCACAGCCTAACAGAAAAATTGAAAAGCAAAAAAAACTAAAGAGCTTCCAGGCATTAAAATTCGACATTCATTGTCACCTTTTATCAGCATTAATTTATAGAGATTATTGAATAACTCTAGTTTTGCATAACCCTGAATTTAAACCAAGTTTTTTGGATCTAATAATGTAATTTGATATTTTTAGAGCGAGTAGTTTGCGAGACTAAATGGCTTATCTAAATTTTAGATAAGCTATTTAGTCGACTTAACTTGCAGGTATTTCGCTGCTTTTAGGCGTGAAAGCAAGTTTACATTTTTTTGCTATCAGTAATTTATAAGCCACAGGTACAAAATAGAAAGATAATATGGTTGTTAATGCTGTTCCGCCTGCAATAGATACAGCAAATGGAGGCCAAAAACCACCGCCAGCTAATATAAGAGGCATAAAACCACCTACTGTCGTGATTGTTGTTGAAGTAATATGCCTGGAGCTATTCATCACTGCTGCAATGATTTTATCTTGATCTGTGCCCGCATTAGTTGCACGCAGCTCAGATAAAATAACAATAGCGGCATTAATTGCTAATCCCATTAAGCCAAGTAGACCGATAATCACAGTAAAACCAAATGGAAAACCGCCTAGATAAACACTTAATAAACCTAACATAGCAGCTTGAATCGCATTAATGAGAATTAAAAATGTGGTGGTAAATGAATTAAAAGAAACAACCAGTACAGTGATCAGCAATACAGCAATAATACCTACTGATGCAATTAATTGGCCTACGGCTTCGTTACGTTTTTGTGATTCGCCACCAATTTCTAATTTATATCCTGGTGGTACTTTAAAGTCAGCATTAGCTAAAATTTCTTGAAAGTCACTTAATACTGATTGTGGAATAATGCCTGTTTTTAAATAACCTTCAACAACATTAACCCGTTCGCCATTTCTGCGCTCTATGCTGCCTCTTGATGGTTTTAAACTGAGCTCTGTAAAAGCTTCAATGTTTAATGCTTGGTTTGCTAGAAAGTTAGTTGAGTTGAGTGCTTGCGTTGAGCTTCTGTCAGCATCAGATACTCTCACCCTAACAGGAATGGTTTCTGTTTGTTCTATGATACTACCCGCTATCACACCATGATATTGCGACTGTAATTGATTGGCTAAATCATTCAAGGTTAATCCGCTTTGTTTTAATGCGATTTCATCCGCTTTTAACCAAAGCTTCGGATTGCCTGACATTAATGTTGCACGGGTTTGCGTGACATTTTCATGTGAGATTAATAAAGTACGTAGTTCTGATCCTAACGTATTTAATGTATCAAGGTTAGGACCATAAATTCGCATTTCAATAGGCGCATTAAATGGCGGGCCTTGTTCTAATTTCCTGACTATAATTTGTGCCTGTGGAAATGCAATATCTAGCTCAGTTTGCAGCTTAGGGATAAGTTTATTGGCAACCTTAAAATTAGGTACTTTCACCATAGCTTGTGCATAATTTGATGCACCACGGCTTCGAGGTTTTATATTGTAATAAAAGCTGGGGAAGTTATTGCCTATCATCCAGTCTAGTTTTTCTATTCCTTCAAACTGCCTGATAAACTGATCAATTTCTAAAGTTGTTTGTTTGGTATTTTCTATACTACTGCTTGGTGATAAACGCATTTCAATATGAAACATGTCACGATCAGATGGCGGGAAAAACTGCTCAGTCAGTTGACCCGCGCTTAAAAAACCTAACACTGGCAACATAAAGACTAAAGATAAAGTGCGCTTAGGATGATTTAAGCTCCAGTTTAAAGTCGATATAAATTTTTTGGATAGTTTTGGCAGGCGTATACCTCTGCCCCAAATGGTATTAGGTTCTTTGCCATTGATAAATTGACCTGCAAATACGGCTATTAAGGTGTGAGATATTAAATATGAGCCAATTAATGCAAAAATTACGCTTAAGGCAATGCCGCCAACAAATTCACCTGCAGGTCCCGGCATAAGTACTATGGGAGCAAAGGCTAATATAGTTGTTAAGGTTGAGCCTAATAACGGCATCCAAAAGTGTGACACTGCAGTTTGTACGGCTTTTAATGCAGAGTATCCTTGCTGGCGATATCTTTGTATCGAATCGGTCATTACAATTGCGTTATCTACCATAATACCCAGTGCAACAACGAGACCTGTTACCGACATTTGATGTATCGGCAAACCGTAATATTGCATAGTTACTAAAGTAAATAATACTGTGAGTGGTAATGCTGTGCCGACTATAATTGCGGCTTTAAAACCTAAGGTAAGCATTAATACCGAAAGGATAATAATAAAACCGACCAAAATATTACTGAGCAGTTCTCCTAATCTATTTTCTGTATAGGGTTGTTGATTAAAAACCTCCTTTAATTGCACTTGTTCAGGTAGATTTTGTAAAAAAAGGTTTTTGCTGTCATCTACATTCTTTGAAAAATTGTCGATACGAAGCCCCGGTAGCATGCGTGCCGCAACATAAACGCCTGGCTGACCATCAATTAAAGCAATATCAAATTGTGGTGTTTTAATTGATTTTGTAATACTTGCTAAATCTGATAATTGATATTGGCTGCCAGTCTCACTACTGGTAATGGGGATTTGTTCAATGCGCGTGATAGAGTCAAAAGCACCAGTTACCTCTAACTGAATTTGTGTTTTATTATTAACTAAGGTTCCCGCGGCAACTTTTGAATCAGCCCCTTTAAGTGCGTTTGCTATTTGTTGTACAGAAATATTTGCTATGGCTGCTTTGTTTGCGTCGATTTCAACTAATACTTCTTCTTCAGGCTTACCAAAAAAATGCACAATTTCCACACCAGATACATTACGTAATTTACTTTGTAGCTCTTTAGCATAACGGTTGATTGCAGAAAGAGGTACTTGTGGCGTTTTACCTGTTAGTGCGAATATTCGGGTATATGCATAGCCTTTTTCATCATCTAACTGAGGTGTGCTCGCTTGGGGGGGGAATTGAGTTTGTACGTCGGCTAATAAATCTCTTAATCTTGACCAAATAGGAATTGGATCAATAACATTATCTTTGAGTTCAATACTGAGTACCGAAATTCCCGGTCGTGAAGTTGAAACGATGAGTTTTATTTCTTGTTGTGCTTTTAATTTTTGTTCTAAAACTTCACTTAATTGTACTTCAATGCGCTCAGCACTGGCACCAGGTAAAAAAGTAGTAACAGAGGCAAAGCGATTGGTGATCCTTGGATCTTCTGTTCTTGGTAAACTGCTAATAGCAGCAAGCCCACTGACGCATAATAAAACAATGATTAATGCTTGAAGACGAGGGTGTTCAAATAGATATTTGATCATTAAAGCTCACCTTTTAAAGTCGCTTTATCGGCAAGTCTGGTTTTAACTATATTGACCGCTATGTTAGTGCTTACTTTGTGCAGGCCATTAGCTACAATTTTACTTTTATCGGGTAAGGAAGTACTGACATAAGCATTTTTACCATCGGTATATATCACCTCAACTATGATAGGTTTTAAGCGAGATGTACCGTCTTGTTGATTTATATGATAAAGATTCCATGTCCCACGGATACCATCTGTTAATGCAGATAAAGGCACCCAATAACCTAAAGCCTGTTTATTCTGTTTTATTTTCAATCGTGCAACTTGACCTGCATAAATGGGCGCATCATCAGGTAGCGAAAATCGCATTAGCAGGGTATGTGAAATAGGGTCTAATTCTGCACCTGTACTGAGCACTTTTGCCATATATTCTTTGCCTGCGATAATGACAGGCATATGCGATTGTATTGTATGTTGCAAATGTTGTGGCACACCTACTTGAATTTGATTATGGCCGTTTTTTAATAAACGAATAACTGGCGTGCCTGGTGCGACAATTTCACCCGTAGAAACAAATCTTTGGCCTAAAATACCGTCAAAGGGGGCTTTTAAATGTGATTTTTCTATTTGTAGTTCGATACCTGAAATAGCGGCTCGAATTTCGCTTTTATTCGCTTGAAGAATATTAATTTGTGTATTGATTTGGTCGAGGTTTTGTTCAGCTGAGTAATTTTGTTGTTTTAATTTCACTAGTCTTTTTAGATCTAGTTTAGCAAGGGATAATTCCGCTTCTAACCGTTTGAGATTCGCTTCAAGCTTTTGTTTTTCAATATTAAGCAAGCGGGTATCTAAACTGATCAGCGTTGTGTTTTTAGTGACTTTATCACCCTGGTCAAAATGAATTTTGTTAATTTTTCCCGAAAATTCAAAAGCGAGTTTAGCATCCTGCTGTTTAATTATACGACCGCTAAAGTGGCGCTCTACTTGGTAAGACTCTTTTTGTTGTAATGTCATTGCTTCAATATTGACAATGTTTTCAGCACTTAAAGCACTCAAACTTATAAAAAATAAACTTAAAAAAGCAAGTAGTTGGTTTTTCATTTTACCTTCCTGGTGAAATCAGAAAAAGTTCTACCTCAGTATGCTGCCGCTTGCACCTTGAAGTAGGCTAATTATCATATTAGACTGGTGAGTCTAGGTTAACTATAAAACAACCAAACTAGACTGTCTAGTCTACTGTGGTTTTCGGGGTCGAGGTTTTTCATAAATGGTCGTAAGTGAAGTTGAGTCAAAGCGCAGTAAGTCACAGTTAAAACGTGATCAAATAATTGAATCTGCCAGTAAGTTATTTATTGAACATGGTTATCCAAATACCAGTATGGACAAAGTTGCTAAAGAAGCGGGCGTATCGAAACAAACAGTATATAGCCACTTTAAAGACAAAGAGTCTTTATTTGTCGAAACTGTGGGTGCCCGTTGTGCGGCTTCAGAATTTCACGGGCAGCTTTATCATCCTGAACATCCTTTAGAAGATAACTTATTTAAAATAATAAAAACCTTCAGTGATTTGATTTTATCAGCTGATGCAATTCAAGTTTATACGACTTGTGTAACTCACAGAGAAGAGCATCCACAGCTAGGTTCGTGTTTTTACTGCGCAGGACCTAGAATGGTTCAAGATCAAGTAAGTGAGTGCTTAGCTTTAGTATCGGCGGCTGGTCAATTGGATATAGAGGATACACGGTTTGCGACAATTCAGTTGCTAGGTATGGTTCAGGGTGATTGGCATTTAAAACGTACTTTAGGTCATAACACTGAGGATACGGCACCCAGTGATAGTTATTTAAAAGATTGCATTAAACGCTTTATTAAAGCCTATAGCTAAGGCTTATTAGCTAAAAATGTAATCATTTGTTGCTCTAATATTAAATAAAGGGAGTTTTTGATTTCAATCAAAGTTTTGTACTTTTACTTAGTTATGCTGAAAATCTGACTTGTATAACTTGTGAAAATATAAAATTTTATGAACTCAAAATCTCAAATTTATTTTGAAAAGCTATTGGCTTCTGATAAATGGGCCGGAGTTGAAAATATGGTTGATGAATTAGATGGCCGTATTGATTTTAAAGAAAGAATGGCTGAATATCTTCAAGATATTTGCCCTGTAGTTTTATGCATTGATGTGACGCCCGAGCAGTGTGTTAAATACGAGCATAGTTGCGGTCTGAATTTTATTGAAATATCAGAATGTGTTTTTAACTATATATATAAAAGTCAGACATAAAAAAAGCTTGCCTAGGCAAGCTTTTTTTATTGTTTAAACAATTACTTGTTTAAAGACATTTTCATTTGCTTTTGACAAATTACAACAGTTTTAAAATGCTTTAATGTTGCTTCAGGCATATTCTGTGGTAATTCAACTGTGCTGTGATCGTCATGTAAACGAATATCACCAATAAACTTACTTGGAATATCAGCTTCGTTAGCAATTGCGCCTACGATGTTTTTAACTTGTACACCATCATCACGACCGATTTCGATACGGTATGTATCTACTGGACCATTGTCTTTAGGACGACGCTCACGAGGTTTACGTTCTCTGTCTTGACGACCTTCAGAGCGCTCACCACGACCGCCTCTGTCATTGCGATCATTTCTATCGCGACCACGACCACTTCTGTCATTACGCTCACCACGGCCACGATCATTACGATCACCTCTTGGTGCGCGTTCTGGCATTTTAGGTGCTTCTTCAACTTTGATTGGCGACTGTTTTTGTGCCAAGTAAAGTAAAGCGCCAGCAAGTGCATCACTTGATAAGCCAAGTTCAGCAGTTAATTTCTCTGCTAATTCATTATAAAACGCAATATCATTTAACTCAGCAGTTTTTGTTAATGTCGTTGCTAAATTTTCAAGACGTTTTTGTTGAACAATATCAGTGCTTGGAAGTTGTACTTCAGCGATATCTGATTTAGTACCACGAACAATATTTTTAAGCATGTAACGCTCGTTACGCTTAACAAATAAAAGTGCTTTACCAGTACGACCAGCACGACCAGTACGGCCTATACGGTGAACATATGCTTCAGCATCTTGTGGAATATCGTAGTTAATAACTAAATCGATACGCGGTACATCTAGACCACGTGCTGCAACGTCTGTTGCGATTACGATATCTAATAAACCATTTTTTAAACGTTCAATAGTACGTTCACGTGCTTGTTGATTCATGTCACCGTTTAGTGGTGCAACAGAGAAACCTGCGCGCTCTAAGTACTCTGCTAGCTGTACTGTATCGTTACGTGTTCTTACGAATACGATAGATGCGTCATAGTTTTCAGCTTGTAAGAAACGTACAATTGCTTTGTTCTTATGAACGTGACCAGCCATCCAAAATACTTGCTCAACGCTTTCAACAGTTGAGTTACGTGCTGCAACACTTACATGTTCTGCATTTTCTAAGTATTTGCTACAAATTGACTGAATTTGCTTAGGCATAGTGGCAGAGAATAAACATGTTTGTTTTTCTGCTGGCGTTTTAGCCATGATAGTTTCAACATCATCGATAAAGCCCATGCGTAACATTTCATCAGCTTCATCAAGTACCATAGCGCTAAGTCTATCTAACTTTAATGTGCCTTTATTTAAGTGATCCATAACACGACCAGGAGTACCCACAATAATTTGTGCGCCTTCACGTAGTGCTTTTAATTGGATACCGTAGCTTTGGCCACCGTAGATAGGTAATACTTTTACGCCGTGAGTAAATTTAGCGTATTGCTCAAATGCTTCTGCTACTTGAATAGCAAGTTCACGAGTTGGTGCTAATACTAATATTTGAGGGTATTTAGCTTTAACATCTATATTATTTAACAGGGGTAAAGCAAACGCAGCAGTTTTACCTGTACCTGTTTGTGCAAGTCCTAATACATCCTTTCCTGCTAATAAAGAAGGAATACATTTAGCTTGAATTTCAGAAGGTGTTTCGTAACCTAATTTTTCAACAGCTTGTAATATAGCAGGTGATAGTTCTAAGGATGAAAAAGTGACAGATTCAGACATTAAAGCGCCTCGGCATATTTAAAGAGGCGCGCATTGTATAGGAAAAGAGCAGTAATAGCTCGGGTAAATTACAACTATTTTCTATGTGATTGAACTTGGTCGAATTTTAAACAGGCTGTTTTGTGCTGTATAAGCCTAAATTCTCTTTTGCATGTGCTTCAAATTCGGTAAAACCACCAATATGCGCTTGATCGATAAAGATTTGAGGTACAGTTTCAACCGGTTTACCGACAGTTTTTTCAAGATCCGCTTTTGAAATGCCTTCTTTAATTATATCTATATATTTAAATTTGAATCCTTCAACATCTTTGCTTAATTGCGTTGCTACTTCTTTAGCGCGAACACAAAATGGACAACCATCACGACCAAAAATTACTGTAAACATGTTTTAATCCTCACTTATTTGAATAACACCTAGAATATAGCAATATAAAAATAGATAAAATGGATTAATTAGATTGTAATATTCTATAAATTGGATGAGTGAGCATTTTTAAGTGATAAATTTTCTTGCTTTAAATGTGCAAGCTCTAACAATAGATTGATTATGGTTTTTATTTCAAAGTTGTCCCAAGGTTTAGATAATATAATTTGTGCTATGTTTTCAGGTATTGCAGACTGACAAAGTTCCATATCTGCGTAGCCAGATAATAAAACCCGACTCATTTGTGGCGCTATTTTATAAATATGGGTTAATAGCTCAATGCCATCCATGTGTGGCATCCGAATATCAGAAATAATTAAATCAAATTGCGCATCTGTATTTAGATTATGCTTTATTGCCTCAAGCGCGTCATTGGCACTTGAGAAACTCGTAATTTGATAATCTTTTCGTAAAATACGTGTTAATGCATTTAATACTTCAGGTTCATCATCTACTAATAATATATGGGTCATAAATAACCTCCTTATATTTAATACTTTAGTTAAATATACATCAATTGCTTAATGTCATGGAAAAAGTGTTTAAGATTTCTTTTATGGGGATATAAAAAAGCCGCTTTTATATCATGTTTTATAGCTAAGATTTTATGTCCTAATTGACGATGATAATCAGCATGGATCTCATTTAAATTTGCTTGTGCATGTTGTATCGTAAGAGGCTTTATATCGGGATGTAAACTCACACGTTCAATGATTTCACCAAGTGCCTCTAGGTGTTTTTCTTCAAAAGTATTCTGAGCATGCTTATGCATAAAATGTTCTGTGGTTATTTCATGGCAAAAATAGAAATTACCTTGCACTGCAAGTCTTAGCCAGCAATCCCAGTCAGAAGCAGTTTTTAAGCTAGGGTCAAAACCCCCTGATTTTAATATTGCATCTCTCCTGACCATTACAGTTGAGGAACCGATAACATTATTTTTAAGCAAGGTATTGAGGGCGCTTTTAAAAGGTATAAATTCATTACTGGCAAATTTATATGATTTTGAAAACTCGGATAAGTAAGTAAAACAATCAACAATAGGTTGATATTGTTTATCCACATTCAGATAATTGGTAAAAGACAACGTGCAAGTAGGGTGCGTTTTCATAAATTTAATTTGATTAACTAATTTATTATCATACCAAGTATCACCAGAATCTAAAAAAGTGATAAATTTACAGTTTGACTTATTGATAGCTAGATTTTTTGCATTAGCGATATTTGGTTTGTCATATTTAATCACGCGAATGCAATCATATCTTAATATAATATGTTGCAACCAGTCGGAAATATCTTCACTTACTCCATTATCTATTATAATGATTTCTAGTTGAGAGTTTTGTTGTCTTAAAATACTGCCCAATGATTTTGATAATAATTCTTTATTTTTATAACTAGGAATAATAATACATACATCTTTACACATGATTTACCCTCCGCAGAACCCGCTTAGTTAATTAGTATTTTTAAATTATCAAATAAATCTGCAAATAAAATGCCATGTAAGGGAGCTTAAAAGTACATACATACCTTCATTTTGCTTTGCAAAATGCAATAACATTTGCATAAAAATAAAAAATAGCCTCTATAAAGTTTAAAAACCCGGGCACGGTCTTTGCTCCTTGTTACTTATATCGAAATAGAGGGCTGAAAGATGAAGCACATTGCAGTTGTTATTCCTAATTTTCCAGTGCCATCAGAGACTTTTGTGGTGACAGAAATTAAAGCTTTGCTTAAGGCGAAACATAAGATAACAATTTTTTGCTTTAACCGAGCATATCACTTTATAGATCTCCCTAATCAGGTGAAGGTAATTGAAATCAATACGGCTTTGCCGATAGATATGAGTTTTATATTTTTCTTTAATCCGTTTTATTTATTGCAATCATTTATATGTGCCTATCGACAGCAAGAAATATCTACAAAGTCACTTTTATTTTATGGTGCTAAACTGGCTGCGTTAGCTAAAAAACACGGCTGTCAGCATTTTCATTGCCATTTTTTACACAGTGGGTTGGCTTATACGCTAGTTGCAGCGAAATTAGCGAGGTTAACTGTGTCAGGTGTTGGACATGAAACTGATATCAACATGGAAAGTAAAGATCTGCAGTATAAATTACAGATGTGTGATTTTTGCATATCGGTTTGTCAGGATATGAATAATACCTTCAATATGTTGGGAGCTAAAAAAAGTTATTTGCTTGAGTGTGGTGTGGATACATCGCATTTTTCTACTAATGGTTTTTCTGAACATTCAAAAACAAAAAATAATAGACTTAGACTATTATTTGTAGGTCGATTGATAGAAAAAAAAGGTCTTAATTACGCTTTAGACGCGCTTGCTAAAATTGACGTTGAGCATAGGCCATATTTAGATATTGTTGGCAAAGGACCTAAATATGAACAAATTGCAGATCAAATAGAAAAATTAAATTTAGGAGAGTTTGTTTGTTTACTCGGACATCACACTCCAAATTGGATAGTGCAAGCTGCAGGGCAATATGACGCATTTATTGCACCACTCAATACGCTTGAAAATGGAGAGGCTAATAACAGCTTACTCGCTTTAAAAGAAGCAATGGCAATGGGGCTTCCCGTGATCACTTGTGATACTAAAGGCTGTAAAGATGTTGTCAGTTGTGATGTGGGCTATGTTGTAAAACCTAAAGATCCTGAAGCATTAAAAGAAGCAATAGAATCATTAAATTATATAAAACCGAGTATCAGAAAAAAGATGGGATTATTAGCAAGACAAAGAGTTGAGCTTTTATTTGAT
Source organism: Pseudoalteromonas sp. C2R02 (assembly GCF_018860845.1). Classification (NCBI taxonomy): domain Bacteria; kingdom Pseudomonadati; phylum Pseudomonadota; class Gammaproteobacteria; order Alteromonadales; family Pseudoalteromonadaceae; genus Pseudoalteromonas; species Pseudoalteromonas sp. C2R02. The sequence continues at coordinate 178,174 of NZ_JAHKQC010000040.1, read as the reverse complement.
TCAATTTCTCAAGCAAAAAAATTATCGAATTTAATTGAACAGATAAATAAGTAATTTTATTAGGAGGCTACATGTTAGTAAAAATGGTTTATTGGGTTAAAAATAGTGAAAGTGATTTTGGCTGTTTTTGTCGTAAATGGTTAAAAAAAATAATCAATCCTCAAGTACCAGTGATACCTTTTTTGCATCACGCTTTATTTTCTTTGCACATTCTTTTAGTGAATTTAATAGCTGACTTTTTGCGTATTATGTATTTTACACCATTATTTAAAAGTCAGATAAAAGGGTCTAAAAGTAATTTATATCTTTATTCTGGTATGCCGCTACTATTAGGGAATTTAGAAATTACACTAGGAAAGGATGTCAGAATGTCAGGTATCACTACCTTTTGTGGAAGAGCCTGTTCAACTACTAAAAATCAGCTGATCATCGGGGATAATGTTGATATAGGTTGGCAAAATTCAATTTCTGTTGGCACTAAAGTTATTATCGAAAATGATGTGAGGTTAGCAGGTAAGGTTTTTTTAGCAGGGTATCCTGGTCATCCTATTGATAGTGTTGATAGGGCCGCAGGAAAGCCTGATTTAGATGAACAGGTTGGGGATATTGTTATAAAACAAGGGGCTTGGTTAGGAACAGGTGTAACAGTACTTGCAGGGGTAACAATTGGCTGTGGCACAATTATAGGTGCAGGCTCTGTAGTGACTAAAGACATTCCTGATAATTGCATTGCAGCAGGAAACCCTGCGCGGGTTGTTAAGTCTATTAAGTAAGCTTTAATTAATATTAAAGGAATTTATTATGCGAATGATTGTTTTTGGTGAAGACTGGGGAGCACACCCTAGTAGTACTCAGCATTTAATTAAAGAGATTGCACAATCTAACTCTGTAAGTTGGATAAATTCAGTTGGCATGCGTTCACCTAAATTAAGTCTTCGAGATTTTAAACGCCTGTATAATAAATGTAAGAGTATATTTTTAAAAAATAAAAAAGAGCAGCAATATACTGAAGTTAAAGTTTATAACCCTAAGGTTCTACCTTGGCATCAGTTTTCATGGGTAAACGCATTTAATAAAAAGCAACTAAAAAAAACACTTTCTTTAGAAAACCAAAGTGATGAGCCAATTACATATTGGGTAAGTGTACCCACAGCTATTAGCTTGATAGATAAACGTGAACAAGATCAAATTATATATTATTGCGGTGATGACTTTTCAGGTTTAGAGGGGGTCGATTATTCTATGGTTGAAAAATTTGAGAAAGAACTGATCGATCAAGCTGATATTATTTATGTTGTTAGCGATGAATTAATGGCAAAAATGCCTGAAGAAAAAACGATAATGTTAAGGCATGGCGTTGATTTTAAATTATTTAATCATCCAAAAGTCATTAACCCTATGCTTAAAAAACATAGACCCACAATCGGTTTTTACGGTTCATTATCAAATTGGCTAGATATTGAATTATTAATAAATCTTGTAAAAATACGGCCTGAATATGACCTGCTATTAATTGGTGAAATAAAAATTAATTTAGATAAATTATTAGCTTTTAAAAATGTATCACATATTGAAGCGATTTCTCATGAATCGCTACCAGAATTTTCACAGCATTGGCAAGTTGCATTATTACCTTTTGTTGATAATGCGCAAATTAGAGCTTGTGATCCGCTAAAATTAAAAGAATATCTCGCAGCTGGAGTACCAGTTGTGGCTACTGATTTTCCTGCGGTTCATAAATATAAAGAAATTATCATGATAGCTTCATCTACTGAGACTTTTATAAAAAGAGTCGATTGGGCTGTATGTATGAATGCTTATTATGGTTTAATTTGGCGTCAAGTATCGGCGGGTTTTGTTAAAAAAGATAGCTGGAAAAATAAATCTGAAGATGTTTTAGAACAAATTTTAAAATCATAGAATTAAATTTAATCACTTTATTTTAAGGTCGCACTTCATTATTTAATTGCAGCCTTAATTATTCCTGATAAACCTTCATTACGTATTTTCTTCATTTTTTATCTATTCTTGATTTGCAATATGCAAATTTATAATCTCATATTGCGATTAGATAAAAACGTTAATTTATAACTGATTGAAATTTAATGAATAAAATAATGGCCTGTTCAATGCATTTCCTTTGTTAGCTTTATTTTTTGGAGAGACATATGAAAAATTATCAGGCGTTAATAGGTATAGGATTGTTTTCGAGTTTATCAGTTCAGGCGGCACCTTTTGATACTTGTCCGTCAAAAGCTTTTTTGGTTCAAGATACAACAGCAAGATTATATGGTGTTAATTTAGTCTCTGGTAGTGCGCCTGAACTTGAAAATGATATGGGGACTTCTAGTAAGGTCAATGGTATTGGTTTTAGTGTTCATGACAGATATTTATATGGCTGGGGTTATGAAGCTGGCACTTTAGTGAGAATAGGCAAAGATTTCCAAGTAGAGGCCTTGCCTTTAAGTGGCGCGCCCAATCAGAATTTTTATGTGGGTGATGTGTCAGTACAAGAAAATAGTTATTATTTTTATAGAAAAGGTAATGATTACGGCTTATATCGTATCGAACTTGACGAAACTAGTGCGGCATATTTACAAGTAGCCAAGATTATAAATGGCGGTTTGTTAAACTTAAATATTTTTGATTTAGCTTTTCATCCAGATACAAATGATGCTTATAGTGTGGATAGTAGTGGGATTTTACATCAAATTGACGTCACTGATGGCAGTAGTACAGCACTTATTAATGTTGGGCAAAGTGGTACTTTTGGCGCTGTATATTTTGATGTGGAAGGTACTTTTTATATTAGCCGGAATAGTGATGGTAGTATTTTTAGAATAGATGTTTCTAGTGACTCTCCTCAGGCCGAGTTATTCGCATCAGGCCCCGCATCTGGTAATAACGATGGAGCACGTTGTGCTACAGCTCCTATAATAGATGAAGACGATACCACAATAGATTTTGGTGATGCGCCCAGTAGTTATGGTTTATCACTTGCTGACAATGGTGCAAGGCATGAGTTTGATAGCTCAGGGCTATTTTTAGGCAGTATCGTAAATGGTGAGTCTACACCAAAAAGCGTTGATGATAGTGATGATGGTGTTGAGTTTATAACTGGTTTTGAAGCCGGGTTAGATACGCTAATTCGTGTCACATCTTCAACAGAAGGTTATTTGAATGCATGGTTTGATTGGAATCAAAATGGTGAGTTTGATGAAGATGAACAAACGATTACTTCAGAGGCATTAGAAGCGGGAGAAAACTATATTTTATTAGAAGTGCCAAGTGATGCAACAGTTGGCGATACTTGGATGCGCTTTAGGGCAACCGAAAGTACAGATGTGGGTGTTAATGGTGGTGTGGCTAATGGTGAAGTTGAGGATTATCAAGAGAATGTAACAGATCCTGGCATGTCTACAACTTACTATCCTGGTGCTGGTTCTTGGGTAACATTAGCTTACGAAGATTTATGGCCTGAAATAGGAGATTATGACTTTAATGATGTTGTTGTAAATTATAGAACAACAATAAATAAAGTTGGTTCAAGTGTTATTCGTTATGTTATTGAAGGTCAGCTTAATGCAGTTGGTGCCGGTTATCATAATGGCTTTGCAGTAAGGTTTAAAAATTTACCCCGTGGTTATGTTAACGAAGGTTTAATTCGCCATGAAATTGATGGGGCTTTGCAATCAAGTGTGGCTTTAGAGGCTGGAAGAAGTGAAGCAATATTAGTTGTTATTCCTGATACAAAAAGAGCTTATAGCAGTGCATGTACTTATTTTAGAACAAATGGCTGTGAAAGTGATCCTACGATTAGTTTTAAAATAACCTTACCTTTAAGTACGCCTATTGATTCGGCTGTAGCACCTTCTGGTTTATTAGACCCCTTTATATTTGCTGTAAATGGCTATGCTCATGGCGACTTTGTAAATATAAATAATGCACGTGCTTGGGAAGTCCACCTTAAAAACCAAGAGCCGACAGAGGCATTTGATACTAGTTTATTTGAAAAAGCTGATGATGTCAGCGATTCATCTCTAGGTCGTTATTTCCAAACTGCAACAGGTTTACCTTTTGCGATGGAAATGGGAGTGAATTGGTCTCACCCAAAAGAAAATATTGATTTAAATACTGCTTATCCATTATTTAGAGATTTTGCAGAGACCGCTGGTAGCTTAAATTCAACCTGGTTTAATAGCCCTCAAGGCGTAAACGTTATAACGAATAGTAATTAGGAGTCTATTATGAAATATTTTAAAAGTAGTACTTTAGTTGTTTTAATATCGATTTTAATGGGCTGTGGTGGTGGCGGTGAAAGTGAGTCAAAAGCGGCTGCTCCAGAGCCTATAGCAGTCGTGAGTGATCCACCACAAGATAATACAGTTAAAAAAACTGCGGATATTGTTGCTGATGCAGACTTTGATTTTTCAACCAAGTTTAATTTAAAATTGGATGCAAAGTTAGCGGGATTAGATCAAAGGGCTTATTTAAATGTATGTTTAGCGCCTGAAGAGGGTAATAAGGTAAATCTTAATTCATGTTTATTTAGAGCGCCTTTAAACGAAAATGGTTTAACTGAGTCTATAATGATCAGCCATTCAGAGATTAAGTTAGTTGCTCAAGTTTGGTTTTATGATGGCAGCACAACACCTTTGCAATATGAGTGGCAATATCAAGGCGAGCAAGCAGAACAAAGTTTTTTGATTAGATAAATAACAATTAATTATGATTATTTATTCTAATTAAAAGTATAAATACTTAAAACAAAAAAACCTTCATTATATTGAAGGTTTTTTTATGTTTTAAATAAAATACAGTAAAACTCCCTGTCTTACTGTATTTGTATTTCATGAAAATATAAACATAAATAACTAATTAGTGTGAAACTGATAGTTTTAAAATCCAGTTTAACTAAATGCGAGTGAATCAATTGTAGTGTATTGTACCCACTTGAATTTATGAGTTATTTACAACGAACGACTCCAGATAGCGCTAGTTTTTTACCATAGCTATTTAACTTAGAAAGCATTCTTTGTCTTTTTGATGTTGGTTTTACAGTTTCATTATTTAATTGGGTTGAATTAGCTATATTTAAATTAGTCATGGTCTTACTCCGGTCGTTAGTAAACAGTGAGTCTATTTTGCAACCAAATATAAAAAATTCCTAACGAGTTTTTTTATGTTTTTCAGATTAGAAAAACTAATGGTTATTTTATTTGGGAAGTGTGATTGTTAAAGTTTGAATATATATCTAGATGTTTTGATATTTTATTAAAGTGAAGATCGTACTTCGATGCGTATTTCATAAATTAAGTAGTCATTTAGTGGTAGTTAAAGGATATTAAACACAGATTTTGCGTTCTGAGGATAAGTTAAGTATCTCCATTCATTAAGGCAAGGAATTAGTTACTAGTAATGGTTGTTCTCTAATCGAAACTAATAATGGAATAAGCAAGAAATAAAAGGTGAGTTTTAAAATAATTGATGAATAATTATATTTCTATAATTTATTCATCAATTATTTTTTTATTCTAAAATGCGGGAATAGGTATTTTCAATAAATAATTTTATTTGCATTTTGCAACGGAACCTGCAAAAAATATTAAGATAAAAGTCTTTACGTCAGATAAAGCCGCCTTTAATAGACGCCATGAAGGGGAGAGTGCGAATGCGATTAAGTGATATAAACAGGGTTTTACACTTTTGCTCAACCTTATAAGTAAGCTATTTCTCTGGTTTGTAGATATACGATGATATTCAGCATAACCAGTAAATAAGCGAGATAAGCATTGTAAAAATGCTAATGGATTGATTTTTAATACCTCTTTAGAATATCTCTGCATTATTTTTTGCATGTAATTTAAGCGAAGTTGTACATTTGATGTTTCTGAACCTGGACGCATTAAATAAGCGAGATCAACACTGTTAGTAAAGCCTATAGGACCTAATAGAGATGCTTTTAGCCAAAAGTCCCAATCCTCTGCTGACTCTAATGCCTCATCAAAATATAGCTCTTCGTTTAGTGCTTTCTTATTTAGCATCACACCTGAAGTGCCAATAACATTTTCTGCAAAAATTGTGGCAGTACCAACGAGGTCTAATTTTGAATAACCATTTGAATTAGATTCGTTTAAATGCTTCTTAAAGCGAGGCCAATAACCAAAACAATTACCTAAGTCTTCATTTTTTTCATTGAAATGCAAGTAGTTACAAAAGCTTAAGGTTACGCTTGGTTGAGATTTATGGAAGTTAATTTGTTTCAATAGTTTACGAGGTAACCAATAATCATCTGCATCAAGAAAGGCGATATATTGTCCTAGAGCTTTTTTTAAGCCATAGTTTCTCGCTTTTGCAACACCACCACCTGCTAATCTTACTGGTTTTATTCGCTGATCACATTTAGCTGCTAATGATAAATAGTGCCAAGTCTTATCGGTTGAGCCATCATCTAAGATTAAAATCTCAATCGATTCCACATGTTGTTTTTGAATGCTCTTTATCGCTTGAGGCAAATACTCTAAGCAGTTGTAAGTCGGAATTATGATTGATATTTCAGGTTTTTCTACATAGTGATGGCTATCAATTAGCATTTGATTTGAAAAGTTTTTTTGAATTAATAATTCTAAATCAGTCATTGGTACTCTCCTAAAATTAATCTTTGATGAATGGCATTCAAATTGCAAATTACTTTATTCAACGCTTCATAATAGTTATTTAATACGCATTTGACATGCCACTTTGAAGTAAGGTTTAAAAATAAAGTGAGTCAAAGGGATTGAAGCAAAATTTAACTTATGGATGTGAAATTATGAATAAAATCGCATATGTATTACCTAGTTATCCTGTTCTGTCAGAGACTTTTGTTGGCACAGAAATGAGAGCGATGGAAGCTTTTGGGCACGATGTGCAGCCAATCGCATTCATTCATCATTTGGGCGAATACCAACAACAAGATAGTGAGCTAAAAGCACGTACTCTCTATTTATGTGATTACAGTAAAGGTATTGCATTCAAGGCGTTAAGCTTTTTACGTCCAACAGTAATTAAAGCCTTAAAGTTTGCATTTTTACAACAAGGAATATCATTTAAGTCTTTGATTGGTAATGCATTAAAGTTAGCTTATTTAGCTAAAAAAAATAACTGTACTCACTTTCACGCGCATTTTTCGCAAGGTACTGCTGCAACTGCAATCGTAGCTGCTAGATTGTGTGGTGCAACAGTTTCTTTTGTTGGCCATGGATATGATGTATATGCGACCCCGCAAGATTTAGCATTAAAACTAAACTCAGTAGACTTTGTTGTTGCAGTTTGCAAAGACATGGCGGCTGATTTTAGAGACATGGCGCCTAAGGTAGATATCTCATTAATATATTGTGGCATTGAAAAACAAAGGTTTTCTCAAGTTCAGTCAAATGTAGTCAGTATCACAAAAAATAAAAACATCGCAAAATGCGAATTAAAATTAAAAACTCAGCAAGAAAAAAATATAAAACTACTCTTTATAGGACGGTTATGTGAAACCAAAGGGTTATTCACTTTATTAAATGCATTAAAGATGATTGATGTAAATAAACGACCTTGTATTGATTTGGTTGGCGATGGCGTGCTTAGGGATCAGCTTGAGCAATATGTTAAAAAAAACCAATTAACGAAATATGTTCAATTCTTAGGTTCTAAGCAATCAAATTGGTTTATTGAGCATAGTCAAGATTACGCAGCTATGGTTGCGCCTTTTGAGTTAGCTAAAAATGGTGACAGAGATACAGGACCAGTAGTTGTAAAAGAAGCTATGGCATTGAAATTGCCCGTGATCACAACATTTTTTATGGGCTGTAATGAATTTTTAACATCCGATAGTGGTTTAAGAGTACCGCCAAAAGATCCGGTTAGATTAGCTCAAATGATTAAGCAGTTTTTAGATATGCCTATTGAAGATATACAAAAAATGAAAAATAGTGCTTATGACCGAGTGAGTAATTTTTATACATCAGAGATACAAGCATCGTGTTTATCTGCAATGATTGTAAGAAAAAACCAGCAGTAAATAATCAATATTTGTTCGGGAGGAATAAACATGCGTTTTAAATATGATGGAGTATTTTCAATATTTACAAAACGATTGGTTAAAAGAGCCAGCCAAGTTTTATCTTTTTCTGTGCGTTATATCGATTTTACTTTTATTCTTTTAACCCACAATCAAAAACAACTTGAAAAATTACAGATTGAAAATGAGTGTGTGCTAACTGAGTTAGAAATAAATGCTTTACCTTTATGTCCTATTAATCAAAAAGATAAATTAATTTCTCAGTTTAACCAAAGCAACGAGCAGTTAAGTCACTTATCCATTAATGATAAGAAGCAAACTGAATTTGTAGCAAGAGAGCGAAATGTCGTTTCTTTAGTGATCCACCAAAATCAAGTTTGTTTGATGAAATGTTATGAAAATATTAATTGTTTAATTAACGAAGTTCGAGCGTTAGATAAGCTTAAAAAAATTGATGGTGTGCCTAAATTACTTGATATTAACTTAAGTAAAAAACAAGCCTATCAAAGTTTTATGCCTGGTATTAGCTTAGCTCATAGTTTAATAAAGCAAGGTTGCACGGAAGAGGAAATATACTTATATGAAAATGAAATGTCAGAAAATAATGGTTACCCTAAGCACCTTTTTAAGGATTATGGCCGCAATTTAGTATCGGATGACTTTATTTCTCAATTTAAACAGTTATTACATGATATTCATAAAAATGACGTATTAATCAGAGATGTAAAATTTGGCAATATTATTAACAATAATGGGATCCCGCTTTTAGTTGACTTTGATTGTGCTTCAATTCTTAAAAATACTAAGGAAGATAAGTTAAGAACACTTAATGAAAATGCATTATTTAACAGGTTATTGCCTCTTGATCTTCCTACAGGAACTAACTTATGAGTCGCAATGTTGCATTACATCAAGCCTTCTATTATGGCTTAGGCATTTTAATGATGAAATCAGTATCGTTAGTAATGCTGCCTGTGGTGACATTTTATTTAACACCAGCAGAGTACGGTTCTCTTGAGTTATTACTGAGTATTTCTAATTTTGCTACTATTCTTGTTGGTTTTGGTTTAGTTGAAGCACTTTATAGATTTGTAGGTTTAAGTAAAAATACCTCTGATGAAACACATGTTATTTCAAATATCTTATCTTTAGCAATTCTTATTGGTATTTTTAGTTTATTAATCGGTTTATATATTTCACCATTTTTAGTTAATAACCTGTTCTCAAATATTAGTTTATTTGATATGCAATTGGTTGTAGTGATGTTTTCAGTTGAAGGTTGTATCGCCATTCCTTTAGCTTGGCTAAGAATGAAAGAAAATGCACGTAGCTTTTTTTTACTGACGACAGGAAAAGCGGCTATTCAGGCTTTTTTATCTTGGCAGTTACTCAGTGCCGGATATGGTCTTACTGCGATTTTAATTGCAGGAGTGGTATCTGCATTGTTGTTGATGAGTATTTTAATAGCATTACAAATTCGAAAAACAGGCTTGAGCTTTAATAAAAAACGATTAACTCAAATCTTATTATATGGCAGTCCTTTAGTTCTCAGTGGTATTGCTGCATTTGCGTTGATTGGTGCAGATCGCTGGATCATTGCTGCTATTTCTTCTGAGTCAGAGTTAGGTTTATATGCTTTAGGTAAAAAATTAGCGTCAATTACGTTAATTTTAATGCAGCCCTTTTGCATGTGGTGGAACGCAAGACGCTTTAAACAATTAAAACAAGATAACGGTGCACAAAAAGTCGCCCATTTTAGTTCTTTAGGCATCGCTTTAGTGATGTGTTGTGCAAGTGTAATTTGTATCTTCTCTCCTTTATTTATAAATATAATGATCAATAGTCAGTTTTCATCGGCAATTATATATATTCCTTGGCTTGCGCTATTTTATGTTGTTAAACAAACAACAGACTTAATAAATTTAGGATCTTATTTAGGGAAAACCACTTGGAACGTTATGTCTATAGATATGGTAACAGCTGCAATTTCTCTTTGTTTGAGTTACTTTTTAAGCCAATACTTTAAAATACCAGGGGTCATTCTTGCTTTAATTATTGCGCAATTATGTAGGGGGGTATTGTTTTATCAAAGCAGTCAAAAGGTATTAACGCTAAATTATGAATGGAAAAAGCTCATTCTTTTAGCTTTATTATGCAGCTTGGGCGTTTTCATTGTTTTTCAAATTGATGAGTTATTGAAGCAATCAATAATCGCAGGATTATTCAGCTGTATATTATGTTTATTTCTTTATGTGAGTCAGTTAGCGAATTTTAATAAATTTGAAAATAGCAAAGCCCTTGAGCCAAGAGTCGTCACCAGAAGGGGGGCTTAAATGGTTTATTATACTAGTATTACATATTCATTATTGGTTGGGTTAATTTGGTTTTTTATGCCATCGCCTATAGTAGTAATCGCCTTATTTATTGCGCCATTAATTGTGGTTAAAGTGGTTAAGTATCCTTATGTTATTTGCCTCGGATTTATTATATTTTCATTTTTTAGGATCCATGAAGCTTTCCCTGTATTAAGCCCTTTGCATATACCTCAACTGCTAGCCCTATCATCACTTGGTGTATTGGGTTGGCATTTATTTGTATCTAAACAAATCGAGTGTTACTGGACAACACAATTATCTTGGTTTGCCAGTTTCTTTGGCTTGGTTGTTATAGGTCTTATGTTTGCCAGTAATAAAGCTGAGGCAATAGGTACTTTTAGTGCGACTTATATCAAAATTGCAATTATGGCACTTGCAATTGTATGGCTTAGTCGTAAACCCGAAGATTTTTTGTTAGCCAGTCGATTATTTTTAATCGCAGGTGTCACTGTTGCCCTTGTTGCACTTAATAATAAAGCCAATGGCATTGGTTTAGTTGAAGGTACACGCGTCACAATCGGTCGTGATATTGGTTCTATATTGGGAGATCCTAATGATTTATCTCTTGTTTTGCTTTTTCCAAGTAGTTTTGGGCTCAGTTTATTTTTTTCTCAAGGTATCAGTAAGTTAGAACGCCTTTTAAGTCTTATTGGTTTTATTACATTAGCCAGTGCCATCATAGCCACACAAAGTAGAGGTGGATTATTGGGCATTATGGCTATTTGTGGCTACTTTGCTTGGATTAAAGTGAAATCTAAAATATTGTTAATCAGTGCTGTTGGCATGCTGTTACCTATTTTATTTGTCGCTGCAGGGATCTCAGATCGTTCTTCTGGTGGTGCCGCTGAAGATGGGATTGACGAATCTGCTATGGGACGAATTTACGCTTGGGGAGCTGCGATAAAAATGGCTGTATCAAACCCACTGACAGGGGTTGGACTTGATAATTTTTATATTAACTACTATTACTTTAGCTCACATTGGGATGGAAAAAATCACGCAGTTCATAGTACTTGGTTTGGTATTTTAGCTGAAACAGGGTTTTTAGGTCTAGGTGTATTTATTGGATTATTAGTGAGCTTGTTCAAAAAATTAAGAAAATCCCAGCAACAATTAGAGTTACTTATTCTGATGTGTCAATCGTCAGGAAGTAAACAAGAAAATAAAGCATTAAACGTAATTCAAACATTTTCATTTTCTGTTTTTGCGGGGTTATTGAGCTTTATGATTTCAGGCACATTTTTAACACAAGGTTTCACTTGGCCTTTTTATATATTAATGGCTTTAACAATCTCTTTATGCCATTACATTGAGGAGCAGTATTTAAAATCTAATATAGACCAAAACCAATCGAATTAAATTTGTAGTCAATAGTAGTCTAACGCTAAATCGACATAAGGTGTTTATTCCAACAATCCAATTTATTGGCAGCCTTATTGCGTTATATAACTTTATGGATGCAAAAACTTTTAAATAATTGTTTTTTGCTAAGAAGTTAGAGGTAAAGCGCAGTTTGCTTTGCAAATTGCAAATAAGGAGTCGTTAATGTTGATTAGAGACCAAATAAGGAGAATTGTTTACCTCTCGTTATATGCTTTATATACGAGAGCTAAAATGATGATATTGCCACTTATATTAGTGCCAACCTTAGTTGTGACTATCTCTTTAATGGCAGAAAAACAATATACCAATCATACAACTATTCTTATTGAAGAATCAGCATTACTAAACCCATTTTTAGATGAATTATCTTTTTCTTTCGAACTTAAAGACAGAATGGAGGCATTACGTACTTTAGTAATTAGCCGTAAAGTGCTCGGTGCTGTTGCTCGAGAAGTGAAACTTGTGCCGGAAGATGCCTCAGAGTTAGACGTTGATAAAATGCAGAAAAAATTAAGCAAAGGTTTATCTCTCTCACTTGTTGGCGACGAATTGGTGAGAATTCATTTCAAATGGCCACATAGAGAGCAGATGAAGCCAGTTCTTGAAGCTTTGGTGGATAAGTTTATAGAAAGGCTGCTTGCACCTACAAAAACCTCTTTAGATACTTCTGAGCAATTCTTTTCTCAGCAGTTAAATATATTAAGAACTGAGTTAGAGTTTTCGGAAGAAAGTCTTAGTAATTTTAAAGCTGAAAACAGTGAATCATTGCCTGAGCTATTTAGTTCAAATAGAGAAACCCTTGAGAATTTAGAGCTGCAAAAACAGCAAAAATCGGTTGAATTAAGCGGTGCAAAAGCACGACTTGATGCGCTGTCTAATAAGTTAGGTAAGGCGAATCCAATTTTAGGGATCCTAGAAAGTAAGATTATTAATGTTGAATCAGAAATCGCTTTATTAAGGACGCGTTATACCGATAAACATAGTCAAATCCAAGCTAAGTTACGCACATTATATAACTTAAAAAAACGTCAATCGCAATTAATGGCACAAAATACGCAGTTAGATACAAGTGATATGGATAAATTATGGCAAATGGCAAATACATTACCTTCTGCTGATGGTAATAACGACAATAGTTTATTAGTTACACAGTTAGTTGCATTACAAGAATCTAAAAATAATGTATCTCAAATAGAGCAAGAATTTAATATGTTAGAGATGCAAATTAAACAATTATCAGGTCGTTTATCAAGTACATCAGGAGTTGAAAAAGAACTGCATAAACTTGAACGAGATTATGAAGTGAAACAGTTACTTTATAAAGAAATGTTAAGCCGTTACGAAATGGCAAAAATGACCGGTAAATTAGTACGTTATGAAGGGCCAGATAAAGTTAAAACAATAGAAAAAGCATTTAGCCCGACAAATGCAATTAATCAACCGATAATTTTGATTTTATTTATTGGTTTAGGCCTAGGGATATTGGCTGGTGTGGCTTCAATTTTCTTAAGTGTATTATGTGATAGCACTATTCAAGATGTTGAAAATATTGAAAAAACAACTGGTAACAAAGTGATTTCAGTTATACCAGTCATTGAAACTATTGATAATGATATTTATTGAGAGAGGTAATTATGGTTAATGTAATGCAGTTAGTTCAGCACTTTAAAATAGGTGGCCTTGAAAAAATGGTTTTTGAGCTTAGTAGTAAAAGTTCTCACAGCCAAGAAACGCATGTTGTAGCGTTAGAAGGTGAATGTGAAGACGTTCTCAATAGCTGGCCTCAATTAAATGCACTTTCTCATATTTGTTGTTTAGATAAAAAACCTGGAATTAGTTTGAAAGTTGTTGAGCAACTGGTTGAATTAATTGACAAGTATCAAATTGATATCATTCATAGCCATCATATAGGACCTATGCTTTATGCCGCTTATGCAGTGAGTAAAAGACCTAATGTAAAACATATCAGTACCGTTCATGATGCATGGTATTTGAATAACTGGCGTTATCGTTGGATCACCAGGTTACTGTGTAAATTTAGCCCTATCACAATTGTTGCTGATGCAGCTGCTGTTGCAGATGAAGTTTATAATAAAGTAGATTTTAAAGCGCAGCAAATAGTGATTAATGGTATAGATAGTGTCGAGTTTAGCCCGCTCAATATGCAATACGCAAGATATCAACTCAACTTGCCTCGCAAAATGAAATTAATAGGCTGTGCAGCAAGAGTTGAAGAGGGAAAAGGCCATAAAGCACTATTAGAGCAGTTAGTTAATTTTTCAGATGAATATCAACTTGTTTTTGCTGGAGCTGGATCTAAATTAGCAGAATATAAAATGTTAGCTAAAACATTAGGTGTTGATCATAGAGTTCACTGGTTAGGTAATGTTAATCAAATGGTCACTTTTTATTCTGCAATTGATATCTTTTGTTTATTTTCAGAACGAGAGGGTTTGCCTTTAAGTATTTTAGAAGCCATGTCGTGTAATAAACCTGTTGTAGCGAGTAATGTTGGCGGGATCAGTGAAGTTGTTACATTGCGGTGTGGTGTTTTACTTGAGTTAAATGAAGCTCATTTGTTACCAAGTGCAGTATCAAATGCATGTAATTTAAAACAAGATAATGTGATCCGTGAAGAAGCGATAAAACAAGGTTGTTCTCGTGTTATGGCTGCCCAGTACGATGCATTATACGATTCAGTTTTAGTGTAAAAGGAGTGAAATTATGACTTCATCATTGTTAAATTTAATGTGGGCTATCATAGGAATTTGTGCATTCGCTTTTATTTATCATCATTTACTATACCCAAAATTATTAACTTTTGTGACTCGGATGGTGAAGCGTAATGAGTTATCTGAAAAAAAGAGTAATAGATATGCTAGTGAAGAGGAGCAAAAACTTCCTTCAATAGGCATATTGCTATGTGCTCATAACGAAGCTCAATATATTCAACAAAAATTATTTAACTTAGCTGCTTTGCAGTATCCGTCAAGTAAATTTGAGATCCATCTACTATTGGATGGTTGTACTGATAATACGCAAGAGTTAGCAGAAGTTGCGATCGCACAATTACATCAACAGCATGTTGCTTGTCAGTTACATGTTTTTGATAAAAATCAAGGAAAACTGACCTCTTTAAATCATTTAATAGCAAATCAAAAGCAACATTATGACATTTTATTATTTAGCGATATTAGCGCTATTACGAGTATTGATGCGCTTGAAGTCATAGTGGATGATTTTGAAGATGAAGCGTTAGGTGTGGTCTCAGGTGTTTATCAATTTTATAACAGTCCATCTGAGCAACAGCAAAAATACTGGAAATATCAAAATGATATTAAATACAAAGAGTCACATTTAGGTGCCGTAATTGGTGTTCCGGGTGCTTTTTTTGCGATGAGAAGTGAGTTAACCCAAGTATTGCCTGTCAGTACAATAAATGATGATTTTGTTTTATCTATGATGGCTTTAAGTGAGGGTCATAAATCAATAATAGATCAACGCCTTAATATCATTGAGATGGATGATGATACGCAAGATGTAGACCAAGCTAGGCGCATTAGAATTGGTGCTGGTAATTTTCAACAAATATTTTTATTGAAACACTTATGTTATTTCAAAAATTTACCGCTTACTTTTTCATTTTTGTCTCACAAAGTATTGCGAGGCATGATGCCATTAATATTAATGTTATCGATAATAACTTTAAGTATTTTGGCGGGTTATGACAACAATGAATTAGCAGGTGCTTTATTGCTAGGATTAGGTTCTGTGATTATTTTAGGAGTATTAAAATCTATGTTTAAGATTAATAAAAAGCTACCTATTATTGATGATATTAATTATTTAATGTCAGGCTACGGTGCTGCATTTATTGGTATTTTTAGGTTAATGTCTGGGGTTTATCGTAAACCTTGGAAAAGAACCAAATCAACTAAAAGTACCAGTCATTATAATCAAGTTGTTTTAGTATCAACTATAAAACGTGGTATTGATATTTTGGGATCTATTATAGGTTTGATTTTATCAGCGCCAATAATGTTATTTGCAGGTATTGCTATTAAGTTGAGTTCTAAAGGGCCTGTATTTTATCAACAGCAACGCGTAGGTAAATTTGAAGACCACTTTGTTGAATTGTTCAATGTATATAAGCTCAGAACTATGGTAGTTGATGCGGAGCAAAAAACTGGTGCTGTTTGGGCAAGTAAACAGGACTCACGAATTACTAAAGTAGGCTTATTTTTAAGAAAGACAAGAATAGATGAATTACCGCAATTCTTTAATGTGTTAAAAGGTGAAATGTCTTTGATCGGACCTAGACCTGAAAGGCCTGTTTTTTATAGTAAACTAGAATCTGGTATTCCATTTTATAGTCAACGTACTTTTGGTGTTAAACCTGGTATTTCAGGGCTTGCGCAGGTAATGAACGGCTATGATGAATCCTTAGATGATGTAAAGTCAAAAATAGCATGGGACTATGCCTATGTATTGGCTATGTGCTCAGTATCACAATGGATAAAAATGGAATGTGATATTTTAGTTAGGACAATCTATATTGTTTTTACAGGTAAAGGGCAGTAACCCATTTATTTTTAATTTGAAAATCACTCCTCTCGCACTTTGCAATAATCGTTGCAAAGTGCGATTTTAAAATATAAGAAACAACTAACTCATTGTAATTTAATAAAAAATATATTGGCACTCATTTTGGATATTACTATATAAATCAAATTTAAATATCCCAATGAGGTATTACCATGAATGCACATACTCAAGCTTCAGAACAGCAAAATACTTTAATAGTAACTTTACCAAGTGATTTCTCTGGTTTATCAGTAGATCAATACCGAGATCAGTTTGATGATTTAGTAACAACAGATAAGTCTACAATTGTTTTAGACTTTGGTTCTACTGAATTTATTGATTCTTCAGGTATAGGAGCTATGGTGTATTTATATAAAAGAATTGAGAAGCGAGGTGTACAACTTCTTTTATTAAAAGTAGCAGGGCAGCCAAATAAGCTAATGAAATTATTAAGAGTAGATCGCACTATTACTTTTATTGATGATTTAAAATCGCTTTAACGTTTTAGATTTAAAAGGATGTAAATATGAAATATTTGAATTCAATTAGTTTAGCTATTTTAATAAATGCGTTGTCTGGTTGCGCTAGTTGGCCAGAAGAAGGTCGAGGAGGTTGGGCTGAAAGTTTCCCTCCAGAAGGTGTGGAGTATGGAGATACTTGGTACTGGCAAAATAAGCAACATTTGCAAACGGAATTTGATCATTTATCAATAAAGCTTAATTTATTAAAAAGCAGAGGAATTAAATTATGCATGCCGGCTCAATTACATCAAGCGAATCTGATGTTAAATCGAATACAAAGGGAAATTTCTGCCGATATGCTTTCTGATGCACAAGCAGATTTAAGGGTTTTATATCATCAATTAAATCAGCTTGAGCGCCATTTTGAAATTATTATAGCGCAAACTCAGTGTGTTCCTGCAGTCACTGAAAACGATGAGAAAGAAAGCGATACTCATAATCAAGAACTAATATCACGTATTGAAACCTTGCTTAATAGTGATAATCAGTTTGCGATAAATAACTTTCAGATAACCCCTAAATTTATGACTCGCATTGCACAAGTTGCTGAATTAATTAAATTGGCAGACGGTATTCGAATTTTATTAGTCGGTCATGCAGATGCTGTTGGCCAAGATAATGCCAATTATGAATTAGCCTTTAAAAGGGCGGAGCAAGTAAAGCATTGGTTAAAAGTATATGGCGTTGATGGTGAATCATTGCAAACTTTAACCCAAGGTAGTAATCAGCCTTTTGTACCACCTGGTGCTGAATCTAATTTAAATGATAAAAAAGCAAAACGTCATTCAGACCGCAGAGTGAATGCTTATATATTGGCAGTTAAAACGACAGATAAAAGTTTTGAAGTGATAGAAAAAAAAGAAAATAGCGCAGTACCTTTAACAAAATGGACACACAAATTAAATACAAATAAAAATCAAAAGGATTAGGGAGTAGATTATGCGTAATCTTATATTTATATTGCTATCAGTATTTTTCTATAGCGCATCATCTATTGCATTAGAGCCTAACCGTGAGCAAGAAATTGATATCGGCAATAAGATATTTTTATATATTCCAGGTGAAGTTGAATTTGAAAAAGTATTTGAAGTTAATGAAGAAGGCAACATTACTTTACCAGAAATCGGCAAAGTTAAGGTTGCAGGAAAGCTACCCTCACGGGTTGAATCTGAACTTAAATTAAGACTTGCAGGGTTTTATCGTGAGTTGTCTCGTTTCTACCTTGAAGTGCGTTCACGTGATTTATTGGTTACCGTATTAGGTTATGTAAATACCCCCTCTCAAATAACCATATCTGAAAAAGGTAACATTCAAATGGTTATCAATAAAGCGGGAGGATTAAGACCTGGTGCGCAACTTGACCAGATGCAAATTCGTCGCTCAGGTGAAGTCATTGAATTTGATTATAAAGCCTATTTAGACTCAGGAAATGTTGATTTATTACCAACTATAAAAACCGGTGATACTGTATTTGTGCCTGTTTCTAAATTAATAGGCAATGTTCAGGTTGATTTTGATGCACAAACTTTAACAGCAACAGGAGATGCTAGCGAAAATAAAAAAGCGGTGACTTTATTTGGTGAGTTACATCGCCCTGGAAGCTTTTCATTTAAACCCGATATGACAATTGTAGATGCATTAATGCGTGCAGAAGGTGTTACACGATATGCTGATGTGACAAAAATTCGTGTAATAGGTTCAGGTGAACCCACAATTTTTAATTTGAAACAATTCTTAGATACCGGTGATAGCAGCTTATTACCTGTGGTAGAGCCTGGAACAACAATATTTGTACCAATTGTTGTTGATGATGTTAATACAACGGCTAGCACTGTTTATATTATGGGTGAAGTGCCAAAACCAGGTGGCTATGAGGCTAGTAAGGAAGTGTCTTTTATGGATATTCTTGCTAATGCGGGCGGTCCTACACGCTATGCCGAAACCAGACAAATTAAAATATTAACAAAAGCTGGCGAGAGTAAACAATTTGACTTATTAGCTTATACGGAAGGGTTTACAGATCAAAAGTTACCTTTAATAAACCCAGGTGATGTGATTTTTGTACCAGAAAAAACCGATATTAATGAAAAAAGTTGGTTAAAGGTTTCGCCAAAAAGAGCAATCAAAATAATTGGTGCTATGAATGAACCAGGGCGTTATGAATGGAGCGATGAAATGGATTTCACAGATCTATTTTCACATGCTGGTGGGCCAACAAAAGCAGCCAATCTTAATGACATCAAAATTGTTCGTGCTGGCCAAGTGGCTATGAGATTTAGTTTAGATAAATATGCCTCTAGTAATTCTAATGATTATCCATTACCTAAACTTCAGGCCGGTGATACCATTATCGTTGAAGAGTTACCACATGATCCTAAAGATAATAAATCTCAATGGGTAAGGCAAAGCCCTGACAGCTCTATTTATGTTATAGGGCAAGTCGGTTCACCTGGAAGATATGGTTTTAATGATGAGTTACATTTTTTAGATATTTTAGCAGCTGCTGATGGTACAAATGAAAATGCAGATATTCGTAATATACGTATAACACACCGTAACGGGAGTCAGGCAAGAGTGTCTAAATTAGATTTGGCACTATACTTTGAAACCGGAGATGAAACTTTATTTCCTAAAGTATTAACGGGTGACACAATTTATGTACCAGAAAAAAATAAAGACTGGCTAAGTAAGCCAAAAGAAAGTGTTGTCAGAATAATGGGCGCAATTGAAAAGCCCGGTCGTTATAGCTTTGATGATTCAATGTCTTTACTAGATATTTTGGCTGAAGCAGGTGGGCCAAGTAATACCGCTTTAATTGATAAAATAGTTGTTATTAACCATTCATGTTGTAAAGAGCAAGCAAGAGTGTTTGATTTTGAAAAGTTTATAAAGAATCCAAATTCGGCAAATATTCCCGTATTGCGCGCTGGGGATACCGTTTATATTCCTTCAGATAAAGATGATATAACGGCTAATACAAAAACCTGGCTGAGAGATATCTTAACAATTGCCGCTTTAGTTATTGGCTTGTAATCATGAAATCTTTGAAGGAGGAGGTTGAAATGAAAATAATCCCACCACAATACCAAGAGATTGAAAGCTTATTTCAACAAGTGAAAGATCAAGATGCTAAAGTTGTTACCTTAATCTCGTCATATGGCACTGAGGGCACATCTTCAGTTACATTTTCTTTGGCGTCTAAAATTATGTCAGCCAAAAAGTCAGTATTAGTAGTTGAGTTAAATCAGTTTCAACCAATTAAACCACAATTTTTAGGCTTCAATGAGCAGGTTGAAGACTGGTGTTTTAGTGATATTAGTTGTCAGTTAAATATTATAGAGTTAAAAAAAGTACCATTTTTGAGTTTGAGTGGTTTGATTGATATAGAGAAAGCACGTGAATCTAATGTATTAAACGAAGCAATCTTAAGACTACAACAAGAATTTGAATATATTCTAATTGATATGTCACCCGCTCTAAGGGTTAATAAAATGAATATTCCATTACATGTTGTGAGTAAATTTACAGATTTAACTTTGGTTTGCGCCGCTTTAGGTAAAAATAGTGAAAGCGATTTATTAGAAGCGCAAACTAAGATTCAGTTAGCGGGTTTTAAAAACATATCATATGTTGTTATGCAGCAATATCTACCCCCACTAGGACCTCAGCTTATTTCAACGATTAAAAATCGCTTAGTGAAGTTTCCAAAAATTCAAAGATGGTTATTAAATATCATAAAAAAACAACAATGGCTATTTCATTGCCCTTAGGAGGGAATATGTCGACTCTGTATTATCGACGATTTAATTTAATTTGGGCTGCATTGACTTTGATCAGGCAAACTTTGCTATGCATTTTAAAAAACATACCTGTCAGTGAGGATGACATTGATAAATCAGGTTTAGTAATGACCGAATATTTGTCTAACTTATTACGTCATAGCAATGGAGAAGATGAGGCTGTCACTTTAGTTTTAAGTGATTTAGGAGATAAAATACGTATTACTTTAATAGATCCAACACTTTACTGTGAGCTACTTAAAAGTGGAGAAACACACTGGGAAATTGATGAGGGAGGCCTAGTAGAGGGAGGCATGGGGTTAGCTTTAATAAAACATTATTTTGATGATTATCAATATACTATCACTCAAGGGAAAAACTACTTTAGCTTTGAGGTGCCACGGATGTAATAAGTGATTGCAGATAAAGCGTTTTTTTATATTTTTCGATTGACGATTCAAGCTTATTAGTCCTTAATTAAACTATAAGTTTGAATTATAAGGACGTTATTTATGGCACCAAGTGTTTTAATTGTAGAAGACAATGAGTCCCTATCTCGGTTGTATGAAAGTTATTTAATTCCGACAGGGATTAATACCTATGTAGCAAGCACTGGTGAGCAAGCTTTAGCTTTTTTAGCTGAGAATCAACCGCAACTTATATTATTAGATATTATGCTACCAGATATGAATGGTATGGATATTTTAGCTAATTTAGGAGCCGAAAATCGCCCCCAAGTAATCGTTTTAACAGGACATGCCAGTAAAGAGCTCGCGGTAAAAGCAATTAGATTAGGCGCTACTGATTTTCTTGAAAAACCCATTGATGCCGACCGATTTCGTGTCACTGTAAATAATGCATTAAAATTAAAAACATTAAGTGAAAAAGTATCAAACTATCAGAAAAAATATGAAAACGGCCGTTTTTATGACTTAATTGGCAGCTCAAAAATAATGCAGTCTGTTTATCAAATCATTGGCAATGCAGCGACAAGTAAAGCAACGGTTTTTATTACTGGTGAAAGTGGTACAGGTAAAGAGTTATGTGCTGGTGCCATTCATCAAGCGAGCCCAAGAAGTAAAGCACCTTTTATAGCATTAAATTGTGCAGCTATTCCTAAAGATTTAATTGAGAGTGAGATTTTTGGCCATGTGAAAGGGGCGTTCACTGGGGCTACAAATAATCGAGAAGGTTTAGCAGGTCAGGCAAATGGTGGGACATTATTTTTAGATGAAATTTGTGAAATGCAGCTTAATCTGCAAAGTAAGTTATTACGATTTATTCAAACCGGCACCTTTCAAAAGGTCGGTAGCGAAAAGTTAGAAAAGGTAAATGTACGCTTTGTGTGTGCGACTAATCGCGATCCATTAGTTGAAGTAAATGAAGGGCGATTTAGAGAAGATTTGTATTATCGATTACATGTTATCCCAATAGAATTACCTTCTTTAAAAGCAAGAGAAAATGATGTTGTAGAAATTGCTGATTTCTTATTTAAGAAAATAGCTAAAGAAGAAGAGAGAAATTATAAAGAGATGTCATTTGCTACAAAACAAACGATGATTCAATATAATTGGCCTGGCAATGTGAGGCAGTTAGAAAATATAGTTAGAAATACTTTAGTCTTAAATGACGCACTTGTAATCGAACCGCATATGCTGCCTTCATTACCTAGTTCAGAGCAAAGCGCTACAAATATAGCTCAACAAAATTATAATGCACCTCCAGTGCATCAAAGTGAGGGCATAAGTGATATTGCGAGTAATCAAATACAGGTAAAGCAAGCAAACTCAGTGCAAACTATTGAACCATTATGGGTCGTTGAAAAGTGTTATATAGAACAGGCTATTGCGCTGTGTGATAACAACATACCAAAAGCTGCTGCAATGCTAGATGTGAGCCCTTCCACTATATATAGAAAAATGAAAACTTGGCAAGAACAAGGTTCTATAGCTTAAGTGACACGGACATAATTAGCAAAATGCAAAGCTTATTGAGAGCTTTGCATTTTTTATATCTAATAGATTGATTAATTAGCATTGAAAATCAATGTTTGTTTTTAACTTTTTGAATTTTAACATTTTATTGTTGTGTTGGATTGTGGCATATCACTTGCTGATTAACTTATATCTAATTATATTAAATGATATAAGGCTGCTAAATGGCGAATTATAAAAGCGTATTAATCGTAGATGATGAAAAAAATATCCGAGATTCTTTAATACGACATATTAGGTTTAAGTTTAAAAAATTAAATTATGAAATTCACATTATGGAAGCTAATAATGGGGAAGAGGCGGTTCAGGTAGCGCAAAAAAAAATACCCGACTTAATATTAATGGATATTAGAATGCCCGTAATGGATGGGCTTCAAGCATGTGATATTTTACGTAGCAATCCTCAATTAGATACAACCGTGATTATATTTTTAACGGCCGAACTGACAGCCGAAGTTAAAGCTTTAAGTAGTGGTGCTGATGATTACATAAAAAAACCTTTTGATATTAAAGCGCTATTAATAAGGGTTGAGAGAGGTCTTAATACAAAAAAAAGTGCAGAGCTATCATTGCATGATCCTAAAACAGGGCTTTGCTCTAGAAGGTATTTTGAAAGCGTTCGTTTAGATGCTGAAATATGCAGGGCTAAGCGTCATAATCGATATCTATGTTTGATGCTTTTTCAAGTTGAAAAAGTAGCAATGCAAAATAGCAAAAATGAAAGCGATGATGTATCAGGTTGGATCTCTTGTTTGCCTAATCGCATTTCAGATATTATGGTTACATGGAAAGAAAATGTATTTGCGATACTACTGCCAGAAACAAATGCGTCAGGTGCAGTTATTGTTGCAGAACATTTTACTAATAACCTTCAAGAAAACTTCCCTTTTTTAAAACTTTCAATTGGTATTTCATATCTTAATGAGTTGTCTTGCGATGCTTTAATTCCCTTTGCTGAAACTTCTTTAGCAGTTGCTCACGATACAGGTTTTATTGCAATTAATGGTAAAGCTGTAGTGAAATAAAATTGAGATAAGGTATTTGATATGAAAAAAAATACACTTATGGTGATTGGATCTTTAGATAAATTTATTTTATTAAATACAATATTCAACGAATGGTATGATATGAATGTTGCTTTAGATCTTGATATGGCAAGAAGTTGTTTAAAATTAAATGTGCCAGATATAATTTTACTTGATGCAAAATTAGTTGATTATGGTGATAATTTTCAATTTAATTTTTGTAATGAGCTAAAAAAAGATACTTGCCTAGCCCAAAACATTCCCATTATTTTATTAACCCAATCACAGAAGGAAATAGAAAAGGGCTTTGATCTTGATATTGTTGATCACCTTAACTTTCCTATTCAAAGAGAAGTCGCTTTACGTAGAATTTCAACTTATATCGCATTAGGTCGTGCACAAGCGGCACAAAAAAATTATGCATCCCAATTAGAGTTGAAAGTCAGGGAGCGTACCCAAGCATTATTAGAAAGTCAAAAAGCGGCAATTTTCATGTTAGGTGAGGCAGGGCATTACAATGATAATGATACTGGTGTACATATTTGGCGCATGGCTGCTTATTCTGCGCAATTAGCAAAAAAAGTTGGTTGGAATAGTGAAGAATGTGAATTACTCGAAATGGCAGCGCCTATGCATGATACAGGTAAAATAGGGATCCCTGATAATATTCTGAAAAAACCAGGTTCACTCACACAAACACAGTGGAACACGATGAAATCACATACAATCATAGGACGAGATATTTTAGCTAAAAGTGATACACCATTATTTCAACTCGCAGCTGAAATTGCAGAAAACCACCATGAAAAATGGGATGGTTCAGGCTACCCAAATGGATTATCAAAAGAGCAGATACCGTATTGTGCGCGCATAGTCATGATTGCAGATGTGTTTGACGCCCTTACTATGAAACGCAGTTATAAAGATGCTTGGTCAATAGAATCTGCATTTAAAGAAATAGAAAAGGGCGCAGGTTCTCATTTTGACCCTACTTTAGTGTGTGCTTTTTTATCTATAAAACAAGAGTTATTGGTTATTAAAAATAAATTTGAATAAATATAAAGTAGTGGTAAAGAACATAAAGAGCGTATTTACGCTCTTTATTTGCTTGTAGGGCAAGAGTTTATAAGTTATTACCTGAGTTCTTTATTGCTTTCGAATAGCCATTAATTAGTAGTTTTAGTTGTTGTTTACCACTGAAATATTGTGCAACTCTATTATAAGCATTTTTTATTAATAATAATTTTTGCTGATCATTTAATTGCAGCCACGAAGTTAATGTTGAACTAAGAGACTGGCTCGAAATATCATTACAAATTAATCCTTCAAGTTGATGTTCTATTACTTTATTTACCGCGCCAACTTGAGTGCTTATTACAGCAGTACAGTTATTTATCGCTTCTAATAACACTAAAGGTAATCCTTCTTGACGAGAGCTGATCATCAGCACATCAATGTTTAACCAGATAGTTTTAGCATCTTGATGGCCATGAAAATTGACATTACGAGGTGCGTTTTCTTCCAGTTGCCCCCGCATAGGTCCATCGCCATATATATGGAAACTAAAAACATCATTATTAATAAACTGCTGCGCAACTTGTATAAATATATCAGGGCCTTTTTCAAAAGAAAGCCTGCCAACAAAGCCAATTTTTATTTTTTCCGAGGGTGATATGTAATTAAACTCTTTAGGAGATACAAAATTGTCTAAAACAGTGGCGTTGGAAATTGTTCGAGCTATTTGATCTGATACAGCAAAGTTTATAGATAGAAAACTGGTAAATTTATCTAGTAAATTATAAACCTTAACTTTGCCAGTTCCCGTTTCTCCTGCGTGGTAAGTTGACGCACAAGGACGATCAATGCACTTACAAATAAGCCGACCTAAAATCCCAGCTTTATATCCATGAGTGTGTAATATGTAAGGGAAAGTTTGATTTTTTAAGTAAGAGAATAAAGAAAAAAACTTGCCGTTTAATACGTGGTAGTTAATATTGTGCCTTTTTAATTGATTATATAAAAAGACATTATTATGCTCTTGATAGAAAAGTACTTTTAAATCAAACTGGTGATCTTGCAAAAGCTTAGAAAGTTGAACTATATGAGATTCAATGCCACCATATAACCCTGAATCAACAAATAAAATAATGTGTTTTTTCATATTATTACCTGCTAAAAGGAATTGTTATGTTTGTAAAAGAAACTGTTTTAAAACTACAAAATGATATCGGTGAAGATTTATCAAAGCAGTTGATGTTAATTTTTATTAGTGAGACTAAAAAGTTAGTACAAGAGCTTGAAATTGCACATGAACAAGCACAGTTAGATACTGTTATTTTAATTAGCCACAGCATCAAAAGTAGTGCTCGTACATATGGCGCAGAAACTCTGGGCAGTTTATGTGAGAAAATAGAGTCTGAAGGTAAAAATAATAATACATTAGCACTGAATTTGTTATTTAAACAGTTATCAGACATCAGCGAAAAAACGTTGCTATCAGCCATAAAATATACCTAATGAATTACCTGAGTATTCAATTGATTAACATTGCTTTGATGTGGTTTAGAGCAAATAAGCTGTTTTAAAACATGTTGTAATTGTTCAACATCATGTAAGTTAGACTCTTTATTTAGCTCGTCAAAATGTGACAATCTATTATCTAAAGCCATAATTGCATCTTGCCCTAAAATAAGATCATAAAACTTAAAACCTAAAATTTTTGAAGCCCATTGCTCATTTTCTTGATTTTTGATTAAAGAAGCGACACTTGTTTCTTCTGACTTATTACCAATGAATATACGAGTTGCCATAGTGCTTTTTAAAGCTTTTTGAATGTTTTCAACTAATAAAACAGGCAATACACTGGTCAGTAGGCTACCAGGACCCATAAAAACAAAGTCAGCTTCTAAAATCGCATTAATTGCTTCTTCAGGCGCATCTACAGGATTAGTTAATGTTAGCTTATCAGGTAGTTCTTTTAAGGTATCAATTTCACATTCGCCATTGATTTGAGTACCATCGAGAAGCGTGGCTGATAAATCAGTAACTTCATTGCTCATAGGCAAAATTGTTTGCTGTACCTCTAGTAATTGGCATAACCAATAAATTGCTTGAGTCGGTGTTTTTGTTACTTGAGAAAGACCAAGCAAAATTAAATTACCTAGTGCGTGATCTGAAAGCTCACCAGCGTCTTCAAAGCGTTGTTCGGCAATAACACTTAGTAGATTATTAGGATTTGCCAGTGATAAAATACAACGTCTTATATCACCATAAGCAATACAATTTTTAGCTTCTCTTAATTTACCTGTACTGCCACCATTATCTGTTGTTGAAATGATCGCTGTAATGTCATTATCTAATGGACGTAAAGCACTAAGTACTTGTGCTAATCCATGACCGCCGCCGATACATACAAGTTTCATAATTCAATTCCAAAATAAGTAATCATAAGTTTAAATAATCAAGTTTTGAGCCAATTTTAAAAACCGTAAAACAACCGTTTTAAAAGTAGCTGAATCTTCTTGCTAATGGTGTTTAAAATCAGTTAGATAAATATAGTTTAATAGCGTAATAAATGCTTGTTTCCTTAAAAAATCTAATATCTATCTGAAAATAACACATTTGCAATATGTTAATATTTTCAGGTGTCGCATATTGCAAAGCTTTATGCGTGAACTGTATTAATTTAGTCATTTTAAGCTACTATTATGATATGTAATTTTTTAAAGGAATAATGAATTTGTCGGATATTGGGATCAGTGAGAAGTATGTTCTTAATTTTATAGAAAGCTTAGCTTTTTCTCGTGGAAATGAAGAGACTCTGTTTAGGCTGAGGCTCGCTCTAGAGCCTATTTTTTGTTTTGAGAATTTAGTTGTCACAATTGCAGATCAATGTGAAATACAATCTTCTAATTTTTTAACAAGTATTTGTGCTACAGATCCCGACTTCAATGATACATATTGGCCTATTTGCAAAAGGTTCACTGAGGCTTTTAATCAAGAAGTCGTTATTGCTGAAAACTTATTCGAAGATTTAGAGTTTGAAATACAACCTTTACCAGTAAAACAAAAAATGAATAAAGCATTACTATTTAGCTTTAATTTTTCAGAGCGAAAGGGCATGTTCATTTTTACGATTACAGAAGAGCAAACAGTAAGTGATCTTCAAATATTGCAGTTGAAAAGGATTGCTCCGATATTAAAGCAAGCTTATGTGCAGTTTGAGCAAGACTACTGGATTAAAAAAAGAGTAAATGAACGTACTTTAGCTCTGAAAATGAGTGAGCAGAGATTTAAAGGTTTTGCTAAAACAGCCTCCGATTGGTTTTGGGAAACAGATAAGGACTTTAGATATACCTATTTGTCTAATTCTGATGATGGACTTAAATATAAAAAATACCAAGGGTTTATTGGTAGCACGCCCTTAGAGCTAAGAAGCGATAATGAATCTAATCAATTAAAAAAATGGAGTCATTTTCTTCATATAGTAAGTCAAAAGAAAGAGTTGTATGATTTTGAATTTGAAGTAGTTGGTTCTGATGGTGTTATTTATTGGATGTCATTAAGTGGTTATGCCAATTTTGATAATAACAACCAGTATGTAGGTTATATGGGAACTGCTAAAGATATCACTTATAGTAAACAAAGAGAGATAGATTTACAGCAAGCTAAGCAAAAAGCAGAAAGGGCAAGTGAAGCTAAATCTCAGTTTTTAGCTGTGATGTCTCATGAAATTAGAACTCCCATGAATGCGATTTTAGGCATGTTAGAGCTCATGCAAGATACAGGTTTGACTCATGAACAACAGGAATTACATGATTATATCAACAGTAGTGCCAAGTTATTACAAGGCGTTATTTCAGATACATTAGACTTTTCAAAAATTGAAAATGGTAAATTAGAGCTAGAGTACAGCACGGTTAATTTACATCTTTTAGTTAAAAATATAACCAAACAATTTGAAACCCAGGCTATTAAGTTGGGATTAGCGTTTAATGTTTCAATTGATGAAAATGTGCCAAAGCTAATACTGAGCGATGCCACTCGTCTGGCACAAATATTTTTTAATATTCTAGGCAATGCCTTCAAGTTTACAGAAAAAGGTTCTATAGCGTTTTCACTCGTTTTAAATCATGATGTTTTAATTTTTTCTGTTAGGGATTCTGGTGTGGGTATATCAGAGGAAAACATCACTAAATTATTCGACCCATTCTCTCAAGTTGACTCATCAATCAAGAGGCGTCAACAAGGGGTTGGTTTAGGTTTAAGTATTGCTAATAAAATATTGATTTTAATGGATGGTAATATTCAATGTAATAGTAAATTAGGGGAGTTTACGCAGTTTGAATTTTCAATTCCTTATATTCCAATATCAAAGACTATGCTAGAAAACAGTCGAAATGGTATGAAAGATGACAAGCTTGATATTGCTTACTCAATTTTAGTGGCTGAAGATAATATCGCAAATCAAATGGTGATAAAGGCTTTATTAGAAAAAAGAAATCATAAAGTCATATTAGTTGAAACGGGAAAAGGTGCCGTTGATATTTTACAGCAACAAGATTTTGATTTGATTTTAATGGATATGATGATGCCTGAAATGGATGGGATTGAGGCTACAGAGATTATCAGGCAGAAAAATAAAGTTACGCCTATAATTGCATTAACGGCAAATGCAGGCTTAGATGATAAAAAACAGTGTTTAGCAGCGGGAATGGATGATGTAATTACCAAGCCAGTTGATAGCAAATTACTTTATAGCAAAATAGCTTATTATGGTAGTAACTAAGTAAGGTCTTGCGATTGAGGCTCTATTAAAGGGATCGCAACGGTGAAACAACTGCCTTTATTAACCTCTGAAACAACAGATATTTCTCCATTATGTTGTTTGACAATATTGTGACTGATAGATAAGCCTAATCCGGTACCTGTACCTACCGGTTTTGAGGTATAAAAAGGAGTGAATATTTGAGATAAAGTATCTTGTGATATTCCACACCCTGTATCTTCAATTTCTATAAGAATCTTATTGTTTTTGACCTTAGTCCGAACAAAAATATCGCCTTTTTCTTCAATGGATTGCCCAGCATTAATTAATAAATTCATAAATACTTGGTTTAGCTTACTTGGGTAGGCTAAAGTCATGGGCAACTTTGTTAAATCAACATGAATATCACAATTATATTTAAGTTCATTCCACACTATTTTGAGTGTTGCATTTAGCCCTTCATTAATATCGACGAGACTTTTATTTGGTTGTTCTTCTCGGGCAAAAACTTTCAAACTTTTTACTATTTCATCAACGCGTTCTACACCACCGATAGTGCTTTTTATTAAAGGAAAGATATCTTGAAATAAATAATCGATATCATGTTTTTCAATCAGTTCTTGTTTTCGATCGTTGTATCGTGAATTTGAACTATCAATAAGGATTGGATCCTGAGAAATTGAAGCTTCATACTCTTTTAGGGTATCAATATAATCACTTAAAACCTCTAAATTACTTTTGACATAACCAATAGGGTTGTTAATTTCATGGGCAACACCTGCCGCTAATACACCTATACTGGCCATCTTTTCAGATTGCACTAGTTGAGACTCACTTAACTTTAATTCATCATTTGCTTGAGCGAGTTGAGCATAGCTATTTTTTAAATCAGTCTCTCTTTTTTTAACCTGATAGAGCATTTGATTAAACTGCAAAAATAAAGATGATAGCTCTTTGATTTTACTATCTCCTACTAAAACTCGGTAATGTTCGCCTTTGTCTAACTCTTCAGCTGCATTTGATAAGGATAATAGTGGTTTTACAAAGTAACGATAGCCATACAAGTAGGCTAACAAAGATATAATAAAAATAGCAAAAATAATGATAAAACTGATCTGTACCATTAAATTGTGAAGTGTTGAATTGATCGTACTTCTATCTAGTGTGAAGCGTAATGATAAATTTAATTCAGGCCAGAAAATTGATTTTTGTTCACCATTGGTGACTGCCCCAAAGGTGGTAAGTGGTTGTTTGTTATGTATTATTTTAATGCTGATACCTTGTAATCTCCGTTCTGAATTTAAACCTTCGTTTATATCTTGAATAGGAATTTCAGTTGTTAAAATGCCTTCGATAGAATTGTTATAAATAATTGCAACGGCAATCGAAAAGTAATAATCGTTATTTATTTTTATAACGGAAGTTTTAGACAGAGATTTCTCATCAATCTCTTCATTGTTTAATATCCATTTTACCCACGGATTATTTTTATAATTAATATCTAATTCGGGATTAGTTGAGTGTATTAGCTGACCTTCAAAGTCGAGTAAACTCATTCGATAGTTTTTACCTAATATACGCAAACCGGCCATAAAATCATCAATTTTGCCTTTGTTTGATTCTGGCTGCATTAAAGTTTGTATCATAATCGGAAAATTTGAATGCTCTTTGAGTAAAGTCAGTCGATTATCTAAAAATATATGATAGTTATCATTTATTTGGTTTATCTCTCGTAGCAGCACTTTATTTTGCTCAGAGTTCAATACATTCACAATTTGATTGCTGATTAAAGCTGAAATGAGTAGTGCCAGCGCAAGGCTGCTTAAAAATACAAAGCGTGCCAGAGCGAATGAAATGGTTATTTTTTTCATATAAAGGTTCAGTGTTTATTTAATTAAAATAACTTGATTATCAATACCGTAATGCGCCATGACATAATCAGAAAAAGTCAGTGCTTCATGGGCATTATTGTTCATTTTATCATAAGCAGTAAATGGTTTTTTATAGGTTTTAATTAACCCTTTTACAGGGGAGGTTAAAGACTCAAGTGATTGATGAATTGCGAGTTTATCAACGTTTCTATCGCCTGTTAATCCTGCTTGTTTGATTGATGCAATAAGCAATTTGGTTAAATCATATGCGTGAATAAATCCTGTTTGTGCTTTTAAATCTTTGGGAACAGATAATTGGGGATATTGCGCTTTTGCGGATTCAAAAACACCAAGGGAGTAATCATCTAAACTTGATGAATTAAAGGAAAAGCTAGTTTGTATAAATTGTAAATCTAATGATTTTCGAATGTTTTTGTTAATGATGTCTGCAAAATCTCCGCCAGTGATCCCCCAATGACTTCGAATCGGTAGCCGTTCTGATTGATTAAGTTCAAATATGGCTTTGGCAAACGTTTTTCCTTCAGGTGCGTTTCCTACAAAAAATATTACATCGGCATCAGATAAAGCAATATCTCTTAAAGTTAATTTGGCATTATTTATTCCTAATCCCCAATTAAACCACTTGACTCCGGTTGGCTTAAGGCCTTTTTTAGCAAGTGCTCGTGTCATCGTTTTTTCATTAGAGCGACCCCAACCTGTATCTTCTAATAATAAAAATGGCTTTTTCAATCCTTCTTTAAATGCATTATCACTAATGACATATCCTGCTTTTTGATCATCAATAGATAGTCTAAAAATCCAATTCTCCTCTGTGTTAGAGCGTGTAATCGAGCCAGCTGCTGCCCATGGATCTAATAGTAAAATACGGTTTTGATTTATGAAGTCTTTATTGGCTAATATCGGTGGCGAGTGCAAACCGGAAAAAACTAGCAAAGCATTTGGGTTTTTTAAATAGCTTTCTAAGTTACGTTTACTTCGTAAGGAGTTACCCCTATGGTTTTTTTTTATGACCTTAAATTGATAATCAAGAATCTTGTGGTTTATTTCTGATAAGGCAGTTTCAATACCTTGCTCAATTGATAAACTAGAGGCTTTAGTGCCGGTAAAATCAGAATCTAAATAAATATTATAAATTTTATTAGCGTGGGCCTGGGAAGCCGTTAAGCTTAAAATAAAAGTGAATAATTTAAAATATAGATTTAAATTCATTTTAAACATGCAGCTAATCCTTTAATTAGTAGTTTATAAATTTTAACTAAGTTTAATTATTATAGTAAAAATAAAGGATTAGCTATTATTATTTGTTTTATTTAAAAATATTTTTTTATTCATTTTTTATGAAAATTAGTTCAGCTTTTCAAGCAATTTAAATACAAAGTGCTAGGCTTAGAAAAGGTAAATGCAAAATTGGATTAAAATGGATTTGAACTATTTAAGCATTAAAACAAAACTCATATCGATCACTTTTTTTGTGGTATTTTTATGCGCGTTAGCAATCACTTTTTTAACTTTATATCAACATCAAAAATTATACAAAGAAGACTTAGCAACTAACCTCTACGCTTTAAGCAGTAACTTATCAGATGAACTCTTTCCTTATTTAGCTTCAAATGAACCTGAGTTAATAGGTTTAACAACCACGCTTTTAAAATTAGAAAGGTATCAGCAAATAAAGTATGGCTTGATTTTAGATAAATCAAATAACATTGTGACCCAATATTTAAATCCTAAATTTAAAACCACACCAAACCAACTTGCACAAATGAATTGGCCGCAAATTTTACAAGATAATGGTTTAACTGCGCAGTCGAGTTTAATGGAAATTCACTTGATTGGAGATAAAGACTTTTCATCGGGCCACTTAATATTAGTAGCAGATTTATCTAATCAATTATCAAGTAATATGAAATCATTTCTTACCCAACTTATTCCTTTAATTTTAGTCATTATATTAGTCATCTTTATAGTATCTCACTGGGTGCAAAGTGGCTTAATTACACCACTAATTAATTTGTCTCAACTTGTATCATCAGTCGGAGATACTAAAAACTATCAGTTAAGATATGAGAACAATGGTCAAGATGAAGTATCCATTCTCGGTAAAAACATTAATAAAATGCTGTCGATCATTAATACACAAGATATTGAAAATAAACGTCATACGATTAAATTATTAAAACAACAAAAGTCATTAAAACATTTAGCTAATTATGATCAGCTAACTGGGCTGCCAAATCGAAAGTTATTCTCTGAACTACTAAAGCAAGAACTGAGTAAATCTCATAGAAACAATTATGAAATAGCAGTAATGTTTTTGGATTTAGATGATTTTAAAACAGTGAACGATACGATAGGCCATCATGCAGGTGATGTATTATTACAACAAGTAAGTGAAAGAATAAAATCACATTTAAGAGATGGCGATACCTTAGCGCGTTTAGGTGGAGATGAATTTATAGTCATATTAACTGAGCTACCAAGTCATGTGACTGCAATTGCAATCGCGCAACGTATTTTAGAAAGTTTTGTTGATTACTTTCATATTCAAGAATGGCAAATTCACTCAGGGTTAAGTATGGGCATTGCTTTTAATGATAAAGACAGATTTGATGCGGCTTCTTTAATTAGTAATGCTGATGTCGCCATGTATAAAGCAAAAGAAGGCGGTAGGGGGCAATTTGCGGTATTTGAAGATGCAATGCAAAGTGTACAGCATAGGCATATGTTATTAGCTAATGAATTAGCTAAAGCCATTCACAGAGATGAGTTTAAATTATATTACCAACCTAAAGTCAGTCCTTCTCTAGGGGTTGTTGGTTTTGAAGCGCTTATTAGATGGCATAGTAGTTTTGATGGTTTAATTTCTCCTGCTGAATTTATACCTGTTGCAGAACATTGTGGGCGAGTACATGACATTACGCGCTGGGTTTTAAAGCAAGGTTTAGGTGATTTATCTAAAATAAAAGACAGCATAGGGTTTGATACAGTTACTTCATTTAACGTATCTGCCATAGATATCACTAAGCAAGGTTTTATACAGTACATAGAGGCTTTAATTAAACTTAATAAAAACGATACTCAGTTTATTGAATTTGAAGTAACAGAATCATCATATATTGAGAATTTTGAATCATCTAGCAAGTTTTTTAATGCATTAGATGAGCTTGGCTGTTCAATTGCATTAGATGATTTTGGCACTGGATATTCTTCGTTAAGTTATTTAACCCAAGTACAAGCAAACACCTTAAAAATAGACCAACAGTTTGTCAAAAAAATATTTACCTCAGATAGCGACCGATTAATAGTTGAAAGCATAATTGGTTTAGCTAAAAAGTTAGGTTTAAAAATATGTGCAGAGGGAGTTGAAACAAAAGAGCAGTTTGACTTTTTAGCGCAAAGTAACTGTGAATTAATTCAAGGTTATTACTTTTCTAAACCAGTACCTATTGAAGAACTACCAGGTATGGTTAAGCAAATTCATTGCAAACACCACTTTGCAGGTATAGATGATAAAGTGGTTCATTTGTAGAGATTAGAGATTAGAGATTAGAGATTAGAGATTAGAGATTAGAGATTAGAGATTAGAGATTAGGAATTAGGAATTAGGAACCGTATTAATCTTTAATCTTCAGGGTGAATTACGACCTCATTCTCAGGTGAAATTGTTTGGGCGGGCACAAAACCGATATTGCTTTTGATATGTACTGATAAGGATAGGTGAGATGTTAGGAACTAGGGGGTAGGCTCAGTATTAACCTCTAATTTTCAGGAT
The DNA here is from genome assembly GCF_018860845.1 of Pseudoalteromonas sp. C2R02. Taxonomy (NCBI): domain Bacteria; kingdom Pseudomonadati; phylum Pseudomonadota; class Gammaproteobacteria; order Alteromonadales; family Pseudoalteromonadaceae; genus Pseudoalteromonas; species Pseudoalteromonas sp. C2R02. The sequence goes on along the minus strand of NZ_JAHKQC010000040.1, from coordinate 143,035 downwards.
AAATTACGACCACATTCTCAGGTAAAACTGTTTGAGCGGGTACATAACCGATACTGCCTTTATTAGTTGTAATATGTTCAAGTAAAGAGGGGATCGAGTCATACTCTTTTGGCGGCTTGTTTCTGCCTGAAAAGCGCATATGTGCCCAATAAGACTGCAATCTTGACTCTGTTAAGCCTATCACTTGAGCGTTAAACTGTGAACGTACTCGATTTTTACGGCTCAGAGTAATGGCAGAACTAGTAACGTCATCGCTTAAATATATATTAATGCCTAGATATATTTGGCGAACTTCTTGTTTGCTTAGAACGATATCATTATCTAGTTTTTGTGTAACAACCCAGATATGATCTTGAGCAAATGCACTTGGCATTGCTAAGTTAAAAAATAAAACTGCTTTAGTTAAAGGTTTCATTGAAATACCCACTCTAATGCAAAAGTAACTAGGCGAGTATCCGCTTGAGCTTTAGCGCTGTAATCAATTTTTTTTGCTTCAGATTTAAATGCAAACCCGGGGCTAAAATCCCACCTGAGACCTAAAGTCCAGGAGTTTTGGTCACCTTCGGTTAAGTTTGTACCTACTGCGTTGTATCCTTGAATTAATGGCATAAAGTCAGGTACTGCTGGTAGGGATAATGCAGGAAGGGGGTTATTATATTCATCATCTCTATCTGCGAATGTTAAATGAAAAGTAAAGTCATCATATTGATAACCACCACTGATATAAAATGATTCTCCTTCAGATAATAAATAAAAATCATGTTTTAAATTAATCCATTCACTTTTAATAAAATAATCTAACGAATCATAACTTAACCCAATTTGGTAATATTCCATTTTACCATCTAATAATAGAGCATTAGCAGCAAGCCCTTGGTTGACTTGCTGTAAACCTGCAACCAATGGTGTTAAACCTTCATCATGAATAGATACATCACCGCTTGAGTATGCCATACGAACACTTATTGCATTTAACTCTGTTGTTAAAGCAAGCCCTGTAAACTTCTCAACTTTAGGTTCAAAAGTCACATTATTAAAAGAGACTTCATCATCAAACTGACCATAAAAAGCTTCAATTTTGGTTGTAAATGATTTGTTAACTACGTTATGTTGAATGTTAATACCATCAAAATGAGAAAAGAAAAAGGAAGCATATACTTCTTCTGGCGGTTTGATCCAATGGTAGGCATAACCTACATCAAGCACATCACTAAAGGTAAAAAATGATGTTCTTAATTGACCAAGTTTAATACTGGTAGCTGAGGTTGGGGTGTAATTTAAATACAGCCATTCTAAGCCAGAATGTTTTTGTTTATCTAATGTTCCTAGCAATTGTGCTGTTGCAGATAGGTTTTTAGCGATATCGATATCAAGTTGTAAGCCAATTAAACTGTCTGCTTTAAAGGTAAAGTCATCATGATGGCCTGCATATTGGGCATCATCTCCAAGTGTTGCACCTGTCACTAATCGTGAAAACCCCGAAAACTCAGGCTCTTGAGCATTTACTTTGAAGCATAAAATGCATGAAAAGGCATAAATAGCTAAAGAGTATGATAGATTACTTTTTATTGTCATATCATTTTATTTTTAATTCCTTTAAAAGAAGTGTAGGCACTAATTTGAAATAGTTCCTATATGACCGAAAAAATAAAATAAAAATTAATAGGATTTAATGTGGAAAAAATAGCAATTTTTGTAGATGTACAAAATGTATATTATACCTGTAGAGATGCCCATAAACGTAATTTTGACTACAATGCTTTTTGGGCGAAAGTAACTGAAAATGCAGAGGTTAAGTATGCTTTTGCTTATGCTATTGGGCGCAGTGATGATAAGCAAAAGCAATTTCAAAATATTCTCAGAGCCATAGGGTTTGAAGTAAAATTAAAGCCTTTTATTCAAAGAGCTGATGGTAGTGCAAAAGGTGATTGGGATGTGGGCATTACATTAGATATTATGGATTATGCCAGCGAAGTAGATAGAGTTATTTTAGTGTCAGGTGATGGCGATTTTGCAATGTTATTAGAGCGTGTTCAAGGTAAATTTAATGTTCCTTGCGATGTATATGGTGTGGCTAAACTAACAGCTGCCGCTTTAATTAACAGTGCAACAGACTATATTCCGATAGAAGGTGACTTGCTGTTATAAGCTTACAAGTCTAGTTAACTATTAGAGCTTGATATTGCGCAATGATATTTAAGATTTCTTTATCTGGCTTTTGGGCCATGCGCTGATAGTGCTTAATTGTTTTTTTAAGATAATCGCTATCATCTCTTCTGGTAAAGTCCCACATGCTGGAGCCAACTGGATGAATGGCTTTATTTGCTGTTTTACTGACGTGTAATATTTCATAAAAACGGTTATTTTCACGAATAAGAGTTTCATCAATTAAACCAAAGCCTAATTCATTTAGCGATGTACGTACTTTGTAATGATGATGCACTGGGCATAATAAAAACTCTAAATCATGCTCTGAATGTTTTTCAATGATGCTATTAACGAGATCAACCAATAAGTCTCCGCCAACACCGGCAATAATAATTAATTGTTTACTGTTTTTATGTGTATTTTCTAAAGGAAGTCGTGCAACATCCAAACAGTATACTTGCCAGTTTTTATGAGCCGGATTAACGCTAAAAAACCGGTTCAATTTTTTTTCAAGCTCAGTCATCAGAGGTGCAACAACATCTACAAAATGAATTTTAGTTGCAGCTTTTCTTGCCAAAAGTGTGATACCTAATTGGCCATGATCACAACAGCAATCCCAAATATGATCGTACTGATTGATGATCCTATTATTGATAGTGTTTAGGCGTTTGCTTATTTTCAAAAGAGCTCTTAATTATATTTAAATGTGGTTGGCTGAGGCGACTTCAAATAATGAGGTTACCTCTTTATTTGAAGTGCATTATAGCGAGTTAGGTGTTAAGTACCACAAAAAGTGCGATATTGATGATCGCCATCTTTTGGTTCATCTTGAAATTGGCTTGTTTCTTTTTGTTGCTCATATGGAGCGCGTAATACTTCAAGAAAACTATCAATTATAGCGCTTTGACCTGATGTTTCATATTCAGCTAATATCGCTTCAACATGATGGTTTCTTGGGATCACTAAAGGATTATTTTTTGTCATTAATGTTTTAGCTGCCTGAGTACTTTGGTTTTTACTTGCAAGCATTGTTAGCCAGTTAGCATACCAATCACCGAATTGTTGTTTTAGTTCGTTTTGTATATTTGTATCAGTTAAAGAATCAGTTAATTTAATAAAGGTATTTGTATAGTCGAGAGCTTGTTTTTGCATATGTTCTAATAATTCATTTATAAATTGATGGTCTTCTGTATTAACTTCATTTAAACCTAATTTATTAGCTAGCATTGTAAAATAAGCCGTTTCAAACTTATCAGTAAAGGCAATAATTAAAGGTTCTATTTTTTCTAATGCTTTTTCTTGATTAGCATCTACTAATAACAATAAACATTCAGCCAATCTTGCCATATTCCATTGTGCAATATGAGGCTGATTGCCAAACGCGTATCGGCCTTGTTTGTCAATAGAGCTAAAGACAGTGCCAGAGTGATAATTGCTCATCATGGCACAAGGGCCAAAGTCTATGGTCTCGCCAGAAATCGCGGTATTATCTGTATTCATTACACCATGAATAAAACCAGTACGCATCCAGGCAACAATCAATTCAATTTGTTTGTCGATAGTACACTCTAAAAACTGCTCTATTTTATCTTCAGCATTGATATTAATATGTGAAAAATGGCGATTAATAGTGTAATCAGTTAATGTGCTTAACGATTCTAAATCACCTTTAGCTGCAAAATATTGAAAAGTACCTACTCTTATATGGCTTGATGCGACACGGGTAACAACAGCGCCAGGCATTGCTTGCTCTCGGTATACAGGCTCTCCTGTTATGACCACAGATAAACATCGTGAGGTTGGCACGCCCAGTGCAAACATCGCTTCACTCATAATATACTCACGCACAGCAGGGCCTATGGCGCAACGACCATCACCTTGTCTAGAAAACTGTGTAGGGCCTGAACCTTTTAATTGAATATCATATCGCTTGTTATCACTGGTTATGATCTCCCCTAATAAATGAGCGCGACCGTCACCTAAGTTAGGATTAAAGTGACCAAACTGATGTCCGCTATAAGCCAACGCCATAGGTTCTGCGCCATCAGGTATTAAATTACCAGAGAAGTATTGAGCTAATAAATTTTGATCTTGTGTGATCATTTCATCTATCAAAAGATCGGATGCTAAATTTTTATTCCATAGTAGCAATTGTGGTGCTGCCACTTTTGTAGGAGCGATGCGCTGATAGAAGGCACTATCCAGTTGGCTGTAAGTGTTAGAAAATTTCATAATTTAAGCTTTCTTTATAATGCTAAGAGATATTTATTTATAAAATGATATCACTTTTAAACACAACTGTACCTTGTATATTAATTGAGTGACGCTATTCAAAATGTATATTATCTGATAGAATTCGCGCCCAACTTAATTTGACCTAGATCAAGTTAAGTGTATTAATTCTATCTACAGCACTGGTTTTACGTTCCAGTTCGTTCAATGGAGAACACACAATGTCAGCATCACAAATAACTGTTTGTGCATTATATAAATTTGTTCGTTTAGAAAATTTTGAAGCTTTACGCGCGCCACTATTAGCAAAAATGGAAAGCCTAGATGTTAAAGGTACTTTATTATTAGCTAATGAAGGCATTAACGGCACAATCGCCGGTTCTCATTCGGGTATTGAACAAGTTTTACAGTTTTTGGCTGAAGATCCTAGTTTAAGTAAAATTTCTTACAAAGTGGCTTTTAATGATGAAAACCCATTTCATCGTACAAAAGTTAAATTGAAAAAAGAAATCGTGACTATGGGTGTTGAAGGTGTTGACCCTAACCAAGTTGTCGGCACATATGTAAAACCGAAAGATTGGAATGCACTGATTTCTGATCCTGAAGTGATCACAATAGATACACGTAACGATTACGAAATAGAAATTGGTACATTTAAGCACGCAGTAAATCCAAATACAGAAACTTTCCGTGAATTTCCTGAGTATGTGAAAAACAACTTAGATAAAAATAAACATAAAAAAGTAGCTATGTATTGTACTGGCGGCATACGTTGTGAAAAATCAACTGCATACTTAAAAGATCAAGGTTTTGAAGAAGTTTATCACTTAGAAGGTGGTATCTTAAAATACCTTGAAGAAGTACCAAGTGATGAAACATTATGGCAAGGCGAGTGTTTTGTATTTGATGGCCGTGTAGCGGTTAACCATGATTTAGAGCAAGGTCAATATGACCAATGTTTTGCATGTCGCTTCCCTTTAACTGAAGCTGAAAAAGAAAGTGAGCATTATGTTAAAGGTGTGAGCTGTCATAGATGTCATGAAAAAGTAACTGATAAACAACGTGAGCGTTTTGCTGAACGTGAACGTCAAATTGCTTTAGCTGAGCAACGTGGTGAATCGCATATCGGTGGTGAAGTTAAAGAATTAATCAACGAACGCCGCCAAGAAAAAGCAGATAGAAAAGCAGAGCAGTCAGCTAGCTAATTACTTATCGCGTTTTTCAAAAAGGTCGCTAATAAAGCGGCCTTTTTATTTTGTAACAATTAAATAATCTCAAATCATTGTAGTTAAACTTAGTTGCCTATAAAGTACCGCTTTAGTTTGCATTGTATATTAAATATACCACTTCAAACTCCTCCAAAATTAAAACTCGAGTTCCATAATAATGAAAGATCTTACCCAAGGTTCCTTACCTAAACATTTGATCACTATGGCCATACCTATGATGGTAGGCATGTTTGTGCAAACGCTATATTTCTTAGTTGATTTATATTTTGTAGGCAAGTTAGGCGGTGCGGCACTCGCAGGGTTAAGTCTTGCGGGTAATGCCATGTTTTTGATTTTTGCTTTAACGCAGATTTTGAATGTGGGCACGGCCGCGGCAATTTCTCATGCGGTAGGGCGAAAAGATAAAGTAGATGCTAATTTAATATTCAATCAATCTATGATGGCTTCAAGCATAGTCGGTATTATAGTATGTATTGCTGGCTACTTTGGAGCCAGTTCATATTTAAATATGGTGTCACAAGACCCACAAACAGTGGCCGCAGGTTTAAGTTATTTACATTGGTTTATACCGTGTATGGCTTTGCAGTTTGTAATGGTATCTATCAGCGCCGCATTACGTGGTACTGGGGTCGTTAAACCAACCATGTTAGTGCAAATGATTTCTATCATAATCAATATTATTTTGTCGCCAATATTAATTGAAGGTTGGGGCACTGGACATGCAATGGGCATAGCCGGAGCGGGTTTTGCCAGTTCAATTTCTGTCGTGTGTGCAGTGATTATTTTATGTTTGTATTTTAAAAAATCAGAAAAATATATCAGTGTCGATTTTGCTTTATGGCGACCTAATACAGCAAGTTTAAAGAAAATTTCATCTATCGGTTTACCTGCTGGTGGAGAGTTCTTTTTAATGTTTATTTATATGGGCATGATTTATTGGCTAATTCAACGTTTTGGCGCTGATGCGCAAGCTGGTTTTGGTTTAGGCTCACGTATTATGCAGTCATTATTTTTACCTGCCATGGCGTTAGCATTTGCAGCCCCAGCTGTCGCTGGGCAAAATTTTGGAGCTAAAAAATATGATCGTGTCAGAGAAACCTTTAAGTGGTCGGCTATTTTAACTTGTTCGTTAATGTCGCTACTGACAATTTTATGTTTATTCCAAGCAGAGCTTTTAGTACAGAGTTTTGTTGATGAACCTGAAGTGATATTGATCAGTGCAATGTTTTTACAAATGATTTGCTGGAACTTTATGCCATCAGGACTCACTTTTACCTGTTCAGGCATGTTTCAATCTTTAGGTAATACTTGGCCTGCATTAATAAGCACTGGAACGCGATTAATTAGCTTTGCAATCCCTGCTTTATGGCTATCACAACAAAGCGATTTTACCATTGAAAACTTATGGCACTTGTCAGTTATTACTGTATGTATCCAAGCTGCTGTAAGCTTTTATTTATTACGAAGAGAATTTAGATTACGTTTGCCTAAAGGTTATGAAGGTCAGCTTAATGCGGATCCAGAACAAACAAATATTGCTGAAGACTCTGCTTAATATTTTAAAGTTAATTAGGTTAAAAGCCACTCGTTATATTACAGTGGCTTTTATTATGTTAACTATTTCCGATCCATAGTTTCATTGATTAAGTGAAAAAGCTTATTAAAAAAACTTTCATTAGTTTGTATGAATAACATTTTAGCGTTAACTATTTTCATTTTCTATTTCCTATCGTTGATTTGATGCTGAAACTATAAAATCTCAAGTTAACTTGAGGTCAAGAGGTTGTTTTACTAAACTATTAAAAAAATAATTAGTTTTAGAGATCATTATGAAATTAGAAGAAGCAAACCTTAGCGTAGGTTTTGTGGCTAAACGATGCGGTGTAAAAGTGTCTACATTACATTTTTATGAAGAAAAGGGGCTTATTAAAAGTTGGCGTAATCAAGGAAACCAAAGGCGCTATAAAAGAGATGTTTTAAGGCGTATTGCTGTCATTAAAGCAGCTCAAAAAATTGGTATTAAATTAGATGATATAAAACAAACTTTTGCCGATTTGCCTAATGAACGTACGCCATGCAAAGGAGATTGGGCTAATTTATCTGTTAATTGGCAAAAGCAGTTAGATGCGAGAATTGCTTATATGCAAAAACTGAGAGACTCAGTGACAGGATGTATCGGCTGTGGGTGTTTATCTATGGAGAATTGCCCTATCTATAATCCTGAAGATGAATTAGCCCAAGAGGGAACTGGTGCGGTTATCTTAGATAGAGACTAAGCACCAAATAGAGTTTTTTAACAATCTAACAATCAAAATCACCGCATCCGGGAATATCATTAATATTAAATTCATCTATTTGTGAGGGCAGTAAATGTTCTTTTGCGAATGCTTCGTATACTTTTTCATTTACAAAAACGTCAAATAAATCGGGATCTAAATGATTATCTAGTTTCATTATGCCCATAATAATTAAAGTTTCAGAAAGCGTTTTTGGTGGTTTATAAGGTCTGTCATTTGCTGTAAGGGCTTCAAATATATCTGCAATTGCCATCATTCTGGCTGGAATAGACATTTGCTCTCGGGTTAAGCCTTTAGGATAACCTGTGCCGTCCATTTTTTCATGATGACCGCAAGCGTATTCTGGTACTTTTTGTAAATGTTTTGGGAATGGCATTGATTCCAACATTTCTACCGTAACATCCATGTGACCATTAATAACTTTTCGCTCTTTAGGGTTAATCGTTCCGCGTTTAATAATGAGGTTATAAACCTCATCATCACTGATCACTGGTTGCGTTTTCCCTTTAATAGATACTTGATATTGTTTAGCGATTGCATAAATACGGTTTATTTTATCATCGTCAAAAAATTCTCCTCCCGTATTAGCAAGACAAATAAAATTTCTATCAATATCCAGTTGTTTTAATAATACGGCTTTATTTTTATCATCTAATTTTTTAGAGCTATAAATATCTCTGGCAGCAATTTCAAAGCGAGATTCAATGAGTTCAATGCGATCAAATACGGTAGAAAGTTTTGTTTTTTTATCCATTACATATTCTGGTGTAGCAACCTTGCCACAATCATGCAGCCAGGCAGCAACATTAAGTTCATGAAAGTCTTCTTTTTCCATATTAAAGTCATTTAGTGGTCCTGTATTTATATTGTGGCAGGCTTTTGCTAGCATCATAGTAATAACAGGAACTCGGCGGCAATGCTCGCCAGTATAAGGTGATCTTTTATCTATCGCAGAGGCAATTAGCTGTGAAAAGCTTGCAAATAAATTCTCCATTTCATTAATGAGTTGTTTATTTGTAAGAATGACCGCTGCAAGGGATGTCAGTGCATGAGTGATACGTTCAACCTCATCATCAAACGGAATAACATTACCTTGGTCATCACTTGCGTTTATGAGTTGTATAACACCATTGATCTCTTCTTCATGGTTTTTCATCGGCAATGTTAAAACTGACTGTGTTCTATATCCCGTTAATTTATCCATTTCCTTGGCGGCACAAAAATTATATTCGGTGCAAGTATAAGCATCTTCTATATTGATTATCTCGCCGGAAGCTGCAGCAACTGCAACCATTGCATTGTTATTTATTTCACCAAATTGGAAAACGGGAATATTGGGATATTCAACTGGTTTTCCTGTTGTTCCGCCCAAATGAGAATTTAAGGTATTATTTAGCAGAGTTTCAAAGACAAGTTTATTTTCTTTAGAAATTGAATAAATGGTACCCGCGTCGGCATTGGCGAGTTGCATAGCGCTTTTGAGGATTTTTTCTAATAATACATGGTGATTTTTTTCTGAAGATAAGGCTATGCCTATCTCAACAAAATGCTCAATGCTTCTCATAGGATCCCTTAATTAAGCGATTCAAACTAAACGCAATAATTACAAGTATAGAAGTGAGTTTTCATTTTAGTAGTTTTGCTGACATAAAGATCAAAAAATAAATAACTTAATCAGTATATAAATTATTTTAAATGTAAGGTTATGTAAAATAGAAAATTAATTCTTTATATGTTTGTTATGATAGATAACTTACCTCAGATACATATCACTTTGGTTAATGAATAAAAAACTAACTTATCCCAAATTGGTTTAACTTTAGATGGAACTAAATTATGACTGTAAGATGCTTTTCTTCTGTATGTTTATTACTTAGCTTGTTTGCTATTAAGGTGAGCGCAGCTCAAATTTCACCTGAACAAAATCTTCAAGATATAACGGCGAAATATCAAAAAACATGTACCTCTGAGCAATGTGAAAATCAGATAAAAAAAATGAAAAAATTTGCAAGGTGGCGTGATCCAAAGGCGCAACTTTTAGTGGGGACTGCATATCTATACGGTGATGGCATAGAGCAAGATATTGAAAAAGCGCTTTACTGGCTGAATCGTGCAGCATATGACAATTCTAATGATACTAAATATTCATTAAAAGCATTTCAAATGATGTCTAAAATTTATAAAGAGGGCATAGGAGTTGAAGTCGATTCTGAAAAATCAGAAAAATATACCAATAAATTATTAGAAAAACAGTACGGTCCAACTGTTTATGCAAAAGCGATTGCTTTATTAAAATTAAATAAGGTCGATGAAGGCATTACACTGTTAAAACAAGCAAGTGAAAACAAATATAAACCTGCGACTTATATATTGGCCCGTATGTTTCAGTTAGGTAACTACACAGAGCAGAATATTGAAACATCCGCTTTATATTATCAAAAAATAGCAACTTCAAATTATAAAGACAGTAAATCGCAATTAGCGTCTCTTATTAACCAAATATCAAAATCACAAAGCCATGATACCACTTTAGTAACCAGCCTAACCTCTACCTTGAATATGGAGTTGATAGATGTCACTGCTAATAAGCTTGAGATTCAAGATAATATGTCGCTGACTTTAAAAAGGCTCAATAAAAATAGAGGTAAATATACGGCCGCAACGGGTAGTAGAATTAAAGGTCGCAGTTGTGGTCAAACTTCAAATAGCTGTGCAGGTAAGGGGGAGGCTGATTTAAATGAGGGAGAAGTTGAAGAAAGCAACAATGAAAATTAAATCTGCATTATAAATCTAAGAGTTTCACTTTGTACGAATCTAGCTGATGTTTATCAAATTCTAAACCGTATTTTTGATAAACGTCAGCAATGAGATTCATCTCTAAAATATCTAACCAAGCATTATTTAATTTTTTTCGTAAAGCTGTTGATAGGGCTTTTTTACTGACACCAAAATATACTGGACTAGCATTAAAAGAAAATCGAATAACAAATTGTTGATTGTTTGTTTGATGTTTTGCCAGTAAATAATTAGCAGATAATTTATCATCAAACATACCATTTATACGCCCTTGTAATAACATATGGTATCGATCATTATTACTTTTTATTTCAACTACTTTGTTTTTCACATCAACGGATTGTAATACATATTTTTCGAATTCAGGCCCAAAAAAATTGCCACGGGTTATGCCTATACTGCCTTTAAAGTTTTGTAACTGTGAAATGTTACTTACATTAAGGTTCATTGTTTTAGGGGCTATAAAAGAGACCTGTTCAATATGATGAGGGCCGAGAAAATAAGAAAATTGGCTGCGTTGCTGGTTTTTTGTGAAATTAGTTAATATATGAACTTTCCCTTCTTTTAATAATTTAATCGCTCTGATCCAAGGCACATCTAATACAGCTAACTCACAACCCGCTTTTGTCACCAATAACTTTGCTATATCGATACTGATACCCGACCAAGTATTATCGGCATGCCTCATATGATATGGCGGAAAGTCATCTGAAACCGCCAATACTAAAGTACATGAAAGTAATGGGGTTGAAATAAATAAAAAAGTAATGACTAAAAATACTTTAATTTTAATGAAATAAAACAATTGCGAGTAACCAAAGTAGATTATACCAATTGTACTAATTAACTTCCCATTCAGCGGGAGTTAAAAGCGCTTTAGACAAGGCAAATAATTGAAGTCATAGTTATTCTCGGCAATAGCTCCTGCATTGCTCTACCTTCTGAATCCATTCAGTCGTATTTCAAAATTATTTAACGCAGTATAAATCGCTTTTAAACCCGCCTTACAGGAGCCTCTGGGGATTTACACTTCGTTGTTATGTTATCTTTTAAGGGAATGACCATTACTGCGATAACATGCCTAGAATTTAAAACCCTCAAAGGCTCTGAGTGGGAACTTACTTAATACAATTGGTATTATTAAAAGGATAAATAAAATATAGGCGCTATTTTGATTAAAAACAAAAAGGGTTTACAGCTGTTATTTTAAAAAAATATTAGACTCTAAAATTATTAATCTATACTTGAATAAAATAACTAAAGTGAGGTTTATGGTAGCAGATACTGGCATAGGGTTAAGCCAAAGGCATATGGATAAATTGTTTGCTCAATTTGTACAAGCAGATACTTCTACCACTAGGCAATATGGTGGAATAGGGTTAGCTATTTGTAAAAGGTTAGTTGAGTTAATGGGCGGTAAAATTTGGATTGAAAGTGAATTAGGGCAAGGCTCTCGGTTTATATTTGATTTACCTTTTGATATCTCTGATTTAATTAATAGTGAGGAATATGTACAACAAGAAGTTAAAATGAGTATCAAAGGCAAAAAATTTTTTAGTTGAAGATATGTTAATTAATCAATAAATAGCAAAAGCGATTTTAGCAGAAAATCAGATTGATATAGCCAATAATGGTATTGAGGCAGTTAAGAAAGTGAAACAAAAAACATATCAAATAATTTTGATGGATTGTTTAATGCCTAAAATGGATGGTTTTACTGCAATTAAAGAAATAAGAAAGCTAGGCATAACAACTCCCATAGTCGCTTTAACAGCAAGTGCACTTCAATAAACTAAAGAGCAATGCAAACAGTTGGGATTGGATGATTATTTACCTAAACCTTTTGATAAAGATGAAATCCATAAAACTATTTCTAAGTGGTTGTAATTAATGAAAGTATAACTATAGTTAGTAGATGTGGTTAATAGAGTTAAGCTGGTGAACACTAAAAAATTAAAAAGGTTTTCAACCGTACTGAAATTGTTTATTTTCAGTGTTTTTATGTGCGTTTGTAGCCAACTTTTAGCCAATCAAGTACATCCTAGTTGGTTGAAAATCGAGTTAGATAAAGCCGACAACCTTAATGATAGAAATCCTAACCTTTCTTTAAATTTTGTAAAAAAACTTTTAGCTGATCATAAAAATGAACTGAGTGACTATGATTTATCTGCTTTATATAGCCGGTTAGGTACTTATCATTTTTATTTTGGACAATATGAGCAAAGTTTAAAGCTGTTGAATAAATCAAAAAAACTACTAAAAACTTTAAATAATAGAATTGGCGTAAGTATTTTATTAACCCATGGCATGCTGCTTGATTCAACAGGCAAAGCCAGTGAAAGTGAAGACCTATTTTATCAAGCCATTAAAATATCAAAAGAAATTGAGGATTTAGAGATTCTAGCTGATAGTTATGCAGGGTTAGCTGGTATGTATGATTTAAACCACAATGATGTTGAGGCACTTAAGTACTATCAAAAAGCCTATGTAATAGTGCAAGAGTTAAATGATGAATTAGATATGGCTTATTTAAATACAAATATGGCAAGTGTTTATGCAAATTTAAAGGATTTTAATAAAGCAATTTCTTTGCAAAATACAGCGATAACGTATTTTCAAAATAATGATTATAAATACGATGAAATGTTAGCCCACTATAGCCAAGCTGTTATTTATAAAAGAGATAAACAATTTGAAAGAGCATTAGTCAGTTACAATAAAATGTTAGCCCTTTCGCTTGAATTTAATGAGCCAAGTAAAGTTTATTTTGCAAACATAGGCATTAGTATGCTGTATTTAAAGTTAGAAAACTTTGAAAAAGCACAGGAGTATTGGTTGCAAGCAGAGCAACTATTCTCTGATATAGAGGGACCATACTCAAAAGCACATCATTATTTAGTAAAAGCACAGCTGGAAGTAAATGACAAAAATACTAAATTAGCATTTAATACTGTTTCAAAAGCGCAGGAAATAATATTTACGTTAGAGCAAGATAAAAATCTTGATATGTATATTTTACTCTATGATGTAAAAATAGATATTGCAGTATTAGAGGAAGATTATAAAACCGCTTTTGAGTTACAAAAAGAAGGAAAAAGATTAAACGATAAATATCAAAATGCCGTAAGAGAAGATGCGCGCTCAAAATATAAAGTGATGTTTGATACTGAACAAACACTTTTAAACAATAAACTATTAGAACGAGATAAGCAGTTATCAACTATCGCCCTTGAAAGTGCCAAACAAGAGCAGCAATTGAAAAATATGATAATTATAACGGCAGCTTTGTTTATCGCTGTTTTGTTTTTTTTCATTTACCGACAAATACGTACAAGCAAAAAACTAAACCGGTTAGCCAATACAGATGTATTAACGCAGCTTGCTAACCGCAGATATACTTTCTCTCACTCTGAATTAGAATTAAAAAAATCAATCAATAACGGCAAAGCTTTTTCTATTATTATTTTTGATATTGATCACTTTAAAAAAGTAAATGATACCTATGGTCATGCAGGTGGTGATGAGGTATTAATAAATACGGCTAAAACAGCAAATAAATTTATTCGTGAGCAAGATGTGTTAGGGCGCATAGGTGGGGAAGAGTTTTTGGCTATATTATCAAACACATCTTTATCGCAGGCGTTAGAGGTAGCACAAAGGATCCAGGAAGCTATTGAATCGCAATCTGTTTCCTTTGAAGATGAAACAATTAATATCACTGCGAGCTTTGGTGTGGCGCAATTTAGCCCTGATAAAGAAGATTTTATTAGCTTATTTCAACATGCGGATGAATATTTATATAAAGCAAAAAATCTAGGGAGAAATTGCATTGTTAGTGAATAAAATTTTAATAGGCTAAAGCTAGTTTATTTTTGAGTGAAAAAGTACTCATAAGATGTTTCATTTTGTGCAATAGAAAAAGCATTATCTATTAATTTAAATGTTTTTTTATCCATATTCGGTCTAGTCGCAATATGCACTTCAGAAGAGTAACCATGAAAATAAGAGCATGCAATTTCTTTTGATAATGGGTTATTTTCATTATAAAGTTTTATGGGACTTGGATGAAATAACGCATCTAATCTACCAAGTCTTAAAAGTTCGATCCCTCTATTTAAAGAATCAGTACCTTTAATATTAATTAGATTCGCTTGCGAGTGCTCTAATGTTGGCACTATTTTGGTACCTGATGGTATGCCAATAGCAAGTTTTTTAAATAAATGTGTAGCGCTTAAAATTGGAATGAAATTTTTCTTTTTAAAGCATAAACCTGGAGTCGAATAAAAAAAGGCGTTTGAAAGTTGGTTTAGTTTATTAAAAGGATCATCAACAGGGTAAAGTAAATCTATATTACCTTTTTTTAACTCAGATAAAGCGCGCTTCGTTGGGTATTTTATATATTTAATATCAGAAAACTTTCTCTCTAAAATAGCGTGTACATATTTATAAGCCTTTTCACTTTTTATATTGTTTTTAAAATCAATATGTGGCGGATATTCAATTACACCAACCGTAAGAGAATTTGAAATGGCTTTTTCAGGCATTAATAAAATAATGAGCGCTATCAAAGTGTATTTATTTATCATAATTGCATGTTCGCTTATTTATCAAAAAAAGTAATGCTAATGCCGCCGCCAAAATCATTCAGTGACCAGTTCTCCATAGGAAAACCGGTTCTATCAATATTACTCCATTGCGCTTCCGGTTTACCTACATTGAGCGGGTTATCAGCAGGGATACCATGACAAGATAAACAAAAAGGTTGCATTTTTACGGGTAAAAAATATCTTTGAGCAGGTTTGCCTAAATAGCTTACCTGATCATCAAAATAGCTTTCTAAGTTAAGTTTTTGTACTTCATTCATCGCATTAATCTCCCAAAAATCAGGCTGATTTAATTGATTTCGAATTTGCTTTGGTTTACTCGTAAACTTAATTTTTACGCCTATATTTTTTTTTGAGAGTTTTTCTGATAATTGAAAAGCAAATATCGCAGGGATAAACCCTTTAAAAGCAATATCATCGTCATAAAGCAAAGTACGGTTACTTTCCATCACTTCAATCATGATCTGTATTAGTGATTTTATAACGGGGGAGCTCTGTTCAGGAAATTCTTGATTAAATTTAGTTTTGTAAGTGTTTTTGACGTTTAATATAAAGGCTTGGCCGAATAGTTGTGACTTATCAACTCTTTGTTGATTTATAAGAGGTTGGTTTTGAAATATAAAAGCCATTGAAGCTTGATAGGTTTTAGCAACTTGTGAAATAAGCTCTGATTTTTTACTGTCTTCATCATTATTATGCGATACAGCTAATGCATAATTTGCACTTATAAGGCTTAGAATAAAAAAACTTATCTTTAACATTCACCAGACTTACATAACAGAATCATAATTTTATCTTAGAGTATTTGAAATATTTTCACAATATTAGAGTTTGATTGTAAACAATTAAGGCTTTGATAATATTTAAATTACATAAAGCCTTCAACACAATTGGTATAACTATATGATTCTAATTAAAGGTTTTAGCTAAAATTGTTTTCGCTTGCTCTCTGGGTAAGCAAGTTGCAAAAGGTTTTGCATTAAATTTAACTTTCTCAACTTTGATACTTTGTGTAGTAACTTTTTGATCTTGCCAATTTAACTCTACTCTACAATTAACTGCTTTTTTATTTTCACTATAGATAATCTTAACTTCATTAGTTCGCTTTATTAATAAATCATATGGATAACCTTGTTCAGTGAACAGCTTATTGGTGTTAGCTTCTGCAAGCGTTATAGAAAGCAATGCTATTAAGTAAATGGAAAGATAGGTTAAAAGTTTCATGACTATGCTCTGTGTTTAATTAACTTGATTATTAAATTAAACTTTGTTTTATTATTCATCAAACGATATAAATTTAATCTTAATTAAGGTTTTCTTAACTATGAAAAATTTACCCCCTTTAAAATCATTAAATGTATTTTTAAGTGCTGCAAAAAATGAAAGTTTTAAAGCTGCAGCAGAGCAATTGTATGTAACGCAAGCGGCGGTGAGTCAGCAAATTCGTTTATTAGAAGAATTTTTAGGCTGCCAGTTATTTGAACGCAATAGCAAAAAGACTAAGTTAAATGAAAAAGGCCTTTTATTAAAGCCTTATATCGAACAAGCTTTTGAGCAAATTAGTCATGGTGTAAATGCAGTTTCTTTAGAGCCCAATGCGAATGAGTTAAAAATTTCAACTCTGCATTCAGTAACTTCAGCAATACTTATTCCAAAGATTAGTGAGTTTCAAGATTTAAATCCTCATTTAAGTGTTCAGTTTTCTCCCAATAACAAATTGGATACTTTTGAAAATCAAGATGTTGATATTGCTATCAGAAGGGGTTTAGGTGACTACCCAGGGTTAGAAAGCCGGAAGTTATTAAATGATACTATTATCATGATCGCAAGCCCTTTGCTTTTCTCGAAAAAGATAAATGCAAAAGATGTTTTTAAACATCCTTTGTTAGAAGATACCAGTTCAGATATCCAAGAAGTAATAAAAGCTTGTTGTGCACAATATCATATTCATCCAAATCGGCTTAAATCAGGCCTTAAAACAACAGATGCGTTACCTATTATTCAAAGTGCAATCGCAGGGCAAGGTATTGCTTTTGTGAGCAAGGTATTAGTTGATGAACATATTAAAAACGGCCATTTAATTAATCCGCTTAATTATGTATTTGATAGCCCTCGTACGCTTTATTTAGTTGCACCACCACATCATTTTAAATGGGATAAAGTAAAACGTTTTGAAGCTTGGATTAAAACAATATTGTAAGCTCGGCTTTAGCTGTGCGGAGTATTACTACAGGAGTTGATTTATCCGTAGACGGGACTTCAGTCGCGAAGGGTTAGATTTAATTAAAACCACATTAATCTGATGAATACCCATCATTTTCAATACATTAAAAAATACCCGCGTTTATTATGTAAAATGATAAGCGATTTTTTATTCCTTTCTCTTCAATAGCAGGTATTAAATTTGAAAACAGTTCAACTTGATAATAACACCATCATACCTAATAAAATTATTTGCATCGGCAGAAATTATGTTGAACACATTGCAGAGCTTGGTAATGAAGTGCCAGACGAAATGGTGATATTTTTAAAACCTAACTCTGCAATATCAGATCAGTTATCAGCTTTTCATCAAGAAGAGCTACATTACGAAGGTGAGTTGAGTTTTATTTATCAGCAAGGGCGTTTTAGTGCAGTAGGTTTTGGTTTAGATTTAACTAAACGAGGGCTACAAAGCAAACTTAAAGGCAAAGGCTTACCTTGGGAGCGTGCAAAATCGTTTAATGGTTCTGCCGTTTTTAGTGACTTTGTATCAATAGATAAAATCAGCCCTAATTTAACGTTAGCACTTAAAATTGATAATGAACTGATACAAGCTGGTGGCATTGAATTAATGATGTATAAGCCAGATGATATCTTAAAAGAAATTCAATCATTCATGGATTTACAAAATGGCGATATCGTTATGACAGGCACCCCAAAAGGGGTCGGAGTGATTAAATCAGGTGATAAGTTTGAAGCTCGTGTATTACAAGGTGAAACTGAGTTAATTAGTAAAACTTGGATTGCTGTTTAATCTAATTTAATGATTCACTTGAGCTATAAAAATATACTCAATGCAAAATTAAGAAATAACCTTACAGACGTCATCTCCGAGTTGTTTAATCGAAGATCTATTGTTTTAAACACTTTGCTAAGTATTTTAAAACCTAGAACCTAAATAAGATCCCCGATTAAAATACTACGCGAATGACGAGTGGCTACAATTGGGTTTATCCCAAATATATTGATTTAAAGCAGAGCTATTTATTATAACTGTTCATATCAATCATCAAATCTAGATACATACTCAGAAGTGATTTTATTTAATCTTAGTTTTTCTGCATCACTAATAAAGCTTGCTTCAATGGCATTGTAAGTAAACTTCGTGATTTCACTTTTGCTCATTTCATGTGCTTGCGCTAAGGCTAAAAAGTTACTATTCATATAACCACCAAAGTATGCAGGATCATCAGAATTAATTGTGACACATGCACCCATTCTTAAAAGTTGAACAATATTATGTTGTGTCATATTTTTAAATACACATAATTTCACATTAGATAATGGGCATACAGTTAAAGGTATTTGTTGTGATATTAATTGCTCAAGTAATTTTTGATCATCAATACAACGTACACCATGATCAATGCGTGATACGCTAAGTAAGTTTAAGGCATCTGAAATATAACTTGCAGGGCCTTCTTCTCCTGCATGGGCAACAGTTAAAAACCCGAGTTTAATGGCTTGTTGGAAAACACGTTCAAACTTTTCTGGCGGATTACCTAACTCTGATGAATCTAATCCAACAGCAATGATTTTATCTTTAAAGGGTTTTGCTTGCTCTAAGGTATTAAAAGCGGAATCTTCATCTAAATGGCGTAAAAAACTCATAATTAAATGGCTGCTAATATTGAGTTGTTGTTTTGCTTGTTTTAAAGCTCTATCAATGCCATTTATGACAGTCGCAAAAGCAATACCACGGTCGGTATGGGTTTGTGGATCAAAAAATATCTCTGTGTGAATTACATTATCTTGCTTACAGCGTAATAAATATTCCCATGTTAACTCAAAGAAATCTTGCTCATGAATAAGTACATTAGCGCCTTGATAATAAATATCTAAAAAAGACTGTAAGTCCTCAAACTCGTACGCTTTAGCGACTTCTTTCGGGTTCTTAAATGGAATATCAACATTGTTACGTTTGGCGAGTTTGAACATGAGTTCAGGCTCCAGAGAGCCCTCAATATGAAGGTGTAACTCAACTTTAGGTAAACCAGTTATAAAGGCTTTATGCATAGGCAAGTACTCAAAAGGATAAAAGCTTACCTTTAAGTATATACCTAAAATTCATTTACGAGGAAACGCTATAGTTAGTTAAGTTCAAAAACCCTGCTAAATACATCGCTCAGTAATTTGACCTTATTGATTTCTCTCGGTGACTTTTTACTCACTAAAGATAAATTAAATTGATAGGTTAATGAGCTAGGTTGGATTATTCGCATAAGTCCCATATTAAGCTCATGCTGAATATAACTTTGAGGCATATACCCAATATAACGGCCCGATAAAATCATAGATTTACGAGTATCAAACTGATAAGCCTTAGCTGCTAAATTTAATTTAGTGAGCTGATTTTTACCTGACAAATCAATATCAATACCAGGGTGAATCGCTAAAGCAGAAGCTAAGTCTTCATCTGTGATTAGGGTATCAACTTTATTAAAAAATGGATGAGAATGTGCACAACATAAATAAATAGGCTCATTACATAAAGGCGTATAACTTAAGCCTTCAATTTGTTGATAATCAGGGAAAATACCAATATGTGCTTTATCTTTTAATAATGATTTTTCAATATTAGAAATTGAATCACCATCTAATACTAAATGTAAATTGGGCGAACTGTCGTGAATTTCTTGAATTACTTGCGCCATTTTTTGTTGTTTTGCATGATCTAATTGGTCGGCACATAAAATAACCAGTTCACCACTTAATTCTTTGCCTAAAGTGCCTACAAGTAATGAAAAGTCATTTAAAGAATCAAATAAGCTAATTACCGCGCGATATACGGCTTGTCCATCTTCAGTAAGTGAAAAACCACCTCTACCTCTTAAACAAAGTTTGAGTTTCATTCTAGACTCAAGATTAGACATATGAACACTTATGGTAGAGCGAGTAACGCCTAGTGCAGTTTCGGCAGCAGCAAAACCGCCATGCTCTACAACACATACAAAAATACGTAATAAACGTAAATCATACTCAGTGATCGGTTTGGGAATGATAGATGATTTATTCAAAATTCGGCTCTATGTTTTATCAGGGTAAAACTTAAGGTTTAATGTTTTGTATTTAACCTGAGTTGAATTTGTTATTCAATAGATAAAACATTTTGCATTGGAGACTAATGTGCGCATTTTACAAGATCATGGCTTACAAGATGAAAAACTATTAAAAACGTTTTCTTATATCAATGGTAGTTGGCATAGCAGTGAGAGTGAGTTTGATGTAACTAACCCTGCAAATGGTGAATTAGTAGCAAGCGTAAATAATGCTGGCATTGTTGAAACTGAGCTTGCTGTTAAAGCGGCAAAAGATGCATTAAAAGCGTGGTCTGCTAAATCGGCAAACGAGCGTGCTGGTTTATTAAGAAACTGGTTTAACTTGATGATGCAACATCAAGATGATCTTGGTCGCATATTAACACTAGAGCAAGGTAAACCATTAGCAGAAGCAAAAGGCGAAATTGCCTACGGTGCTGCATTTATTGAATGGTTTGCTGAAGAAGGTAAACGTGTTTATGGCGATGTGATCCCTGGTCCTTCAGGCGATAAACGCATTATTGTTTTAAAACAGCCTGTAGGTGTTGTGGCTTCAATTACACCTTGGAATTTTCCTAATGCAATGATTGCACGTAAGGCTGCTGCTGCTTTAGCCGCTGGCTGTACATTTGTAGTACGCCCAGCAACATTAACACCTTTATCGGCACTTGCTATGGCTGAATTGGCAGAGCGTGCAGGCATACCCGCAGGCGTATTTAATGTTGTAGTCGGAGAAGACTCTCGTGGCATGGGTAAAGTATTAACCCAGCATCCTGATATCGCTAAATTTACTTTTACTGGTTCTACAGGAGTAGGTAAAACGCTTATTGGTCAATGTGCAAGCACTGTTAAAAAAGTATCTATGGAATTAGGTGGCAATGCACCCTTTATTGTATTTAACGACACAGATATAGATGCAGCAGTACAAGGCGCTTTAGTTTCTAAATACAGAAACGCAGGTCAAACCTGTGTTTGTACTAATCGTATTTTAGTGCAAAAAGAAGTATTAGCAGAATTTACTGAAAAGTTTGCGACAGAAGTAGAAAAACTATCATTAGGTAATGGCTTAAACGAGGGTATTAATATTGGCCCTATGATCTCTAAAAATGCCGTGAGTGATGTTGAAAAACTGGTAAATGATTCTATTGCAGTAGGCGCACAATTAAAAATTGGCGGCAAAGCAACTGAGGCAGGCGAAAACTTTTATAAACCTACCATATTAACTAACGTGACAAATGATATGCCAATTGCTAATAACGAAATATTTGGCCCTGTATCTCCTATCATTGCATTTGATAGCGAAGAGCAAGCAATACAATTGGCAAATGATACCCAATATGGTTTAGCTGCTTATTTTTACTCGCGTGATATTGGCCGTATTTGGCGTGTCGCTGAAGGTTTAGAGTACGGCATGGTAGGCATTAACGAAGGCATTATTTCAAATGCAGCTGCGCCATTTGGTGGTGTTAAACAGTCTGGTAATGGCAGGGAAGGCTCTAAATATGGTTTAGATGATTATTTAGAAATCAAATATCTATGCATGGGCGGCCTTAATAAGTAATAAAGCTTTTTATCACTTATTAATTATACGAATAGAATTTAGGTAAATAAAAATGACAAACGCAAATTTACAAGCAAGAAAAACCAAAGTGATCGCCCGTGGCCAAGGCAATGTATATCCAGTATATGTAGAGCGCGCTGAAAACTCAGAGCTTTGGGATGTTGAAGGTAAACGTTACATAGACTTTGGCACTGGTATTGCCGTATGTAATACAGGTCATAGTCATCCAAAAGTTGTGAATGCCGTAAAAGAACAGCTAGATAAATTTAGTCATACTTGTGTGATGGTAAATCCATACGAAGTAGCGGTTGAGCTTGCTGAAAAATTAGTTGAAGCAGCCCCTGGCGAATCAGATAAAAAAGCGATTTTTGTATCAACAGGTGCAGAAGCCGTTGAAAATTGTGTAAAAATAGCACGCGCATATACAGGTCGTCGTGGTGTCATTGCCTTTAACGGTGGTTTTCATGGTCGCACAAATTTAACCATGGCACTCACAGGTAAAATAACACCTTATAAAAACTTATTTGGTCCTTTCCCTGGTGATATCTTTCATGCACCTTTTCCTGTTGCATGCCACGATATTACTGTTAAGGAATCTTTAAAAGCGATAGAGAACTTATTTAAAGTAGATATTGCACCAACTGATGTCGCAGCCATTATTGTAGAGCCAGTACAAGGTGAAGGCGGTTTTTATGCCGCACCAGCTGAATTCTTACAAGCTTTACGTCAAATATGTGATGAACATGGCATCGTATTAATAGCTGATGAAATTCAAACAGGCTTTGGCCGTACTGGTAAAATGTTTAGCTTTGAACATAGCGGTGTTGAAGCTGATTTGATGACAATGGCAAAAGGTATTGCTGGTGGTTTCCCGATTGCTGCGGTTGTTGGCAAAAGTGACATTATGGATGCGCCATTACCTGGCGGGTTAGGCGGTACTTATGGTGGTTCGCCAGTTGCCTGTGCTGCAGCACTTGCAGTATTAGATGTGATTAAAGAAGAAAATTTAATTGAGCGTTCT
Source organism: Pseudoalteromonas sp. C2R02 (assembly GCF_018860845.1). Lineage (NCBI taxonomy): Bacteria > Pseudomonadati > Pseudomonadota > Gammaproteobacteria > Alteromonadales > Pseudoalteromonadaceae > Pseudoalteromonas > Pseudoalteromonas sp. C2R02. Next base: position 119,847 of record NZ_JAHKQC010000040.1, on the reverse strand, counting down.
AAACAAATAGGTGCTTTATTTAATGAGCGATTATCAGCATTAAAATCACAGTACCCTGATTTAATTTTAGATGTAAGAAATCAAGGTTCTATGATTGCGATGGAGCTAATTGTTGGTGGTGATTCAGAACACGCCAATACACCATTAACGCAAGCAATCATAGGCAAAGCTGCCCAATATGGCTTGGTGCTATTAGCCTGCGGTTTTTATGGCAATGTAATTCGTTTTTTACCTGCCTTAACAATAAGCGATGAATTAGCCAACGAAGGGCTTGATACTTTTACTGATTTATTTAAAAGCTTAGTAGATGCATAAATAATTTAATGCATTAATATACTGTATAAACACCATTCAATGCGTGTTGTAGCCAATATCGGTATCGATATTGGCTTTTTTATTTATTAATTAGCGTATAATTTGATTTAGAATAAAGCATCTATTTCTATTTCAATTAATAATCTTCTGTGAAGCTTTTATTAATTATTAAGGTAAAGCTTTCTTTTAAAAGAAAATAAAGCTTTACTCTAAGTACCAAAATAGGTGTTAAGAAATTAGCATTAAATGTAAAGGTCCCATACATGCGTAATAAAATTGATTTTTTTAGGTTAGGATTATTCACATTAGTTTTTATATTAATCTATGCCTTACATCAAAGATTTGATATACCAGCATTAGTAAGCTTTTTCATGTTTGGCTCGGTAGTTCTTTTTGCATTTATGTTAGGACTTGAAAAAGATAGCCTAGAAAAAGGCGAAATGACAGTTGCAGAAATAAAACGTGAACAACGTAAAATGTTAATATTTAGAACTAGCTTAATATTAAGTATGTTAGGTTCAATTACTTTAGTAACAGTTAAAGCCTAGTTTTCTTATCACTCTCAACCAATGCTAAATAGTGCTCTTTGGTCAGAACTGGAGCTGCACTTTAGTTATTTCTTAATGTTTTATCGGAGATCTAGCTAAAATAAGATTCCCGATATAAACCACTCGGGAATGATGGGTTTTAGCATGATGTTAGAGCTATTTTAGTTTTTTAAATCACAAAAAACAAAAAAACTAAGTGCGATATAAAATCTTAATAACATGCCAGCCAAATTTAGTTTTAACTAAATGAGGCGTTAATACCTCTTTACTAAAAACAACTTTATCAAATGCAGGAACCATAGTGCCTTTTGCGAATTCACTTAAGCTACCACCTGCTTTTTTACCTGATGGACACGTTGAATGCTTTTTGGCTAACACATGAAACTTAGCGCCTTTATTCAACTGCTTGATAATGTCTTCTGCTTGTTCTTTATGCTTTACTAAAATGTGTAAAGCCGATGCTGTACGTGCCATGTTAACCTCATAAATATTTACGTTTTAAATTATATCATGAGTCATGATTAAGTCGCTAAAGGCTTTGCGGATTAGTTTGTTATTTATTCTCATTTTTATGTATATACATTTTTTTATCTGTAATATTTATCATTTCTTGAAGAGTGTATTGACTGTCGTATTCAAATACTTCGGCACCATAGCTGACACCTAAACCGGCATCTGTTGAAATTGTTTTACAAAACTGATTAAAACTCTGAACAATATCCTGACTCCATTCATCTATAAAGCTTTCACTATTGCTCAGTATCATCACAATAAACTCATCACCGCCAAGCCTTGCTTTGATATCTGAATCTCTAGTATGCGTTTGTATCGTATTGGCGAACTCTTTAATTAATAAATCGCCTATGTCATGACCTAAATTATCATTGGCAAACTTTAAGTTATTAATATCGAAATATATAAAAGCGAGTTTTTTTTCAAACCTTATCGCATCTTTTATTCTTTGATTGGCGAGAGTTTCAAATCCTCTACGGTTGTATAGTTGTGTTAACTCATCGGTTAAAGCTAGGGCACTTATTTTTTCATAATTAATCAGATGCTTTAGATCACTTTCTATTATTTCTTTAAATTGTGACAGTAGATGAACCAATATTTTAGGATACTCAGTTGCTTTAGTGTCGATCACACAAATAGAACCAAATAAACTTTGATCGGGCCAAAAAATAGGAAACCCTAAATAAGAACGTACAGCGCCTTCTACAACTGGTGGAGAGTCTCGCCATTTTTCAGAACCAAGTGCATCATTTATATATAAAGAATTTCGAGTCTCCATCATTTCACGGCAAAAACTTTGAATGTCGTAGGGCCAGCATGAGTTTATTTCTAAAAAATTATTTGGATTTTTACTGGTTGAAATAACATTAAATTCATTTTGCCTAAATTGAATGATAGTGCCACTTGCAGCATTATAAAGCTCAGCAATAATATTCACGACATTTTGCCATTGTTCATAATCAACTTCAGGATGTGGGTACTGAATTAAACAAGCTTGAGTATCAATCATAATTAAACTTTTACAGCTATTTGATATTAAATATAGGCCAGTTTGTTTGTTTTATAAACACGATTTGTGAATTCAAAAATTATTAATGATCGTTATGTACTTCAAAAAATATAGAGTTGAGCTTTGTTCCTAAAAATGCTCAACTATCATCATTATTAATTTAACAATAACAATAAGATATGCTTTTAGATATTTTAGGGATTTTAATCGCCTTTTGCTCAGTCATGCTAATGTTTAGTTTAGTAGTCACTGCTTTTATTCAGTTTTTACAAAATAACTTAAAATGGCGAACAGCACATTTAAAGTTAGGATTAACAGCATTAGCGACTCATATATTCAAAATTAACAATAGTTGGGTGTCGCAGAGCTCTTTAAATGATTCGCTACTCGATTTAATGAGGCCAACTATTAAAGCTAATCGAGGCGGCTTGTTTTATCAGCTATTTAGAAACTATGAACGTGGGCATATAAATGATGAAGAAATAAAAGCGGTACTCACAAACTTACATCAACAAAGTGACTGTAATACTAAACCTGATTTAGATGCATTATTAAATGAAGCCGATAGATTTTTTGCGCGAATAGAAACCGAAATGAGTAGTCATTTTACGCGAAAAACCCACTTTTGGTCATTTATAGTTGCAGGTGTATTTGTGCTTTTGTTTCAATTAGATACATTCTCAGTACTGAATAAGGTATCTCAAGATAAGGCTTATAGAGACAGTTTAGTTAATCAAGCGCAACAACAAATTAATAAACCTTATGAAGATTGTCGTGTTTTGACTCAGTTTGAAAATATTCAATCTTGTTTAATATCACAGCAAAAAAATGCGGCTTTATATGGATTTACCTTATTACCAAAAGGCGAGTCTCATTTTTATAAGGCGGGTGAGCAGCAAAGCCACAAAACCATATGGCAATTACTATCTTTTTGGATTGGCATGATGATTTCAACCATATTCATCTCACTAGGTGCACCATTTTGGTTTAATCGAATCAAAACTTTAATTCAGCTAAAAGATAAATTGAGTAAAGTCTCAGTTAAGTAGTTAATACTGAATTAGTATCTAATATAATCATCATTGATGGCTTATATTCGATACTATAAAGTGAGTATTTATAAATAATTAAATGGCGTGTGAAGTGAGCGCTATAGGGTAGTCACCCATGAGTTTTACCTGATCCATAACTGTTACTAATGTTTGATGAGTGCTATCAAGGTCCGCATTTATTTGTATTGTTTGAATTGAAAAATTAGCGCCTATTCTAGCAATGTTTGCTGCAATACGCTCAGAGTCTACTTGTCGGTTATCCATCCAAATAATATTGTCTTTATCAATTGCAATTTGTACGCTTTTTGAAGTTTGATTATTCTGTGAATTACTTTGAGGTCGGCTAAGTTCTATGCCTTTGGCCTTTACAAATGTGGTAGTGACAATAAAGAAAATTAAAAGAATAAACACAACATCGAGCATTGGGTTCATATCTACTTCTGCATCAATTTCTGGTTCATGAGATTTATTTTTCATCATACTGGTTTCCTTGTGTTTTAGAGATTGCTGCTTTGAAAAATAAATCAAAGCAGCGCTTAAAAACTGAGTACCTAATTTAAAACTATCAGAACTCTCAAGGGGTTATCGTTAAATCATTGTTAATATAATGATTTGTAACACTTTAATATTATGTAGAGGTGTTATTTACCCTGTTAATGTTTGATTTCTTATTTAAACCACATATATTTGAAAATAATAAAAAACTAACCATGGTAGGCACTAGCCAACCCGCGTTATATTGATATAAAGGTAAATACTGAATAAATGTAGCATGAATATCAGATGGCATTTTTTCTAATATTTTAAGTGCATCTACAATACCGCCAGCAATTGCTGTTATAAGTGTTAAGCTATAAGTCAGACCACTAACAGGGCGTTTCACATTTAATAATGCTAAACAAATTACAGTGATTGCCACAGGGTGCAATACAACAACTAAAGGCAATGTAATGGCTATCAGCATATCTAAGCCTAAATTTGCCACTAAGGTAGTCACTGCTACAATCACTATGGCACTCACCTTATAATTACAGCTACTAAAGTTTTTACTAACAAATTCAGCGCTGGCACAAGTTAAGCCAATCGCTGTCGTTAAACAGGCCATGAAAATCACAAAACCTAATAATATAACGCCAGGTACACCATAAATCCAATTCATATAATTAGATAATATCGCGCCACCGTTGGTTTCAGCTTGGCCATAGTTAGCGCCGACATATGCGATAGCAATATAAACTAAACTCATAGCAACACTGTAAATTAAAACAACACGGGTCATGCTTGGCAATATGGCACTTTTAGGCGAAGCCTCTTTTATGGCATTCATTACCAACCAACCAAAACCCACAGCACCTAATACATCCATCGTCATATAGCCTTCAGATAAACCCGAAGCAAAAGCAAATTCTTGATATTGTTTAGCGATGCTTAACGTTTCGCCATGAGGAAATAAATAGGCACTTACGGCTATCGCGACCAGCATAACAAGTAAAATTGGTGTCAGTATTTTACCAATACGGTCCATTAATTTACCTGGGTTTAATGCAAAAAATAATGTGACGGCTGCCATTGCTAAGGTACACATTAATAAACCAGTATCACCAATAAAAGGCTTAGCCGTAAACTCGTAAGCAACCGTAAAAGTACGCGGCATAGAAAAAAGCGGACCAATCGATAAAAACAATACACTCCAAAAAAGTAAATGTCCCCATCTAGGTAATCTGCTTGTAAGTGCATCACTGCCGCCCATATAAGCAATTGCAATAAGTGTGAGCGCAGGCAAACCAACCGCAGTGATTAAAAAACCAGACATCGCTAATAAGAAATGTTCACCCGAACCTTGACCTAATTGTGGCGGAAAAATGACATTTCCCGCCCCTAAAAAAAGTGCAAAGGTCATAAAACCCAAAGAAAGAAGTGTAGACTTAGACATGTAAACCTTAAAATAACAACGCAGATGCTAAAAAGGGCGCATTGTAAGGGCTTGCAGCGAGTTTGCAACCTAAAAATTGTAGTGTTAAAAGTATTGAAATCACGTGTTACGAGTAAATACCAGGGAGTTTTATCTTGATTTTTAAAAGTTAAAGTAGGGCTATTGCAGTAATGTTGCGTTTTTTGCAATATGTATTCGTTTTAAAATAATAAATAAAGTACTTAAAACTAGGGGATATAGGTCGTGCTCACATTTTTTATTATTTTTACTGTCGATGTGATTATTATTAATACATGTACAGTTTATAAAGTGACAATTTACTTTATTGTTTATTCAGCACTAAAAAACCACACTTTAGCAATTTTATTACCTTTTATTTCGTAAACAACTGCGACTTCTCGGGTAACACCTTTCTCACTTGAAACTCGCTCATGATCTATCACCTTGTTACCCATCACTGTGCGCTGTAAAACTTCGACGTGTAGATAATCTAAATTAAATCTTTGTGTTTTATAAAAATCGGTAAAATCTTTTATCCCTTTAATGGCAGGCTCTGGGTTTGGCGGTCTAAAAACTTCTATATCGTCACTAAACTGTGCAGTAAAAGGAATAATTTTCTTTGCATTATAAGCCTCAAGTTGGCGTTCAACAGGCGTTAAAATATCAGGTTTATTATTTACTTCATTTATCATTTTTGCCTCTGAGATATTGCATCGCATTAAATTTATTATGAATATAAAAAAGCTTAATTTTATTTTAATATGACTTCATTTAAGTCATATACTTGTCCAGATAAAGGTGACTGACTAAATAGTTTTATTATTTTTTTAGCCGCTATGGTGGGTGTTTGTAATTTGTTATCTGTTTTTAGCGCATTAAAGTGCGCGACATCGGTAAAGTTAGCTTCATCTTGATCGCGAATTGTTTGTTGCATTTGCGTATCAATCACACCTGGTCGAATAGTCATAATGCTTAAGTTTTTATTATTTTGTGTTTCAAGTGCTATGCAGGACGTAAAAGTTTCGATTGCAGATTTGGTAGCACAATACAGCGACCAACCATAAAACGGCTTAACTGCAGCGCCAGATGATATATTGGCGATTTTTATATTGGCGTCTTGCTTACTAAAATATTTTAAAAATAAACCTGTTGTTGTCACACAAGCATTAAGGTTTATTTGAATGTTTTGTTGCCAATCTTGTGGCTGAGTTGATTCTAGTGGGCCGACAGGGGCTAATGTTCCCACATTATTAATTAAAACAATTTCACTATAGCAATTATTGCTTAGCTGTTTAAATGTTTTGTTGAGGGTATCAGTGCATGAATCTGGTTCAGAAAAATCGCATGTTTGATGGTTTTGACTATTACCACTTCTTGAAAATTCTACGACTTGCCAATGTGCATTTGCGTATATATCTACTAGTGCTTTACCAAGTCCTTTTGAACCGCCTGTTATAATTGCAAGCTTCATTGTGTGTTACCTTATTAAATTAAACTGTCTACAACATGTGACTTTTAGACCTTAAATATATCGGCTTTTGCATTCAATTAAATTGAGATAGGGTGAGGTATTATTCAGTTAAAAAGAATAAGTTGAGACAGTCAAACCTATCTTATTGATACAGTTTATCTTTCTCTTTTTATGACTTTTAAAGCAGCTAAACAACACAATAAAAGCCAAGCTTATTTTTGTAAATCATGGCAGTATTATCGTTAATAATAATTTAAACGGTAATACTGTAGAGCATGAATAAACCGCCATTATTTGAGTTAATCTCAGCCCATATTATAAAAAGCCTTTATATAGGCTTTCCTATCACTGAAACATTTTCGAGTATTAATATCGCACGCGTATTTAAGAGTGAATCAACAGATGAAATTCAGCTTATTAATACGGTTAGTGCCACTTTTAACTGGCTAAATGAAAACAGTTATATTGCGATTGGCTCACAAGATTTAAATGATTATTACGATGTGAGTTTAAGTGAAAAATGTTTAGCTGCATTTATTACAAACAAACGTAGTGATGAACTGAGTATTACAGATGGCCTTTTAGGTGATGATACTCAACAAGTCGATGCAATTGAAAGGTTAATACTGATTAAATCAAATTTGGAGATTACATCGAGTTAAACTTTATAAATAATATATTATTGTATTGATTATAAAAACTGGATTTTCATATTCTTTTAAATATCACTGAACTATTTTACTTTGTTTTTCGTATTACTTTTAGACACAAAATAAGGATACGACAATGCAAAAAGAAGTACAGTTACGTTTAGGTGAGAAAGTAATGCCAAAAGCACCTATGGTTAAATTAAGTAATGGTGAGTTTTGTATACCTCAGCATTATTTAACTTATCATCACACATTACAAAGTGTTGAAGCGCTAATTTGTGCAATTGAATATGATCCCCGTTATGTTGTATTTGCAGCACAAGAGGGTGAGTGTATTTATATACAAGTAGGGGTTGTTGGCCACGATAATTACAAAAAGCATTCAAGCGAAAATGATTTAAAGCTACTATTTGGCCGTAAATGGCGCGTAGAGCCTGAATTACCCACATCTGAAATTATACAAAGCGTTTTTTTAGCGATTAAAAAATCGCGAGAACACGAAGTAAGGGAGCTGTTTAAACTTAAAGTTAATAACAGTGTTACTACACCATTTAATACACATATAGATTTACCGTTAATGGCACAGTTTTACGACAATAAACAATTTAAACAAACACAAAACAAAGTAAGCCCCGAGCAGCAGATTAATCATGTATTAAGTTGCATCAATTACGATAACTGTCACTTAACCTTGAAAGATGTTGAGCAACGAAAAAACGGGTTATGGTTAATAGATATCGGTATTGAAAGTCATGATTTAAGCACCTTACCTGAAATAAAAAATAAAACGCTATTTTTACAAACCGAAGATTTGACTTTAAATACATTAAGCCGTGCTTTAATGAATGAACTTGTGTTTTTAAGTGATTTACATGTAGACCAAAACTTTAGTTATCAGGGATTTCATCGTTTTGATCCTGCAATAGATATTGCTGAGATTGCCGATTTATCTCAACAAACAAGAAAGCATGAGTTAGCGGCACAATTTGCCAGCGAATTTAGCAAAAGTAATTATGAGACTGACCAAATGCGAATTCCCCCAGTTAAGCCAGGTCCGTTGGCGAAAAAACACCAAAAAGTAATAGAGAAATTTCAGTTGTTATCTTAATTAAATATCTTAATGAAATATCTTAATTAAATATCTTAATGATATTAACTTAATGCGATATTAATTATTATTGGGTTTAATTTATAGAAATAAAAAAGGCAGTTAAGATAAAATCCTAACTGCCTTTCTTTTTGGCTGTCGCCAATTTGTCATCTTTTGTAATTCGCTAGGTTTATAACCTTTTGTATTACAACGATATTATGTGGTTGAGCTGGGGGTGAACCCCCGTCCGGAAAGCGTCGATTGTATCTTTGTACTTTATAAAACAGCAACTTATATATTAATCAATAAGTTACTGTATGAGCAAACATGGTAAAACCTGCCTGTATTTATTCATTGTGGATGCTTTGTGGATGTTTCTTTGGGATTTAATTAATTACTATAAATGATTTGAATAGAAGTACTCGAATTTATTGTGTTATAGCTTTAATCAACTTAGCCCAAAAATTATAGTACATTGTTAACATAAGGGTCTAGTGTGTTGTATATTCTATGATAGAATGCTGCCTATTAATTATTACCTATTGAATTTTAAAGATAAAAAAATGTATCGTTTTATTAATTGGCTTACTACTAGCTTAGCTCTTCCTTTAGTTCCAATGTTTGGAGTGTGGCTTTTAAAAGGAATAGAAAAAGGGAGCTTCTCTACTGACTCCATCAATGGTACTGATTTGTTGTTTGCATCGGCAATGATTTGTGTCATTTCATTAATTCGTCTTAAAAAGGTAGCCAATAAAGATTTGTTAGAAGGCTTAACTAACATTATCTCGTTTGGATTAGTTGTGTCTATGGTTTTATTTGCTTGGTCACTTGTTTATCTCGTTCAGGCAGACATTACACTTACAAATTACTTTTCTGTTGCATCGAAAGCTATAACAGATGGTACAGATGTTAAAAAGGCTTTAGGAGCTATAGACCCTCTATCCTATAATAATAAAATAGAAACATTTAGAGTTATTGGTTTCATCGTGATGGCAGTGGTTGTTCCTACATCAATATTATTTAACTATAAATATGACTTGGATAAATAAATTATGAATCGAAGAATTTTAGAGTTGGCCTTTGTGTTAGGTACTGTAATTATATTTATCGTGACTGTGTTATTTACAGTGGATTATGATATTTTCAAATCTACTTTCAGTTCTATTCTTGTAGTACTAGTATCTGGACTAATGGGAATATATGTATCATTTATTTATAGCTTTTTGAAAAAGAATCCTACACCATTTAGAGCTTTTATCATCGGTCAGCCGAGAGCAGGAAAAACAGTTTACCTATCAGTTCTATTTGATGAACTCCAAAGTCATTTAGTAAAAAAGTTCGATTTTCAACCTTCAGGTAGTGAAACTATTGAGAAAGTTAATAATAATTTAACTAGTTTAAGGAAAGGAAAGTGGCTTCCGAGTACGGAAGTGAATACTGCATTTTATTTTCGAGCAAGAGCCTCTATTGGAAGCGGTTTTTTAAAGCAGCAATATACTTTAGAAGTTGGTGATTATGCTGGTGAACATATTGATGAGTTCGACTCTTCATCAGATATGTGGTTACACAAAAGCGATTATTTTAAATATGCATTATCTAGCGATGCATTGATGTTTTGTGTTGATGGTGACATATTATTTTCTAATGATATTGAAAAGATTGAAGACTCTCAATCAATGTTAATCGGTGCTTATCAAATGTTATTAACAGAATCACAAGGTAAGGCAGGTGAGAAATTTAAAACTCCAATAGCTTTATTATTGCTAAAAAGTGATTTGTTCTCTTCTGACGAAGAAGCATTTGAACAATTGAAAAATAAATATAGTCGTTTACTTTCATTATTGACGCAAAAATCAAAACACTTTAATTTTTTCCCTGTTTCTTCCGTCGGTATTACACAAGATGGGATGCCGCCTAAAGAAATAAAACCTAAAAATGTATGTGATCCAATGTTTTGGCTTTTAACTAAAAGTAATTATTAATAAACTAAAATAATATAAATTTATTAGAGGTGGAGCTTTAAGACTATTGACATCCATAGGTGATAAGGTTCTATTATCCATTATTTTCCGACGGACTACTGACTTGAATATATATATTACAATCAAGTCAGTACAAGGTTTTATGACTTTAAATTTATCATCCAAATAGTTATGAAAGAGGGTTGAATTTGATGGCATCTTCTAAATGGCTAGGAGCAAAGTGAGCATAACGCATTGTTTCTTCTATTTTAGCATGGCCTAAAATACGCTGTAATACAATAATATTGCCACCATTCATCATAAAGTGACTTGCAAAGGTATGTCTTAAAACATGGCTACATTGCCCCTCTGGTAAAGCAATATTCGTTTGTTTTATAGAAAATAAAAATAGACACCCATAAAATTTAGCCATCTAAACGGTAATGAACTAGAGTTAAATAGAGTTCATTATCAATGGGTGGTTGTTATGGCTAGAGCACGAAAGTCCTTAATAGATTTAGATTCAACCCCTTATTATCACTGCATTAATCGTTGTATTCGTAGAAGTTACTTGTGCGGAGATGATAAATATACCGGCAATAACTTTGACCATAGACGTGCCTGGCTAATCGACAGAATTAAATTTCTTTCAACTGTTTTTTCAATTGATATTGCAGCGTATGCAATTATGTCTAATCATTATCATTTAGTGTTAAAAGTTAATCGTGATGAAGCATTAAATTTAACTAATGATGAAGTCATTGAACGTTGGTATCAGTTATATCATGGTTGTATGTTGGTTGACCGTTATAGAGCGGGTGAGGAATTAGATTCTGGTTGTTTATTTAGGGTTAATGAAATTGTAAATGATTGGCGTAATCGCTTATATGATATTAGCTGGTTTATGCGTAACCTTAATGAATTTATAGCTAGAAAAGCCAATTATGAAGATAATTGCACAGGTAGATTTTGGGAGGGTCGCTTTAAATCACAAGCTTTATTAGACGAGTCAGCGGTTATTAGTTGCATGATGTATGTCGATTTAAACCCTATTAGAGCTAAAATGGCAGACTCATTACGAGAGAGTGATTTTACATCTATTCAAGAACGTATAAATCAATATCAAGCATTTAAAAAGCACATTAAAAAACAATCAGTTAAAAAATCAGACATTACAGTGCTTCAGCAACCCAAACAGCTATTAAAATTTGGCTGTTCAGTAGATAAAAACACCATTCCATTTACACTTTTTGATTACTTAGAATTGGCTGATTTTAGCAGTCGGTTAGTTGTTCCAAATAAGCGTGGCTCAATTGAATCTACAAAACCTGTAATATTAAATGAATTGAATATAGAAATAGATACTTGGATAAACACTATTCAGCACTTTAGAAGGCAATATGCTAACTTTGCAGGCTCTAAAACGTCACTTATCAAGTGTGCGCATTCACATCACCATAATTGGTATAAGGGATGCGCTTAGCTAGTGTAAATACGTTGATGGTAAGAGTGTTTTTGATTAATAATGTCGTTAAATCGAAATAAAAATAGACACCCATAAAATTTAGCCATCTAAACGTTAGTCACGTTCAGGTTATAAGTATATTTTTGATATATAACGTTAAAGTATGGGTTGTATATGAGTCACTAATGGATTTTAATTAATTTCATCTTCCAAATGCGTTGGTGCAAAATGGCTATATTTCATAGTTAGGTAATGCTTGAATGACCTAGTATTTGATGAGGCGCTAGGATATAACCGTCTTTTTGCATGAAGTGACTTGCAAAAGTATGGTGTAAAACATGGCTCATTTTGGCATCTAGTCATGTTTAATTATAAGAGCAGCTCAGATCTTACCCTAGCTTTTTTAAAAGTATTTCAACAGTTTTAAAATAAACTTCTTTTTCCTTTTGGTATTTCGTCATACAGTTCTTTTGATATTGGCAGTGTATGAGCTTTATTATTTTCTATCCTTATAAATCGTAACCTGTGTGGGACAACAACTTGTTCAGCGCTTAAGCTCTCAGGCTCATCCTAACGGTAAGGTTGTTCCTTAATGGGTTCGTGATGGCCTATTAAAAATAAATAACAGTTATTTTTAATAGGTTTTATAAGTAATTAAATTTAAGTGATTGAGACTTAATCAGAAAAGGAATTCTAAATGGTTTGGACTAGTGAAAAACAAGTAAAGTACCAGCAGTTTGCTAAGCATTATATTTCGACTTACAGTACAAAGATAGACTGTGCAGATCTAGGGATAGCTGCATTAGTAGATTTTTCTAAAAAAGAAAAGTTACCTAATAGGTTTAAGTATTATTCGAGTGGCTGGAAGTGGATTAATTATTCGCCATCTAGTGATAATGCGGATGATTTCAAAGCTAATGCAATGAGAATGTTAGGCGCGTTGAATATTATTGATAATACAAAAAAAGTCCCTATAGGAGCTTCTAAAGGCGGTGATTTTATAATGTCGAGGTGGAATAATTCACTTGGTCATACTCGTGTTATTCATACTGTTACTCCTGTAAAAGATAAATACAAGGTTGTTTGGTATCAAGGTAATCTACCCGCTGTTATACCTGAAAAACGAGAAGAGTTTTTTTCTAATATCCAAGGGGTATTTGATAAGCAACCTAGGAGATGGAATTTTGAACAGTTTTCAGAATAAATCTAATGTAATAGTTATACTTTTTGCACTGTTTTCTTTTTCTTGTAAATCAAATGATTTATCCGCGGCAAGCTCTTGTGTGGAAAATGTTGCAGCCTTTGAAATAGTTAGAGTTGATGATAAAAACCATCGCTATTTTGTAATACAAGAGAGTAAACCCTCTTTGTCTGATAAAGAAGTAATCAAAAAGCTTTCAGCATGTTTTATCAAAACTGATTGGAGTAATGATTGGAGTATTAGTCTTTTTTCAGAAAAAGAATTTGCAGGTTATATAGATGAGCCAAAAATAATTCCATTACATAGCGATAACCAATGGGCTAAAGCATATTTAGCTGAATATAATGGTTCTGAAAGTAGTGTAGTTAAGTACCCTGCATTATCGAATACTCACTGATTATGAATAAGAAAGTAAATTGAGACAGTCAAACCTATCTTATCGATACAGTTTATCTTTCTCATTTTATGACTTTTAAAACAGCTAAACAACGCAATAAAAGCCACGCTTATTTTTGTAAATCACGGCAGTATTATCCTCAATAATAATTTTAATGGTAATGCTGTGGTTCAATGAATAAATCTCCATTATTTGAGTTAATATCAGCCCATATTATAAAAAGCCTTTATTCGGGCTTTCCTATCACAGAAACGTTTTCAATAATAAGAATCGCCCAAGTATTAACACCTGAATCAACAGATTAAATGCAGATTAATAATACGGCCCGTGCCACATTTAATTGGTTAAATGAAAACAGTTATATTGTGATTGGCTCACAAGATTTAAATGATTATTACGAAATGAGTTTAAGTGAAGAATGTTAAGCTGCTTTGATTACAAACAGACGTAGTGACGAACTGAGTATTACTGATAACCTTTTAGGTGATGCAAGCCAAAAAGTCGATGCTATTGAAAGGTTAATATTGATTAAAGCAACTTTGTGAGGCGTTGGGAATACCTCACAAAATAGAGGTTGTAATTAAGATAATGAATTCACTATTTTAACTTTATAAATCGATTTGCGATAGTTATTTAAGGTTACTTGGTTGGTAAATTAAAATCTATAACCGACTTCTGCTGCATAATTACTGGCTTTCATATCGCCCATAGTTAACCATTGATGTTCTACTGAAAGCTCAACTTTACACCATTGGTATTTATAACCTAAAGAAAATAACCCTCCAAAACCTGATTCGTTTAACTTAGATTTTTTTGTTTTATATTCCCAATCATATCTGGCAACACCGGCATTTGCATATAAATATGAATTTTGAGTCATTGATTTTCGTGCTTGCGCTGAGACTGCAAACGCATCGTAATCAATTGTGCCATCTAATAACCCTAATGAAAAAATTTGTTTAAAACCAAATGATGATGAGTCTATATATCTAGTATCAATCGCAAATATGTTTGTTAATTGATAACGGTAACCAAACTGGGTTGATGCGTAGTCGTCAAAGTCATATGTATGACTGTTGTTATTTTTATTCTTAGTTTTAAATTCGGCATCACCAAACCCCGCACTAAAAAATACAGAGTGGGGGTTTTGTGTTTGTACTTCTAGTCCTGCTAATGCATTGGCAGACATACCAAGCGCGATAGGTAAAATATACTTGAACATGAATCTATATCTTTAATATTAAATAATGGATTTATTATACAATTATGGTTTTTGACGTTAAGTAAGAAGGTGTAAGCGCTTGTATCGGTTTGTATCACTAACGTAATGATGAACTTAGTATGATGTCATTTTTTGATTTATTGAGAACTTAAGTTTAATCGGTATTACACTATTCAAAACTAGCATTGAAAAATCGAACTGATTTTATTAGTATCTACTAAAGGAACGAATAATGCATTTTCAAAGGAATGACTAATGTCTGCATATGCCCGCCGTAAAATAAATAATCAGCAACGCCAACAACAAATTCAAGCCGCACTTAAAAATAATCAGCATACTCTTGTCCAAATGAATTCAGATGAGTTTTTTGATTTTATGTTTAATGTTCAACGACTCAAAGGCAAAAGCCAATCACAAATCATAGAGTGGGTTGATATTGCTTTGGAAAAGAAAAAAGTAGTTTCAAAAGAGTGGGAGCTATATAAATCGAATATCAAAACAGGTACTAGCTTTATTCCATTTGGAATGGATAGTTTGGTTTTAGGTGCTTTAGCTTTAGAGATGAAGCGAGGAGGCAATACTTTTGCTAAGTATCAAATCAAAACGTATAACGGAAAACCGAATGTTATATTTAAAGGTTATGCAGGCTTACGTAAAGATCTTACAGGCACTAAATATTTAGCCAATAACCCTAAAGTAGTTTCATTTGGTGTTGGTAAATTAGGTGCTGCTAACGCGATTAAAGGTGGATTTATTGCATCTGTAATTATTTCGGCAACGTTTCATTCCTTTGAGCAAATGCTGAATGATAAAGCTACTTGGCATGATTTTGTCGGAGGGGTATCTGTAGACATTGGTATTGCTGCTGTTTCATCTGGAATTGCTTGGGGGGCTGTTGCAACTTATGTGGGTGGAGCTGCTGCAATGGTTGCTATTGGTCCAATGTTAGCTGTAGTTGTTGTTGGTGCTGCATTAACTGTGTTAACTAACGCTTTTATAGATTCTGATGTGTTATCAAACCGAATATCAGAGAGTTTACGAGAAGCTGAACAAAGATTAAAAGATAATTTACTCAAAATAAAATATGAAGCCAAACGATTAGAAAACAGTTATGAGAAAGATCCTATTGGATTTATGTATCGTTTATTTGGAATTCCATATTTTGAGAGGCGTTTTTAGAGATGAATGCACAGACTGAAGCAAGTCATTTATCAAAAAAAAGGCAGGAGGTTTTTTTCATTGCGTTGCTTACGCTCATTATAATTGGCTATTTTTATACGCTATATGATGAAATAACGATGCTAAAAAGGGTTTATGAAGACACTGCTTTACTAAAGATCAGAACATCTGTAATTCCACTCATTATGATGATGCCTGCACTAGCGGTATTGATATGGGGGATTGGTTGTAGATTAGTTGATAAGGTGTCTGAACGAAGTCAAAAAAATGGATTGTTCATAATAATTGGGTGCTTTCCACTTTTCCTAATTGGATGGGCAATTTATAGTTGGCAAGTAATGAATTGGCTAGATGATAATGGGTATACGCAATGTTCTTCGTATTCTGGAGTAACAATGGGGGCGCCTAAAATAATGGTCAACAACCCTTCATTTTGTATTGAAGATGGTTATCAAGTCAGAATTGAACTATTAGATTGGTTTGAGGAACAATATTTACAAGGCGTCACACCTACAGTTGAAATGGTGTCAGACAAACAAGAGAAGTTACTTTCAAATTACAATGAACGGTTTGATTTACTGTAAACCATCAACTGAAAGGCAATAAGTAAATTGAATAAACCTGTCTTATTAATACAGTTTATCTTTCTCATTTTATGACTGTCAAAGCAGCTAAACAACGCAATAAAAGTCACGCTTATTTTTGTAAATCATGTCAGTATTATCATTAATAATAATTTTAACGGTAATACTGTAGTTCAATGAATAAACCTCCATTATTTGAGTTAATCTCAGCCCATATTATAAATAGCCTTTATTCAGGTTTTCCAATAAAAGAAACGTTTTCACTAATAAAAATAGCCAGATCATTAAAACCTGAATCAACAGATGAAATGGAGTTTATTAATACGGCCTGTGCCACGTTTAATTGGTTAAATGAAAACAGTTATATTGTGATTGGCTCGCAAGATTTAAATGATTATTACGATGTGAGTTTAAGTGAAGAATGTTTAGCTGCTTTGATTACAAGCAAACGTAGTGACGAACTGAGTATTACTGATAGCCTTTTAGGTGATGCAAGCCAAAAAGTAGATGCTATTGAAAGGTTAATACTGATTAAAGCAAGCGTTTAATGAGTTATTAATACTTTAGAACAATGACCAGCTTGACTGAAATAAAATTACATACTGTAATTGTTCGGTACATTTGTTCACACATGAATTGATGTATTTAAAATTATCTTAGGTAAAATTTCAAAGTCAAAAAAATGAGAATAAGTCTATCAAGTTACCTGAATGTAAAGGGCGTAGGAATGTTGAGATTACACGTTAGTCTTACCCATTTGATAAGTTAATCTCATAATGTGAATTGGATACTCTTATGTTTTATAA
Organism: Pseudoalteromonas sp. C2R02; assembly: GCF_018860845.1. Taxonomy (NCBI): domain Bacteria; kingdom Pseudomonadati; phylum Pseudomonadota; class Gammaproteobacteria; order Alteromonadales; family Pseudoalteromonadaceae; genus Pseudoalteromonas; species Pseudoalteromonas sp. C2R02. Next base: position 102,451 of record NZ_JAHKQC010000040.1, on the reverse strand, counting down.
AAAGTCACCCTTTATTGTTTCAGCTATTTTATTTTTATGTATATTAATCTTGATCAATGTGTATCAATCATATGGGTTTGAGTCTATCGCTGATCTTTATTTAGAAAGCTGTACGCTTGTTCTGCTTATCTACATTTACTTAACTGTTTATCAAGCAATAAAGCCTTACATCTTTTTACAGCTGGGGGCTTACTCATTACTTTTTAATAAGACTTACGACTTATTGACTGAAATACCTTTTATTGAACAGGTTGTAGATAACTTTGAAACAATAGACACTATTTTAGATGATGGGTCGTTATTAATATCGTTTGTACTCGTTGCAATTGGTATCACGCGCATGACCCAGAAACTGCTAGATCAAACAACTCAAGATGAATTAACCGGGTTATACAATCGCAAAAAATTTACTGATATTCGATTAGATGTTTTTGAACTCATCTATTTTGATTTAAACGGTTTAAAAATAGTTAACGATACCAAAGGTCATGCAGTGGGAGACTTGATGATCATACGTTTTTCTCAAGTATTAAAACAAGCCTGTTTAAAAGATGAAATGGCATTTAGAGTCGGTGGCGACGAGTTTGTTGTTATAGTCGAGCCAGAGCGCGCCAATGAATACATTAACAAACTTTATGCGCTGCTAGAAAATGAAGCCGTTAACTTTTCGTATGGTATTGAACAAGCGACAAAGCATACTTTTGAAGATGCTTTAGTACGAGCTGATAAAGCAATGTACGCGATGAAGCAAAATCACTACAGACGTAAAACTAAATAAAAAAATCACAACGGTATCGTTGATATTTGAACATTGAGAAGTCTAGTCTAAAATTTAACTATTACTAAGTTGTTATTGGTGGTTATCATGGCCAGAGCTCGAGAGTCTTTAATTGATTTAAGCGCAACACCATATTATCACTGCATCAATCGGTGTATTCGTAGAAGCTTTTTATGTGGTGATGATGTTTATTCTGGCAATAACTTTGACCATAGACGAACTTGGCTAGTTGATAGAATTAAATTCCTTTCAACTGTGTTTTCAATCGATATTGCAGCTTATGCAATCATGTCTAATCATTACCATCTTGTTTTAAAAGTGAATAGAGAGGAAGCTTTAAATTTAACTAATGATGAAGTTATAGAGCGCTGGTATCAGCTGTACCATGGGTGTATTTTGGTGGACCGTTATAAATCGGGTGAAGAGCTTAATTCGGCATATATGTATAGAATTAATGAAATTATTGATGAGTGGCGAGCTCGGTTATATGACATTAGTTGGTTTATGCGCAACCTCAATGAATTTATAGCTAGAAAAGCCAACAGTGAAGATAATTGCACTGGTAAGTTTTGGGAGGGGCGATTTAAGTCTCAGGCGCTATTAGATGAGCCTGCAATTTTAAGTTGTATGATGTATGTTGATTTAAATCCGATTAGGGCAAAAATGGCAGATTCTCTGTTAGAAAGTGAGTTCACATCAATTCAAGAACGTAGAAAGCAATATCAGTCTTTTAAAAAGCAAACGTGTAAATTAAAAAAATCAAATAAGAAGCCTGAATTTACAGTATTACAGCAACCTAAATCATTATTAGAGCTTGGTTGTTCAATTGATAAAAATACAATTCCATTTACATTAATTGATTATTTAGCACTGGCAGATTTTAGTAGTCGCTTAATAGTGCCGAACAAAAGAGGGAGAGTTGTAAAAGAAAAGCCTAAAATTTTAGAGGTATTAAATATTGAGATTGAATCTTGGCTTAGTACTATTCAGCACTTTAGGCGACATTACGCTAATTTTGCAGGTTCAAAGTCATCACTAATGCAATATGCGCATAGCCATAATCATAGTTGGTACAAAGGGACAGCTTAAAATAAACATAAGCTTTATGGGGCTATGATCAGTGTTTTACTTATACTGTCACTTTTGTTGTCTCAGTTATCTCACTTTCTAAATGTTTAACCCTAGATTTTGTGTTCTGTATTAAAGAATGCGCATATTACCTATTTCCCTCGCTAAATAATCCATCTTTAGAATTAAATATCATTAATAAACCGAGAATAGTGAGCTGTTCATTAACTTTGACTATATCGTTTTATATTTAGTTTGATAAGTATTTCTGTAGTTGACTGAAATATCAATAAGATAGTTATTTCTGTCTTGTCTTGTCTCTTGTTCCATTTAAATAATTATTGTTAATCACTTTCAATACTTCCTTATTCAAATCATTTTTATTTATGATTCGTAAGCTTGTTTATCTCAATTTTAATCTCTATATTAGGAACGAAATTAAAAGGAGTTTTAAATGAGACAAGAAATACATGAGGTAACAGTCCAAGATATTGAGAATGATTTATTTTTAGTTACGGGTGATAGAGGCTTGGCAAAAGCTTAGGCCCAAGCATTTTCAATACATTATCGTGGTGAAATTATTGATTCTGTAAAATATCAGCGAGGCATTATATCTGCTGATGATTTGATTTATTCTCGCCACGTTCGTTGGCAACATATGAAAAAACATGCTGAAAAATTATCTGCTAACATGGATAAATCAGGGAGAGGAAAAAGACCTGTCAATGCAGCTGCTCATCACATAGTATCTTGGAATGATATGCGATCTGCTCGATCTCGCCTTAGGTTATCAGCGTTTGGTGTAGATATTGATCATGAAGCTAATGGAGTGTATTTACCTAGATTTCAAAAACATGTTCCAATGGATATTCTCCCAGATGCATATCCACATTCAAAAATTCACACTGGTAAATATTATCTTAATATTGAATTTTTATTAAATGAAACAATCGCAGATGGTTTGGGCCATAGAGGTATAATTGATATGCTAAAAGAAATTGGAGAAGAACTTGCTGATGGCTCTTTCCCAATAACCCAACTTTTATCTGAGGCCAACTAATGGAAGTGAAATTTTCTAAAGTATTTAGCGTTAGTGTAGAACCTGATGAGTTTTTATTATTAAATGAAACAGGCTTTGAGCAAACGATTCAGTTAACTGAAGGGCAGTTAATGCTGTTTGACGGTACTAGTATGAAAGATTGCTGGCGAACTCTTGGCGTTGATTGGTTAATTGAAGCCAGTTCTTCTCATTTAAATTTAACTAAACCTGACATTGCAGGATTAGGATCTTCTACTTTTGTTATATCACCTAAACTTTCCTCTTTATTCTTAAATAATTTCAGTAAGAATATCGAGCTTATCGATTGTAATTTAAACGGCGAGACTTGGTTTTTGTTTAATGTAGTTGGTTTTAATAAAGCGCTTAATGAAGATCAAACCATTAGAAATATAAAAAATGGAAAGCCAAGTAGAATAAGAAAGTTTAAAAAAATGGTATTCACAAAAAGTGCTATTGAAAATCCCGAATTATTTAGAGTACGCGAAGTTGGACTTCAGTACTTCACTACTGATTCGAAAAATAGTTTATATACTTTGGCTAAAGAACATGACATTAAAGGCTTATATTTTCATGAAGTGGAGGTAGTTTAATATGTCGCTTTATTTTAAGTGTGGATGTTTTGTGGATGTTACTAGTAGGTAAAAACAAAAAAGGCAGTTAAGATAAAATCCTATTATCAATGTTGATATATAAAAACATCTTTATGGACAATTATTGGACACTTTAGATTGTAGATACAAAAAAGGCAGCTAAGATTTAACTTAACTGCCTGATTTATAACACTATAAAGTGGTGGAGCTGGGGGGATTTGAACCCCCGTCCGGAAAGCGTCGACCCTCGGTACTACATGTTTAGTATCGTCTTTTAGTTAACCTTTAAGTCTCGGACGTACACGATAAGCAAAGGCGAGGCCGCTTAGTTTTAGCGCTTCAACCCCGGCCAGGGTTTCCATCGCGATCTCGATGTAGGGTGACACTTCAATTTCCAAGTCCATGAGAATACTTGGATGAAGCGCTAGCGGCCTAAGCTGCTAGAGAGTAAGAATCGTCGTTTGCGATTACTTTAAATGCGGCTTTTTTACGAGGCCAGCCGCACCTCGACATGCACCTAAGGCTTCTTGAATCCCGTCGAATCCTAATCAGCCCCTGAAATCTGTTTTAGTGAAAGAATATTAATTTCACTATTTCCTAACGTCGAAATAAACTTCAGTTTGTTTGACTATAGCTACTGGTATGTATGCTAATGCATTAAGTATACGCGAAGATTTTGGCATGGCACAAGTTTTAATTGTATTTGTGTATGTTGTTGGCTGATTTCTATGCAATTTGTAGAAAAAATACAAAGTTAAACCTACTAACTTTGTATTTTTGAGGTGAATTAGTAGTTTTGAACAACTTTCACACTGTCATCAACAGAACCAGCACTTACAAAACCAATCGCGTTTGGTTTTGAGGCCACATGTTTTAAAACAGCTGCATCATTGCTTAGTTCTTTGGGAGGTGTGCCTTTACCAGTAAAGACTAATTTAGACCAATATGCTTTTAATTGGCTAGATGATTTTTTAAGAGCTTTTTTATTAAACTCTTTTGTCACATCTGAACTTGCGTTTTGACTAACTGGGCCAACCTTACTGCCATCAGAAAAAGATTTACTCTTTCCTGTAAATATTTTAGTTACAGCTGTGGCGTCAATGGCGCTGCCATTTGAAGGGTGAACAATTACCGCGACATCGGCTAAGGTTGATGTACTGAATAAAAATAGAGTTATCGCTAATGTATATGTTTTCATCATGACTCTCCTAAAATACAACATCTATACCAAAAGTGATTGATTCACTATCACCCGCTACGGCTAAATCAAAAGCATTATCTTCTACATCATCATATTGTAGTTTGAATGCTGCTGATGAGTGAAAATCCCAGCGTATACCAATTGATTTGGTATTATGGTTTTCCCCATCTAATGCGTCTTCTTCAAACTCTGCATATGAAATAAAAGGGGTAAAAGAATCAAAGCGATAACCTAAGGTGATCATAGCTGTATCTAAATTACCGCCTAAATCAAGTCGGTTTAGCTCGGTTAAAATAAATAGGTCTCCAAAATCAGCATTTACGGCTAAGCCATAAAACTTACCATCTCTCTCCGATTTTCCATCCCATAGTACTTGCTCACCACCACGAAACCTTTCGTTGGTGTATTGCATATGTGTTGCTCTGATCTCTAACCAGTCATTACTAACTTGAATTACACCGCCTAAAATATCTTTCCAAATTTCTCGTGTAGTTTCACTGAAGAAGAATTCAGATAACAGTTTGTTATTTGTATCGTCTTCTCTACCACCATATATATTCCCGCTTATTGACCAATCACCAATAGAGCCGTTATATAAAGCATTTATTCCGTTATAGTTGAATATTTGCCATGTGTAGTTATCTGCGGGGGCACGCATCCAAACGTAGGCGTAACCTACATCAAAAAAATCGGAGTAATAAAATAATGGTAGCCTTTTTTTACCTGCTTGAATGGTCCAACTATCATTAAGCTCATAAGATATATAAGCCCATTCAAATTTAGCATCATAATCATTGGCTCCCCGCGCAACTATTTGCGCCGTTGCAGACAAACCTTCAGACAGGTCTCCTGTAAACTGTAAACCAAAAAGAGATTCCGGTTTCATAGAGAAGTCTTCGGTGTATGCACTGACTATGGGGTAGTCAGCTAAAAAAGTGGGTTCAATACCATAATGTGGTACACCCGTACCGCTTAAAACTTTACCTCCGTTAACACTGGCAAAACCTGAAATATTTATTTCTGCTTGCAAGGGCAATGAGAGGCTTGCTATTACTGCTACTGCTAGTTGAGTTTTCATAATTTATCCCTGATTTAGATAAACGAACAAAATAAATTGTAGCTCAATTTAAAAAAAACTAGATAAATTCTTAAAATAGATAACAATTAAAGGAGATTTATTAAGTAAATAAATAACTTTAGTTGTTTTTGGAGCGAGTTAATGTCGAATGGTTTTTCGTTTAGTGATTTAAGTATTACCAAAAAAATACATGCAATTACGAGTATATCGGTTGTGGTATTTTTAGTCTCGGCAATTATTAATTACTCAGCTATGGTTGATAATAAACAGGCCTTAGATGAGCTGCAAACTACTTCATATAAAGTCGTTCAGCTTGCTACTTCCAATAAATTTTTACTTGAAAAACTGGATGATTTATATACCCAAGCAGTAACTTTTGGCGATGGTGAACTAGTTGATAAGGCTGATATAACCAAAGCTGAAATTTTTGAGCATTTAAAAGAATTAAAGGCGCTTGATAAAAGTTATCAAGGGGGCTCAGAGATTCAGCAATTAAATGAATATGCTGAAATTTCATCAAAAATAGCTAAAGGTATGATTGATGGCACGGCTGATTTTTCTAAAATACAAGATGATGCTAAAAATAAATCAGCTAAATATGATATTTTGCTGAAGAGTTTTAAATCGATTCAAAATAAGGCTGATTCACGATTTATAGAATTAGTGCAAAGTACTCAAAAACGTTCTGACGAAGCCTTATTTTTAATGCTTTCAATCAGTATTGTTATGTTGATAGGTTTAATTGTATTAGCTATTTTTATTGCTAAAAAAATTGGGGTTTCGGCTAAAAGTGCCGCAAATGGCTTAGAGTTGCTGGCAAGTGGTGGTGGTAATTTAAGTTCAAAATTAACGGTGTGTTCTAAAGATGAAATAGGCCAAGTAGCGATTCACTTTAATTCATTTATTGGCGTTTTAAAGGGGTCTGTATTAGAAATAATGGCCGTTGTTGAGCCTTTGATGGAAAACTCCACACGATTAGTTCAAGGTATGGAAAAAGCTGAAACCGCAACAACACAGCAATCAAGTGATGCAGAAATCGTACGTCAATCTATGGAGGAGATGAAGCAGAGTGTCGGTGATATTTCGGGTTCTGCAGCTAATGCGGCAGATGCAGCGCAAGTTGCTGAAAAAGAGGTTGAGCAAAGTTTACAGCAAATTAATGTATCAATGAAAATGTCTCAAGCTTTAAGTGAAGAAATTCAAAACGCCTCGTCTACCATAGATCAACTTGCAAGTGATACACAAAATGTCACTCAAATATTAAATGTTATCACTTCTATTGCAGAGCAAACTAATTTACTTGCTTTAAATGCAGCAATTGAAGCCGCAAGGGCAGGTGAGCAAGGTCGAGGGTTTGCTGTTGTTGCTGATGAAGTAAGAGAACTCGCATCTAGAACGGCTAAATCAACTAATGAAATTAGAGAATTATTAACTGTGTTAACGGGCGCTGCTAATGAATCTGTTGGTGCAATGAATTCAGCTAGAGATATGGCCAGAGATAATGCAAGTTCTGCACAAGAAACTGGTATTTCAATAGAAAAGATTTCAGAGCAAATTTTATCTATAAATGGTATGAATGCACAAATAGCAGCAGCAACTGAGGAGCAAACATCTGTTGCTGCCATGGTGGTTGATAATGTATCAAACATGCATAATTCATTTGAAGATACCCAAGAGTCTTTGCAAACTATTAGGGAAGTAGCTAAAAACTTACATTATCTATCAGATAATTTATTAGATGCGACTTCTAAGTTCGAAGTGTAATAATACTGAATCCAATAAATAGTTAATTATAATCATATTAACTATTATATTTTCAATTACTCCTATTTGTTTTTGTTATGTAAAGCAATACGGTAAATGTATGATTTTTGCATTTATTTTGTATTGAATTATTTATAATCATTACTTTTATCGACAAAACTTAACTTTTTATTCTAGTTATGCTCAAATGACTAAAACCTTGAATTATGGAAGTAGGTTATAAATGTCGTTGTTTTCGTTAAATAAAGAAACTAAGCAAGTTCAATTAGTTCAGCACCCATCTGATTCAGGGTATCCTGCTTCGGCAGAGCAGCTAGTAGAGCTAATTGAATCATCTGAATTTGCTGAGTTTGAAATCGATTTAGCAACGATCCGCTCACTTTATTCTAATTCTACCACCATAAAAGCACCTCCTTATTTTATTGCTAAAGCAATAAATGCCACAATTTCAATTAAAGTTGATGATACAAACATGACTGCAGAGGCAACGTTAACTACCGCAAAAGGTGGTGAGATTGCAAATGTTGAAGTCATGCAACTCGCTTTAGAAGAAGCAGGTGTTAAAAATGGAGCCAGCAATAAAGCTATTGAGAATTTTTTAGGACGTCAATTTGAAACACAAGCTGGCGAAGTTTTTAGTTGTATTGTAGCTCATGGTAAAAGGGCTAAAAACGGCACAGATACTCGTTTTGTAAGATTATGCTCTACTGCACAAGACCGTGTTTTAAGTCCGCAAACTAAAGAAGATGGCAAGGTTGATATGCGAGATTTAGGCGCACTTATTACAGTTAATCCTGGCACACCATTAATGCAACGAGTGCCGCCGACTAACGGAGAAGATGGTTTTACTGTTTTTGGCGATATAATTCCTTCAGTACCAGGTAAAGATTTTCCATTACAAGTCATGGATGGCACGGCTTTAGATAAGAATAATTCGAACATATTAATAGCTGACGCAGTAGGTGTACCAGTAGCTGTACCTAGAGGTATGCGTGTTGATGATGTTGTGTGTTACAACAATGTTGATGTAACAACTGGGCACATTGAATTTGATGGTAGTGTGATTGTATCTGGCGATGTGAAAGATGGTATGAAAATCAAAGCCAGTGGTGATATTACCATAACGGGTTTTGTGGAATCTGCAGAGATACAATCTGAATCTGCAGTGACTATTATAAATGGTGTTATCGGAAGAAAAAGAGAAGAAGGGTGCGATTTTACATGTTCAGTGAAAGCTAATGGTACTGTATCGATTGGCTATGCGCAATATAGCAAGTTGAGTTCAGAACAAGATTTAATGATAGATAAACAGGCTTTGCACTGTGAATTATCGGCTAGGCGATTAATTAGAGTCGGAAAGGGTGATAAGCCGCGAGGTAAAATTATAGGCGGTCAGGTAATTGATGCTTTACGAGTCGAAACTGGTGAGCTAGGAGCGCCATCTGGCACTAAAACTAAAATTTATTTAGCGCAGTATTGGCATGAACTCAGAGAGAAATTAAACCACCTTGCAAGTGTCGAAAAAACGCTTAACTCCAAATCAAACGCCTTAAAACAAGCTCGTAAAAAAGCTGAGAAAATACCTGGTGCAGAGCAAAAAAAAGCATATCAAACTAAAATTAAAGCCAGTGAAGATATGGTATTAACTAAATTGAAACGTGTTTATAAAAATAGAGATTTACTACGTAGAAAACTGAATATGTTATTGCAAACCAGCCGTTTAACAATAAATGAATTGATGCACCCTGGTGTTGAACTTCATATTGCAAAAGATAACAAGCAATTCTCTAGAATTTACCCACCAAACTTATTAAAAGTAACTGAAGGTAAAATTACCCAAACGTTTAAATCTTAGTACTGCAAAATGACAGAGGCTTAGATAGAACTAAACCTCATATGTTTATTGATCTTCGTTAGTGTCGCTTTCGTCTTCAATATCAACCAGCGGCCACCCACCTAAAGCTTGCCATTTATTAACTATAAAACAAAATAGTTCAGCAGTACGTTCAGTATCATATAAAGCGCTATGAGCTTGGCTATTGTCAAAATCAATTTTTGCTGCAGCACAGGCTTTTGCTAACACTGTTTGACCTAATGCTAAGCCTGATAACGTTGTAGTATCAAAGCTGACAAATGGATGAAATGGTGTGCGTTTAATATTGCAGCGTTCAATCGCTGAATTTAAAAAACCATGATCAAATGCTGCATTGTGGGCTACAATTACAGAACGTTGACAGCCTGCTGCTTTTTGCGCTTTTCTAACTGCTTTGCAAATTTCTTTTATGGCTTCAGACTCAGGTACTGCGCCACGTAAAGCACTAAATGGTTTTATGCCATTAAAGTCAATTGCTGCCTGTTCTATATTGGCGCCTTCAAATGGTTCAACGTGAAAATGCAATGTATGATCAAGTGAAATAACACCATTGTCATCCATTTTTAAAATACTTGCAGCAACTTCTAATAAAGCATCTGTTTTATTGTTAAACCCAGCTGTTTCAACATCAATTACAACAGGGAAATAACCTCGAAAGCGTTTAGAAAATAGTGTTTGTTCGTTTGAAGACATTATAAGTTTTTTTAGAGAATGAGTGGCCGCATTATACCCAAACAGATAATAAAAATCTTACTAAGTTAATTAAAGTTTCATTTTTTTAAATTGAGGCCGATAAATTGCATAGTATCTTAATTATTTAAAGATGATTTTTTTAAATCTATCATTTTGATTTGCGATTTATAGCATCATAAAAAAACCTTTTTTTTATAGTGCTTTGTTTTAATTGGAGTTGTATTAGTGTTTAGTCGCATTGCTTTATTATTTTATTCAAGTTTACTCAGCTGTGCTGCTTTTAGCTCTGACGCTAATGCGGGTATACGGCAATACTCTGCCAATGCAGATGACTCTATTTGGCAGTTAGAAAAAACAACACGTTTATCTTGCAAGCTCAATCATGACATTCCCTCATATGGCCAAGCGCAGTTTATGAGTTCAGCAAGTAAGTCTAAACCGATGTCTTTTATTCTTGATATGTTGGTTCAACCTGAAGGATATGATGTTGCGGCTGTAAAATCAGTACCGCCTATGTGGATGCCCGGAGTACCATCAAAAGATTTGGCTAATTTAAAGCTTTTAAAACAATTTGATGGCGAACTTGATAGCCAAGTTTCTTGGCTAATGCTGACAGAGCTGGAAAAAGGCTTTACGCCCACCTTATATTATCAAGACTGGAATAATCAACATGATAAAGTTTTAGTTGGTTTATTGGCGGTTAATTTTAAAAAAGAATATCTAAAATTTTTAAAGTGTCGGGATGAGCTTTTACCTTATAGCTTTGAAGATATTGCTTTTACAGTTATGAATTATGAACCTAATACAGGTGAATTAACAAAAGCCTCTAAAGTGCGTTTACATAAAATTGGTGAATACCTTAAAAATGACCCAAGCATTGAATCGGTTTTAATTTCGGCCTATACAGATAGTTATGGTGGGCGTTATCTTAATGAAACTTGGTCTAAAAAGCGTGCAACAGCAATTAAAACTTATATGACTGAATTAGGTGTTGAAGCTGCTCGGGTAAAAGTTGAAGGCTTTGGTGAAAAGCGTCATATCTCTTCAAATAAAACAATATTAGGAAGAGATACAAATAGACGTGTTGTCATTCAAATAGCAAAGCCATAATTTAGATACTTTAAAGGGCTGTGATCATCACGCTGATCTCAGTCCATTGAGTTTGTTGATAAATACTTATTTTAACTTGGTTATCATCAATTTGATAAAAGTAAGTATATCGTCCAATATCTTCAATGGTTTTATCAGGCGAGCCTAATTGATTATGGTAAAACGTAATAACATCAGTATCTGACATTTTCACAAAACCATTTAAGATCATCGGAAATTCATCATCTAGCTTCATTCTAATATCAGTATCATCAGGTAAAGGCACTGCTGACAGATTAGCAAAGCTGAAAAAGCTGATAAAACAAGATAAAAATATGAGTGATTGACAGGCTTTTAACATGATTATATTCCTTTATCTAATAAAGTTAATGATAGCTTAACAAAGTCAGATGAGGTCACTATTCCTTGTAATAAATTGTCTTTGTCTACGATAGGTAAACAACCATGGCGGTTGGCTAAAAAAAACTCTGCCGCATCAACTAAAGGCATATCAGGATTTGCAAACACCACGTTTTTGTCTATTAAATCAGATACACTCACCGATTTCTCTCTTCTTTCTAATGAAGAAGAACCATAGTTATCTAATAAATACATTACCTTAGCGATAATAGTCTTTTGTGTTACCACGCCTATAAATTCATTGTTTTGTGAAATTGGCACATGACGGATCTGTGACTCTTTCATGAGTTTATGCACTTCATACATACTGTTTTCTATATCTAGTTGAAATACAGAAGTTGTCATAATATCGGCAATTACTTTGTTCATAAAATCTCCTTATTAATTAACTATAAACAATCATTTATTGTTTTTCATACTTTATTTCGTTTTAAATCTCTGACGATAAATCTCGCTGGATGAAGGGCTTGATTCATGGCCAAATCTATTGGTAAAGGTTCGTTAAATAGCTCACTGCATAATAACTCTGCACTTAATGGTGCGCTGCATAAACCTCTGGCACCTAAACCTGTGAAAATATAAAGACCTGGGGTTGAAGTTTGGTAAGGTAAATAACCATATTTACTGCCATGGCGAAGTGTGGCAAAACTTGTTTGGTAATTATCTATATCGGTAACTTGGCCAACTAATGGCATATGATCAAAGCTAGTACAGCGGATCGCAGCCTTTGCACTAGTGATATTATTTAAACCTGATGAAAATTCACAGTCGCCATAAAAATCAGTCACTTGTTTTAGGTTTATATTATTATCATCATCGCTTATATGTGTTTCTTTACTGTTTTTAGTAAAAGTTGCGCCTATGCAATGATGATCTAAGTATTGTGGTGTTAAGTAGCCTTTATGGCATAAAACCGTCGCCAATTTAGCTGATTTAGCGGTTGCTTTAACATGACTTACTTGCCCTCTTACCGGGTGTAAATCAAGTGATTTAGTTTGTTCAAATGTATCACTGTGCTCACCTGCTGCAATAATGACTTGGGAATAAGGACCATACTCATTTTTACCATCAAATAAATACCATGCATTGTCTTTTTGATAGTACTTTTCAATTTTAGTATTGGTATGTAACTTAAATGCTTTATTTGACTGGCTGTAAGCTAGCATCGCTTCTACTAATTTTGGTGGGTTTATCCAGCCCCCATGTTTTATAAACAGCCCTGAGTAGGGTGTATCTACATTTGCTATGGCTGATGCTTGCTCTGGTGAAACAAAGTTTATTAATTCACTGGGCCAGTTATTTTGATCTATCAGTGATTTTTGTCTTTTTTGTTTTTCTGCATTGATGCCATGTAGCAATACACCACACCATTGATATGGAAATTCATAGCCTTTAGCTAGTACTTCATCAAAACAACGTCTAGCATAAAAAAAACTATGAGCATAAAACTGACTTTCACGGCTAAAGTTAGCTTGAAGGTGAGGGTATAAAGCACCTTGGTGATTATGTGATGCACCCATAGCGACTTTTTCATCTTTACAAAACACTTCAAACTCAGTGTTACGCTTACTTAACGATAAGGCTAAGCTTGATGTTGCAATGCCACCGCCTATGATGGCTATTTTATTTATATCAACATTATCTCTTGGGTAATATTTAGGTTCGCTAAACTTATCATTAGCGTTATTAAGTTGGCCGCTGATCATTTCTCTTTTTCGGCCAAAACCTTTATGTTTTTTTACTTCAAATCCGGCTTCAATTAATCCTCTTCTTACAAAGCCTGATGCGGTGAAGGTCGCAAAAGTACAATTGTGTCGCCCTAAATTTGCCATGCCATTAAAAAGTGACTGCTGCCACATATCTGGATTTTTACTAGGGGCAAAACCATCTAAATACCAAGCATCAATAATGCCTTTTTCTTGGAAGCATATTTGCGGCAAAGTATCTTGAATATCGCCAAACCATAAATCTAATACAATGCTGCCATTGGAAAATTCTAATCTATGACAGCCCTGCATTGCCACAGGGTATAAATCAACTAACTGCTCTGCGTAGGGTTTTAAACTCGGCCATGCAGCCAAAGATTGTGCTAAATCAGATTTTTTGATTGGATATTTTTCAAAAGAAATAAAATGTAGCTTTTTTACGGTTTTATTTTCACTGTTTTCAAATTGCTGCCAGGTATTTAAAAAGTTTAAACCTGTACCAAAACCCGTTTCAGCGATAGCAAAGTGATTTTGGTCGTGATTGCAAAATCGTTCAATAATGCGGTTTTTTTCAACAAATACAAAGCTAGATTCTGCCAAACCATCATCGGTAGAAAAATAAATATCGTCAAACTTATCTGCAACGGGTGTACCCGATTGATTGAAATATATGTGTGCGTTTTCGATCATAATCAACTAATTGCCATCTTTTTGCGTCATTTTAAGGGTTTTTATTGTAAATTCACTGATTTAATTCATAAAATAGCATAATTAAAATGATATAAATTGAACATTTATTTAATGTAATTGTCAGTTATATCAAGAAAATCAGCAAAGCTGACCAGTTCAGCTTAATTTTTCAGTAAAATAGCCAGCAATTAAGTTTGTAAAATTAGGGGAACCCCCATGAAAAGAGCCGTAATTACGGGGATCGGTATTGTATCTAGTATCGGTAACGACAAGAAAGAAGTTCTAGAATCACTTAAAACTGGTCGTTCTGGTATTAAACATAACGCAGAGTTTGCTGAATATAAACTTCGTAGCCAAGTTAGTGGTCATATTGATATTGATACTAAGGCACATGTAGATCGTAAAGCTTTTCGCTTTATGGGTGATGCTGCAGCGTATTCATACATCGCAATGGCTGAAGCTGTATCTGATTCAGGTTTAACTGAAGATCAAATCTCTCATCCTCGTACTGGTTTAGTTGTCGGTTCTGGTGGTGGTTCATCTAAGTATCAAGTAGAAGCTGCTGATATCTTACGTGAAAAAGGCGTTAAACGTGTTGGTCCTTACATGGTACCTCGTACTATGGCCAGTACTGCATCAGCATGTTTAGCAACACCATTTAAAATTAAAGGTGTTAACTATTCAATTAGTTCTGCATGTGCAACTTCTGCACATTGTATTGGTAATGCGGTAGAGCAAATTCAATTAGGCAAACAAGATGTTGTTTTTGCTGGTGGTGGTGAAGAACTTCACTGGACACTTGCAATGGAATTTGACGCTATGGGTGCATTATCTACTAAATATAATGAGACACCTGAACTTGCTTCTCGTACATATGATGCAAACCGCGATGGTTTTGTTATCTCTGGCGGTGGCGGTATTGTTGTTGTTGAAGAATTAGAGCACGCTTTAGCGCGTGGCGCGCATATCTACGCTGAAGTTGTCGGTTATGGTGCAACTTCTGATGGTTACGATATGGTAGCACCATCAGGCGAAGGCGCTGTACGTTGTATGCAACAAGCGATGGAAACTGTAGACGGTGAGATTGATTACTTAAATACACACGGTACTTCAACACCTGTTGGCGATGTTAAAGAGCTAGGTGCGATTCAAGAAGTATTTGGTGGCAAATCTCCTGCTATCAGTGCAACTAAAGCGATGACTGGTCATGCATTAGGTGCGGCTGGTGTTCACGAAGCAATTTTCTCATTATTAATGTTAGAAAATAACTTTGTTGCGCCTTCAATTAATGTTGATGAATTAGATGAGCAAGCTAAAGGTTTAGATATCGTTACTGAAAAACGTGACGTAGAACTCAATACTGTTATGTCTAACAGCTTTGGTTTTGGCGGTACTAACGCAACTTTAGTAATGCAAAAATACAAATAAACCTGCTCCGCCTATATGGATGTAGGTACTTAGGTTCTGTCTGGAACTAAGAACCTGCGCAGTTTTATTAGGGCCACTTTGTGGCACTAAATAAAAAACCAGAATAATTACTTATTCTGGTTTTTTTGTGTCTAAATTTTGTGATGAAAAAGCAGTGAATTAACACTACTTTATACAGTGATTTTATTTAAAAAGTATATGTTCCTTTTAAATAAATAAAGCGACCTTGTGCAGAATGAGTCTGTTGGTCGTAGCCCATAAATGTCGTTGTAACAAATGAAGGTTCTTCATTGAGCAAGTTGTTAACACCAAATGTAAGTTTAGTATTGGTAATACCATAATAACTCGCATTAGCATCGATAGTCATCATAGAGTCAACAATACCCGTGGCGCCAGCATCTTTGTCTTGTTTATATTCACTAATGTAATTAACTCTCATTGAAGCTGCAAGGTCATTCATCGTCCAGTCTGTGCTACCTGTCCAACGGAATTCAGGATGTTGATATTCACCCGCTAAATTATCAACTTCACCTAAACTTGAAATTTCATCAAACTCGTTAACCCAAGTGATATTTGCACCAAATTTAAACTCACCAGTATCAGTCGTATTTAACTTATAGTTTATATCTAAATCGATACCATCAGTTTGTTGACCACCTAAATTACGATAAGTATCATAAATTTCAACAATCTCACCAGGAATTGCAGTTGATGAGTTTTGACGTTTAACATAGGCCGGATCTGTACCGTGGTTATCCAATACAAATTTAGGGTCTAAAGTTACAAGGTTAGTTTGATCATAACTCCAGTAATCAATAGAGAAGTTTAGTTCATCATTAATAGACCAAATCAACCCTAAGTTATAAGACTCTGACTCTTCAGCTTTTAAATCTGAATTACCTGTGTAAATAACCGTTCTTTCAATTGGATTACAGTCATTTTCGTTACCTGTCAGTGGGCAACGTATTGGATCTACAAGGTTTGGTGATTGTTGCGCTTCACCTAAACCAAGCTGCACTAGAGATGGTGCTCTAAATGCTTCACCCCAACTACCTCTCAATGTTACATCTTCATTTGCAGCCCAACGGAAAGCCACTTTAGGACTGGTGTTAGTACCAAAATCAGAATAATCTTCATATCTTAAAGCTAGTTGAAGTTCTAGGTTTTCAATAACAGGTACTGCAAATTCAACAAATAAAGATGTTTGGTCGCGAGAACCTTCAGAAGCTGTCGCTTCAGTTCCAAAAATGTCACCGTTTAAAAACATTTGATCGGGTAAATCACTCATACTTTCTTCACGATATTCAGCACCAACCGCCATAGCGACTGTACCTGCACTTACATCAAATAAATCACCTGACATTTTAGCATCATAGCTTTTTGTTGTTGATTTACCGTTTCGAGTAGTGTTTACCATAATGCCATCAATAACGGATTGTGGCTGTGTTGTATTTAATGGATTAAAGCTGCCATCTTCAATTGCTTCTTGGATGCGAGAGGTTTGTACAAAACCATTTTGGCCATATTCTTGATTAGAGTTATGAGAAAAAGTATATCCCATTTCCCAGTCCCATTCGTTATCACCAATGTTAGCAACACCGTTGAAGCCTAAAACAATACGAGAGTTATTCGAAACAGCTTCTTTTTGACGACCACCTGTCTCAGTTAAACGGCGGCGCATGGTGATATCTTCACCAGGGAACATTTCTTGTAACCATGATCCTTGTAAGCTTGGGTTATCAGCAAGCATATAAAATTCATTAAAACTAGGGCTTGCAGCTCCTTTTACGGTAGAACTATTACGCTGATAAGATGCTTCAGCAAAAAAAGTAATATCATCACTAACTTGTGTTTCATGCAAAACAACGATACCAGCACGTTCTGTAGCTGGTACTGAACTCATATGTGGTGCGTAATCATAGCGACACAAAGTGCCTTTTGTTAATTCTGCAGGGCAATTGATATCAGGAGTACGGGTGTATTCATCTGATTTACTTGTTATTGAACCATCAGCGCCTATGGTTGCAGGTATATAAGAACCTGGATTACCAGACGATGAACGTTGATCTGCGCCGCCTTTTGATGATTGGTCGGCGGATTTAGAGTAATCTCGATCAGCAAACATAGTTTCATCACGTTTAAAATAATCCATTATCACAGTGGTATGGCCTTTTTCATCGCCATTACCCCACATTAATGAAAATGAATTTTCTTTACCTCCATCTTCTGTTGTATCAGCAATGCTTCCTGAAAGTTCAAGTCCTGTAAAATCCTTTTTAAGTATAATATTAACAACGCCTGCAATCGCATCAGAGCCATAAGTTGCAGATGCCCCATCTTTTAAAATATCAATTCTTTTAATTGCACTGACAGGAATTGAATTGATATCTACAAAGGCTGTGCCGATATTTTTAGCAAAAGCAGAAACACTAATTCTTCTACCGTTAAGTAAAACTAAAGTAGAATCAGCGCCTAAACCTCTTAAAGAGATAGCTGAACCTCCATTTGAGGTATCATCTGCATCATTACCTTGAGTTGAAAATGTTCCTTGGCCTGCAACGGATAGCTTGGAAAGTAGCTCTGAAACATCTTGTGCACCTGAATTGGCAATATCAGCTTCGTTTATCGCTAAAACGGGAGAAGGTCCTTCCATATCATTTCTTTTAATATGTGAACCTGTTATTTCTATTCGTTCAATTTTCTCTTCGTCATTAGCTGCAATTGCGCTGCTTGATAATGTAATACCTGTGGCGGCCATTGCATATAATACGGCGTTGAGTTTGCGCTGTGTTGTTTTGTTCATCCTGAAATCCTTGTTGTCATACTTTGTTATATTATTTTATTTTTCTTTGGTACAAGTATTATTTAATAAAACTTGTAGCTTATTGATAACACATGATTAACAAGGAAACAATTACTTGACTTTTAAGCTGGAGGATTTTAGTAAACTAAGGTATACATTTTGTTTGTTTTTAATACGATTAGTGCGTTTTTTGGATTATTAAAACGAAAAAACGCACCAAATGGTGCGTCTAATACTAATGTCTAAGAAGGGAGCCTATCTAGCATCGTGCTTCATTGTGCGTTCTTTTTCACGCGCCCAATCTTTATCTTTATCATCACTGCGTTTATCGTGAAGGTTTTTACCCTTAGCCAAATGAAATTCTAATTTCACCCAGCACTTTTTCCAATACATTGCAGTTGCAACTAAAGTAAAGCCACCTCGATCAACAGAGCCTGCGAGTCTATCGAGCTCTTTTCTTTTAAGTAATAATTTACGGTACCTTAAAGGATCGCAAATTACATGGCTTGAAGCGCTGATCAAAGGCTGTATTAAACTGCCTAATAAATATGCTTCGCCATCTTTAATGTGAATATAAGTATCAGCGATGTTTACTTTTCCCGCTCGGATACTCTTAACTTCCCAGCCTTGAAGTTCAAGGCCAGCTTCTATTTTGTCGAACAGTTTATACTCATGTCTCGCTCGTTTATTAAGCGCTATGGTATTGCTGTTTGATTTAGGGGATTTTTTCTTTGCCATAATCTGGCTCATTATACGCAAAATCTTATGATTTACATCCGTTTTTTACGCTTAACTTGAAATCAGGTTTTTAATTTGAAAAAGTGATGACATATATTGCAGATAATATGAGAAAACCTTGCTAAAATCTGTCGCTGTGTTTTTTACCGTGAGATGTCATGCCTGAAATAAAAAAAAGTGCGTTAGTGATGTATAGCGCAGCAGAAATGTTTACTTTGGTTAATGATGTGGCTAACTATCGTGAATTTTTACCGCATTGTTCTGATGCTAAAGTGATTTCAAATTCAGATGGGAAAATGACTGCCTCTGTTGAGATATCAAAAGGCGGTTTAAAAAAATGGTTTACGACAGAGAATACTTTAGTCACCGATAAAGAAATTAATATGATTTTAGTTGATGGCCCTTTCAAAAAGCTAGAAGGCGGTTGGCTATTTACTGAGTTAGATGAAGCAGCCTGTAAAGTTGAATTAAAACTGAGCTTTGAGTTCTCAAGCCGATTAGTTGAAATGGCATTTGGCCGTGTATTTAATGAAGTGGCTAATAATATGTTAGGTGCTTTCACTGATCGTGCTAAACATGTATATGGTGCCAGAGGTTTTAGTTAGGTTGAGCGTGGAGTAACATTGAATGAAACAAGTTGAAGTTGTATTTGCATTACCTGATAGAGCAACCTGTTTAATGGTTGAAATTGATGATGACACAACAGTAGAGCAAGCCATTATAAAGTCAGGAATTTATGATAAATGCCCTGAAATAGATCCCGCTAAGCTAAAAGTTGGTGTGTGGAATCGCACTTGTAAGTTAAATACCACACTGAAAGATGGCGATCGTATCGAAATTTATAGGCCTTTAATTGCTGACCCTAAAGATGCGCGTCGACGTAGGGCTGAAAAAGCCAAGGATGAAGGTAGAGCCGATAAAATAACAGGCGGCAGAGCTAGAGGTTAATACTGTTTAAGTATTAAAAAAGCCCCTTATGATGAAAATCATAAGGGGCTTTTTATTCAATTAAATAGGTTAGCTAAATCTATTTTTCTAAAGGTGTACTGAATGTTTCTGGTAATTCAAAGTCACCTGAAATTGTTTTTAATACATCATTTTCAAAATGAACAACAAGAGATTTCTTCTGCTCATTTTTACGATTGTAATTAAACAAGTAAACATAATGCCAAGCTGTATCATCAAACGCATCTGTTGCAATTGGCTGACCTAAAACATATATGACTTGCTCTTTTGTCATCTCTATACGTAATTTATTTACGTCTTTTTGTTCTAAAAAATTACCTTGCGGGATATTCATACGGTAAACCCAGCTAGAACAACCGCTAACTAGAGTAAGAAGTAATGTCACTGAAATTATTTTAAACCACTGCATTTTAATTATGTATATCCTATTTTTAACGGTTTTGAGCATAATATCAGATATACTACCTTGTGCCGTCGTCTTGTAAAAGTGGAAAGTGGAATTTTGACTAAAACTGAGCATAAAAGTTCAATAAAGCTTAAAAAGAATGAAAAAGTTGCACTTAAAGAATGGCACTTATATATAGTGCAAACGAGGTTGGGGCATTGGTATACCGGAATTACCACTGATGTTCAGAGACGTTTTGAAGAACACTCCAAGGGTACGGGTGCAAAAAATCTCAGAGGTAAAGGTCCGCTAGAGTTGATTTTTCATCGGCAAGTTGGCGATCGCAGTGCAGCAAGCATTTTAGAGTGTCAGGTCAAAAAATTTTCAAAACCACAAAAGCGCCTTTGGGTTATTGAACAAAAATCTCAATTAAATGAAAGGTTATAATTGACTGTCATTTAATGACACCACTGTTTGAAAAATGTTATTTACAACAGCTTGATAGAATTTTACATCTATATTTTCAAAGGTGTCTTTATGGGTATGGTAATTTTTATGTGTACCAACACCGTAATAAATGTAAGGGATTTTATATTTACGAAAAGAGGCATGATCACTGGCGTTTCGCCAATCTATTCTGTCTTTTTTTTGTTTTGCATTCATTTGCCTGTTTGAGCTAATGAAAAGTGTTTTAGCAATACCATCAATACTTTCTACTTCAATGATTTCTTTATATGGCTTTAATTTTATTGAGCTAAACGCATATAAAAACCCGCGTTTGGGTGCAACCGCCAGCATGTCTAAATTAATGTTTAAAACAATATCATCAGTATTAACAAGCGTACTGGATAAAAATGCTTTAGAGCCATACAGCCCGGTTTCCTCTGCATCAGTCGCAATAAAGATATAATGATAGTTTAAATCTAACTTTTGTAGCCGTTTAGCGATATTTAACATGGCAGCAACGCCAGAGGCATTATCATCTGCGCCGTAATATATTTTACTGCCTGAGTTTCCTAAATGATCATAATGTGCGGTAAATACGATATAGGGGGTTTTTGGGTTTTTTGCAGGTAAGCTACCAATAATATTTATCCCTTGCTTTGTGCTAAAAAAGCCACTTTTATACTGAAATTCATGTTGATAATTATCAATTATAGGGTGTAAATTTAATTGTTTAAACCGCGTTATAATGTACTGGGCAGCCAGTTTTGAACCTTGGCTGCCAGTTTTTCGTCCTTGCATTTTTGATGCGCTTAAAGCTTTTAAGTCTTTGAGTAAGCTCTGATCTGAGTGATATATTTGTGCAATGGCATTGGTGCTAAAAAGTAGCGAAATAAAACATATAGATCTGAAAAACATTAATTTACCATCGCATTTAAACTGTTTATTTTACCTTGATAGGAGTTTATATCCTCAATGAAAAAGGCATTCTTTTTTGCAGATTTTAAATAGCGTTTGGCTTTTTTATAATCGCCTAACTGATAAAAGCTACGAGCTAAACCAAAATAAGGTTCATGAAGCTTTCTGTCAAGTTCAGTTGATTTTTTATAATATGAGATGGCTTCTCTATAAAATTTTTGCACATAAGCTTCATTGCCTTTAGCAATGTGGTAATAAGGGTTACTTTGTCTTTTAGCATCAAGTTCTCTTTTTATTACTTGGGCTTGTTCAATACGATCTGTCATCTCAAATAAGATGCCTAAATTACCTTTTGCTGTATTGTTAGCAGGATCGAGTTCGAGTGCGTATTGATAAGCGAGTTCTGCATGACTGTTTTGGTTTTTGATCCTAAATAATATGCCTAAATTACCCCAAGCTGGGGAGTAGCGAGATGCTATTTTTGTGGCGCTTTTTAGATAATGATAAGCTTCATTATATCTGCCATTGACCATCGCAATCGCCCCTTTGTTATTGTAAAACATCGCAGCAACTGTGTGTTTATTGATCTCTTTTGTTTTGAATTTCTCCTTACGGCTGTTGGCATCAAAATCAACAACAACGCCATCTGAAACATCATACAGTCTTTGTACACCATCAAATTTTGTTTGATCAAATTGCAATTTAAGATTGATGTGTGAGGTTAATAAATTAAAGCCATTCTCTAATGCCCAATATTCGGGAATAAAAACGCGTTGAAAATTCGCTTCTAATCCTAAGTGTTCAGCCATGCTAAAAGCCATAATTGATAAAGATAAGCAGTTTGCATTTTGTTGTTTAAATGTTTGATTGGCAGTAAGTGTGGCGCCGGATTGATAATCTAGGTTGTTATTTGCGGAGTTAAAAATAAAATGTAATAAATCTTTAGCAGTTTTCATTGAGGGTTTTTTATTCGGAATGTTCTTCACTAGTTGTGCTTTAAGTTCATCACTTAATTCGAATATTTCATCATAGGATTCGACTTCAAAGTCTTTAAATTGTGTTTGATTACTAAATAAAGTTAAAGGTGGCGGCGATGCTTGCGCTGAGCTTTTGGTATTTGCACACCCAGCTAAAATGAATTGTGTGATGATAATTAACAAGCTAATTTTAAATGAGTTGGTTTTAATAGGCATACACACCTCTAAGAATTAGTTTCTCTCTTAGTTAACTATATGCGCATTTTGTGTGTTTGGGAGTTTGAAATTGTTACAAAGTCTTTCAATAAAGGATATTAAATCCTTATTGAAAGACGTATAAAACTGCGTTCTATCTCTGTAGTTTAAAGGTATCAACTAATGAATCTAAAGACTGTGCATTAACTGACAGTGACTCAATTGCACTTTCAATGTTGATTTGATTATTCATGGACTCTTCATTGATAGCACTGATATTTTCAACATTTTGACTCACATCAGTAACAACTGCATTTTGCTCTTCTGTCGCTGTCGCAATAATTGTTGCCATATCATTTATTTGTTCAATCTTTTCAACCACATCAGTTAAATGAGAAACCGCGTGTTCCATAGAGCTAACACTATGAGTGGCATTAGATTGAGATTTTTGGATATCTGTTACAACTTGCTGTGATGTGCTGTTGAGCTCTTCAATCATTTTTTGAATCTGATCTGTTGAGTCAGATGTACGCTTTGCTAAGCCTCTAACTTCATCGGCAACAACAGCAAAGCCACGGCCATGCTCACCAGCTCTGGCAGATTCAATAGCTGCATTTAAAGCTAACAAATTAGTTTGCTCTGAAATAGAGCGTATTACATCTAAAATTGAGCCAATTTCTTGTGTTTTATTAGCTAATGTATTGATTTTATTGCTCACTAAATCAATGTCATTTGCTAAGTCTTTGATATCTGATTGAGATTGCTGAACTTGATTTTGTATTAAAGAGGCTTGTTGATGATTTTGCTGTGTATACTCTGCTGTATTTGCAGCACTACTCGCAACTTCTTGTACAGCTGCACCCATCTCATTAATTGCAGCGGCAACAGAAATAGTTTGTTCTTTTTGTAAATTCATTTGAGATGAGTGATGTTGCGCTTGTGAAAAAACATCATCTGAAGTCGTTTTAATAGCATGACTTTGTTGCAAAACATCACGTAATGCTTGTTCAATTTTATTTAAAAATTGATTAAATCCTAAGCTTAATTTGTTTAATTCTGGCTGGCTGTTTGTCGGTAATCTATAAGTGATTTTTCCATCGCCTTGACCTAGTTCTTCAAACAAATTTGTGATTTTTTGCAGTGGCGCACTAATGCTACGTGCTAAATATAAACCTATTATGCAGGCTATTATTGCTACTACCACTGAAAAGCTAATGATTTTCCACGTTAATGTATCTATTTGCGAAAACACTTCAGCTTTTGGTACTTGAGCAATAACATATAAATCAGTGTTATCGATTGGACTAGCAGCTAGCAAGATTGTTTGGTTTTGATGTTGTGTTTCAATTAAAGAAAATTCAGCATTATTTAATAGCTGAGTTTGCACATTTGAATTGTATATTTGATTTAAATTAGCTTTTGCTACAAGCTGATTATCAGAATGTAGTTTTACTAAACCTGTTTTATCGGCTAAATAAACAAAGCCAGTTTGTTCAATTGTGAATTTTTGCAGTAGGTTTTGCATTTCATCTATGCTTTTAGCTAAACCAGCTAAGCCCATTCCATTGAGTTCTTGGTGATTAATGAACATTTTTACATCACCCACACTTTCTTGAAAAATGCTAATGGAAAATGCTTGATTGGAGTTTTTAAAATCATAAAACCACGAATCTTGTGTGTGATTCAATGTTCTTAAAAAACCTTCTTGATTCCAATAATTATTAGTTTCCTTATTAGCCCATGAAGCTGTGGCTAAGTCATATTGTGTCACTAACCTATTAAGTTCTTTGATAAGTAGTTCATCATTATCACTATTGTTTTTAGCCCATTGCTGTATGAACTTGTTTCCAGACAGCTGTTTACTTGCCATAAGTAAAATATTTATTTCTTTACTTAAATAATTTTTTATTTCTTTAACTTTACTCGGTAATTCAGATCCTATCATGCGTTCTTCTGTGATAGATTTTGCTGATTGAATAGAAGTGATACCGATAATTGTTGCAACAGCTATGGCAACAAAAGCGGCAACTAAAGCCACTTTTTGAGTAATTGTGATTTTCATAATTCTAAAATGAATGAAAAAGGTACATTTATGCTACCATATTGTGATTATTGAATTAAAGGCAATTATTCTGATTAGGGAATAATTTAGAGTAAATACTAAAAAAGCCTAGCTAAAATTAGCTAGGCTTTGACAAGCGAAAATTTGAACTTTTTTTAGTAAATTTTACTAAACAATTTTAGTCATAGCTGACATGTAACCACGTAAAGTAGTACCAATCACTTCAACAGGGTGGCTTCTTAATGCTGCATTAACTTCAATTAAACGGGCATTATCAACACTATTAGTCTCAGTTGATAAACCTTTACCAATCACGTCAGTATCAATATCTACCATGAAATTTTTCAGTAGTGGTAAACATGCGTGGTTATATAAATAACAACCGTATTCTGCAGTATCTGAAATTGTGCGGTTCATTTCAAATAACTTTTTACGCGCAATTGTATTAGCAATAAGCGGTGTTTCATGTAAAGACTCATAATATGCTGACTCGTCTTTAATACCTGCTGCAACCATAGTTTCAAAAGCAAGTTCAACACCCGCTTTAACCATAGCAATCATTAGGATACCATTATCGAAGAATTCCTGCTCTGAGATTTCAGAATCAGTATTTTGTTGCTTCTCAAAAGCGCTTTGAGAAGTTTCTTCACGCCAGCCTAATAATTTAGCATCGTCTTCAGCCCAATCAGCCATCATGCCTGCAGAAAATTCGCCTCCCATGATGTCATCCATATGTTTGTTATATAGAGGACGCATGATTTGTTTTAGTTCTTCACTTAAATCAAACGCTTTTATCTTTGCTGGATTAGATAAACGGTCAAGCATATTAGTTACACCGCCATATTTTAGCGCTTCAGTGATTGTTTCCCAACCATATTGCACTAATTTTGATGCGTAACTTGCATCGATGCCTTTTTCTACCATTTTATCAAAACATAGTAGTGAACCTGTTTGTAACATACCACATAGGATAGTTTGTTCACCCATAAGATCTGATTTAACTTCAGCTATAAATGAAGATAAAAGAACACCTGCTTTATGTCCACCAGTGCCTGCTGCATATGCTTTTGCCTGTGCTAAACCTTTGCCTTGAGGATCGTTTTCTGGATGAACTGCTATTAGTGTTGGTACACCAAAACCACGTTTATATTCTTCACGTACTTCTGTACCAGGACATTTAGGTGCAACCATAATCACTGTGATGTCTTCACGAACTTGCATGCCTTCTTCAACAATGTTGAAACCATGAGAGTAAGCAAGTGTTGCGCCTTGCTTCATTAATGGCATAACAGCAGATACAACAGCTGTATGTTGTTTATCAGGAGTCAGGTTAAGTACTAAGTCAGCCCCAGGGATGAGTTCTTCATAGGTACCAACCTGAAATTCATTTTCAGTCGCATTGATGTATGACTGACGTTTTTCAGCAATTGCAGATTCACGTAATGTATAGCTTACATTTAGACCTGAATCACGTAGATTTAAACCTTGGTTTAAACCCTGTGCGCCACATCCTACAATTACCAGTTTTTTACCTTCTAAAGCTTTAACGCCATCAGAAAACTCTGATTCGTTCATAAATTCACATTGGCCAAGTTGTGCCAATTGCTCGCGTAATGCTAAAGAGTTGAAATAATTCGCTGTCATAATATTCATCCTACAAAAAAAATTAGTTGGTTTGTTTAAACCCTAAGTTCAATCTATACAATTAATTCTCTTGCGTAAAATGATATATTTGCATTAGAGTATTGCATAAAGTGAAACGTTAAAGTTTGAACCATATATGGATAATCGATCGCTACAACTCTTCTTAGCATTAGCTGAAACCTTGCATTTTGGTCGCGCAAGTGAACGGTGCCATATAAGTGCTTCAACACTGAGTCGAAATATTAAACAACTTGAGCAAGAAGTCGGTGTTGAGTTATTTAATCGAGATAATCGTACTGTGAGTTTGACTAAACAAGGTAAGGACTTTATTGAATATGCTAATGTCAGTTTAGCCCAATGGCACAGGTTTAAATCTTCTTTAGATGAAAACCATACCGAGCTTACAGGTGAACTCAGTTTGTATTGCTCTGTTACAGCATCTTATAGTTTTTTATATCGATTGCTTGAAACATTTCGCCAGCATCATCAAAAAATAGAAATTAAGCTTAATACTGGCGATCCTGGCGTGGCAATATCTCGCATACTGGATGGTTATGAAGATATGGCGATTGCAGCAAAGCCAGATCAGTTGCCTTCAAATATGGCTTTTTGTGCTACGGGTTCATCTGCATTACAATTTATTGCACCTAAAGTGCAATGTAATATTAGCAATATCATTTCAGGTGCAGGTCAAGAAATTCCGTGGCAATCCTTGCCTTATATCGTACCAGAACATGGTTTGAACCGAAAAAGATTAGAGCATTGGTGGAAAAAAAATCATATAACGCCTCAAATTTATGCCCAAGTTGCAGGTAATGAAGCTATTGTATCTATGGTGAGTTTAGGTTTTGGCATTGCTTTAGTGCCTCAAATTGTTTTGGATAACAGTCCATTACAAGATAAAGTTCAGGTACTTAAGGCACCATATCAACCAAAAGATTTTGAAATAGGTTTATGTGTGCAACGAAAAAATTTACAAAATCCATTGATTCAAGCTATGTGGCAAATATCTCAAAAACTTAAAAGTCAATAATTCACATTTTGAAGCTAAAGGTGATTCATTTGTTATCAATTGTAACTACGTAGTGTTTGTAGTGTTATATCTTGGTAAAGTATGTTCAAAATGCATACTTTTAAATTACAAGGGGACTGTAGTGCGTTACATTTTAATTATTTTACTGTGTAGTTTTAGCTTTGCAGCCAGTGCTAAAAAAGTGAAAATGGATGCTCCAAAAGTAGAGGTAGGCCAATGGCACTTAGGTTTAGGTGTCGGTGTGGGGGTTGCTAAAAACCCATTACATGGTGGTGATGATTTTCCATTATTGCTACTGCCTGATATTGCTTATTATGACGAACATCTTTATTTTGATAATGGGCAGTTTGGTTACACTTTTTTAGATGAGCAAAATCATGTAATTAGCTTGATTGCAGAATTAAATCCAGAAAAAAGATTTTTTATTTTTTGGAATCCTTCAAATGTTTTTCTTAAAAATAGCATCGCTTTTACTGAAAACCCAGGGCAAGTTGTTGGCAATGAAAAGGCCAACAGCGTAGATTCTAATGATGTAGCCAAAAGAAGATGGGCACTAGACTCGGGCATAAACTATCAATACTTTCATGAGTACTTTACGGCTAGGGTTAACTTATTAGCTGATATTAGTAATGCACATAATGGCTGGCGTGCTGGGATTGAGTTAGAACATAGTTTTAATATAGGTAACTTAATTGTACAACCTGTGATTGGTATTTGGCATAAAGCCGCAGAACTTAATAATTATTATTATGGTCTGAGCAAAAGAGATAACCTAGGTATTACATATGAATTAGATTCAGCTTGGCAACCTTACGCTCATCTACAATTAACCTATCCTTTGTCGCAAAACAAAGCAGTATTATTCAAATTGAGTTATGATGACTATTCTAATGTCAGTAATAGTCCTTTGTTCAAATATGATTATGCCGTTAACATTTTTATGGGTTTAAAATACATTTTCTAATATGAAATTAACCACAAGTTTTGTTATTATTTTTTCGCTCTCACTTTTGTTAGCGCTAGGGAATGCTGTTGCTAAAAACAGCCAGCCTACACTTAGCGTATCGCCAAAAGTATGTGTGATCAGTGAAGAAAAAGAGCTCTGTGAGTTAACACTTTACTTTGAATGGAAATTAGCGAAAAAACAAGATATCTGTTTATTTGAAAACGATGAACAAGTGCAATGTTGGCAAAAAACTAGCCAAGCAAAGGTATCTTATAAAGCTTACGTTCAGGTTGAGACTGTATACTCTCTCATAAATCAACAAACGGGTAACAAACTGGCCCAAACGAAAGTCGAAATCCAGAGTTCACATTTAAAAACTCAACGACGTCGTTTACGTTCACCCTGGAGTTTCTTTTAAAGGAGAGAGATATGGCTAAAGTATTATTGGTAGAAGACGATTTAGGTTTACAGCAGTTAACACGTGAATACCTGGAACATAATGGTTTAACAGTTGAGGTGCTTGATAACGGTGCTCAAGTTATGAACCGTATTGAATCAGATATGCCAGATCTTATGATCTTAGATGTGATGCTACCAGGTAAAGATGGCTTTAGTGTTTGTAGAGAAGTGCGTGATAAATATTCTTTACCTATCTTGATGTTAACAGCAAAAGGCGAGGACTTTGACCAAGTAATTGGTTTAGAGCTAGGTGCCGATGATTATGTGATAAAACCAGCAGAACCACGCGTATTATTAGCACGTGTAAATGCGTTATTACGTCGTCATCAACCACAAAAAACAACAGAAGAATTAAAGTTCGGTTATTTAAATATTGATAAAACCAGTCGAATTGTAAAACTAAGTGATAAAGAAGTATCACTGACATCTCATGAATTTGAATTATTATGGTTATTAGCTAATAGTGCCGGTGAAGTTTTAAGTCGAGAACATGTTCACGAAAAAATGATTGGTCGTCAATATGATGGCTTAGATAGAACAGTTGATGTACGTATTTCTCGATTACGTAAAAAGCTTGGTGATAATAGCGATAAACCTTATAGAATTAAAACAGTTTGGGGACAAGGTTATTTATTTGTTTCTGACGCTTGGAATATATAAAGCAAATCGTATTAACAAAAATCTGCACAGTGGATAATGGATTTACGATTGCTATTAAATAAGGATTAGCAGTTAAATGAGAAAGCTTTTTGTCAGCTTATATCTCTACATTATTATTTCACTATTTCTTCTTAGTGGCACAATGGAAAAGTTGTGGCCACATAAAGAAGGTGCCGATGCATTAATGTTAGGTGCTGAATTTAGTCAAAGTTTACTGCTTTTATCAAAAACAGATGACGGAGTTTCACAGCTGAAAAAGCACTTTTCAGCGCAGGAAATTGCGTTATCTGATATCGCGTTTTTACCCCATCAAGAAATTAAGTTACAAAAAAATATCCCTATATTATTATTTGATAGTGAAGACCGTGCTGTTTGGTATATTAAATATCATAAAGATAAATTATTGAAGGTCGGACCTATTTCTGTTGTTGCACCAGTATATGATTCTAGTTGGCCATATTTAATTATATTAGCATTTATAGGCTTACCTATTGGTTTATGGAGTTATGTTGTCTGGCGTGACTTTGAAAGGCTCAGAGGTATGTGTGAAAGCATGAACGCACCTGAAGATATGGATTTAGGGCCGGGAATTCACTCTGTTTTGTTACCAATAACAGATACTTTATCTGCAATGCAAGAGCGTATTAAACGTTTATTGGATTCTCAAAAAGAATTAACCTCATCTGTTTCCCATGAATTTAGAACACCATTAGCCCGTCTTAAATTTGCCATTGCTATGATGGATGATAAAGATTTAAATGACAGAAGCAAAAAGTATATCAATGGCATGAATTACGATATTGCGGAGTTAGAGTCACTCGTAACAGAAATGCTTAACTTTGCTAAGATGGATAGAGAAACGCCGGCATTGCATATTGCGCCTATTGATTTGGTTGAATTAGCTGACAACTTAATTGATAAATTAAGCTTTAACGCAGACTGTGCTATACGTTTGGTATCTGAGGATGAGCTTTTACATGCTTGTGATGGTCACTTTTTAACCCGCTCTGTACAAAACTTAATTGGTAATGCGGTAAAGTATGCTGATGAGTTAGTTCAGGTAAGTTTAATTGCTGTAGATGATAAAGTATTAATAAAAGTTGCAGATGATGGCCCTGGTATAGAAGAAAGTGAATGGGAAAATGTATTTAAACCTTTCACGCGTTTAGATAAAAGTCGCCATAAAAAGACGGGGGGTTTTGGCTTAGGCTTAGCGATAGTGAGTAAAATAATTCAATGGCATAAGGGTAAGTGCTATTTAGAAAAGACCGATTTAGGTGGTGCTTGTTTTGTGATTGAGTTGCCAGTTATAAATAAAGATTAATACCAAGTCTAATAAATACAGCTGCAATCTAAATAGTATAATGCTAAAAAATTTTAGTAAAAGAAAAAGCGCCCATCTAGGAGCGCTTTTTTTATTCGGGATAACTGAATTTCAACAAGTAGCACTAACTCAGAGTGCCGCTTTTAAAAAAGGTTCAAAATTATTTTAATTTAATTCTAACTTTTTTTAAATTGAGTGAAATCATAGCAATTCAATTAAGTTAGTGAGGTAATATAAACTAGGATAAATTCTCAAGAGCACAGGTTTATAGCTCCAGGCTAAACCTAAGTACCTGCATCCATGCAGGCAACGCAGTTATTGTATATTTAAACCATTTAGATTGATCGCATATTTATTAGAATTGGTATTACAATTCTTTATTCGGAATATTCTCTAACACTTGCAGTAAAAGCTGATAAAAAGGCTCAACGGTATCTATTTTTACCTTTTCATCTGGTGAGTGAGGGAAACAAATAGTTGGACCAAAAGACACCATATCCCAATGTGGATAAGCATCTTTAAATAAACCACACTCTAAGCCCGCATGAATCACCATTATATTAGGTAAAGTACCAAACATTGTTTGATAAGTTTCCCGTAAAATATCTTTTATTGGTGAATCTGTTTTAGGTTCCCAACCTGGATAAGCGCCAGTACACTCAATAGAGGCACCTACAAGCTCAAATGTAGAACTAATCATATTTTGTGTATTTAAGCGTGCGCTATCAATTAAAGAGCGTACTAGGCATTGAATATGTAATTGGTTATCTTCAGTTTTAATTACACCTAGATTTGTTGATGTTTCAACAACACCTTCTACTTCATCGCTCATTCGAACTACGCCATTGATACAGGCATTTACAGCATTTACAAGTGCAAACTGCGTTGCTTTTGAAAGTTGTTGTTTTTCAGGAGATATTTCCTCTAAACTTAATTCTAAATTAGGCTCAATGATGCTTAATTCGCTTAATAATAAAGCTTGAAATGATGCAACTGTTTGCTCTAATTTCGCTGAGTTATCAGCACTGACATTAATGTGGATATTTGCTTCACGTGGAATAGCGTTACGTAAGCTACCACCATCAAATGCGGTTAATGAGATATCTAAATCTTGCTGATGAAGTTTTAAAAATCGTGCAAGTAGTTTATTGGCATTACCACGGCCCAAATGTATATCAACACCTGAATGACCACCTCTTAAACCTTTAAGTGTTAAGCTGTAGCTGCGTATATCAGTTCGTGTTGCTTCAACTTCAATTGGCAGTTTAACATTAACATCAATACCGCCAGCACAACCCATATAGATCTCACCTTCGTCTTCAGAATCCGTGTTGAGTAGTATTTCTCCATCTAACCAACCCGATTCAAGACCAAATGCGCCAGTCATACCTGCTTCTTCATCTATGGTAACAAGTACTTCAATTGGTCCATGTTTAATATCGTTACTCGCTAAAACGGCTAAACTCGCTGATAGGCCAATGCCGTTATCAGCGCCTAAAGTTGTGCCGTTTGCAGTAACCCAATCACCATCAATATAAGCTTCAATAGGATCGGTTACAAAGTCATGATCTTTATCAGAGTTTTTTTGCGGAACCATATCCATATGGGCTTGCAAAATAACGCCTTTTTTATTTTCCATTCCTTCAGTTGCTGGTTTTTTTATGATTAAGTTGCCAACATTATCTTCTTTAATATTAAGACCTAGATCTGTAGCCCATTGCTGGATCCATGCTGATATTTTTTGTTCATGTTTACTTGGATGAGGAATGGAACAGATTTTTTCGAAAATAGACCAAAGCGGTTTTGGTGATAACTGACTTAATT
Organism: Pseudoalteromonas sp. C2R02; assembly: GCF_018860845.1. Lineage (NCBI taxonomy): Bacteria > Pseudomonadati > Pseudomonadota > Gammaproteobacteria > Alteromonadales > Pseudoalteromonadaceae > Pseudoalteromonas > Pseudoalteromonas sp. C2R02. The sequence goes on along the minus strand of NZ_JAHKQC010000040.1, from coordinate 69,635 downwards.
GATTCACAGAGAGATCCTATTTTAATTTAGGTTGACGGGTAATAATATCTTAGAATATTAAAGCGTTAATAAGGTTTTTTTAATAGAGGCTTTAGCATACCCTCTAAACCATTTAGTTTAACTTCGTACATAAGTGCTAATTGCTCCCCTAACTTCCCTTGGGGAAAACCTTGTTGTTTAAACCAAACAAGGTAGGGTTCTGGTAGGTTTAATAGTGGGCGTCCGGCATATTTACCAAATGGCATAATGACATTAATCGCCTCTATAAGGGCTTTATTATCCATATGAATTTAACCTATTGCTAAAGGAGTGCTGCATTATAGCAATTCTATTAACTTAGTAATTAAGTTTTAATAGCAGTAATTTAAAAGGAGTGGGTTTATTTAGCCCATTTAGATTGGTCACATATTTATTGGAATTGTTAGGGGGTAGACCGACAGGGGCAGTGCCGGTCTATTTAAAAGAGGATATAGGCCCTTTTTAAATTAGTGAATGATGTTTGCTGACTTACGGAAAAAACCATGTGAGTTCAATGTTTGTTTTATTTTTGGATCATCTAATCGACTAGGTACTTCTTGTGCTCTGAGTTCATGACTTTGCGGCACGTGATACATATCTAACATTTTTTGAAAAAGTAATTCTCTTAGCTGTGAAGGGCTAATGCCGGAGTTTTGTATATGATCTAATTCTTGCTGCAACTTTATAAGGGCATCGCTCTGACGATCTGCGGCTACGGCTTTAAATTGTTGTTTATTTATTTCTTTAGACATCATTTAAGCTCCCAACTGGTATTCTTATAAACTAGCTTTTTTATAATTTTAGTTATGAATAACTTCTTTGTAGTGAAAATATACACTTATGAGCTATTGCGATATCAATTGTACGATCTTTAACTAATAGATTGCTAACTTACATGTAAATGTTTGTAAATAGGTTTGTGTTATTGATGATTTTAAAAATTATGAAAACATCTAAAACATTTTGTAACATATTGAAGATAAAATGAAAATAGTTATCAGTTGCAGTTGGCGGTACGTGAAACAGTTTCTGATAACTATTTGGTATAACTTAGAATGTACCTATAAAAATTATTAATATAAGTGGTTTTTTAGTTAAATACTTTCGATTTTACGTGTTCGGCAAAACCGCTACCGGCTTCTAAATAGAAATTATAGGTTGAATCAACGCCTAAACTTTCCAATTCTTTTTGTTGATCTGGATAGTTAGCAATCGCTGTTACTTGTCCAGAAAAACCTGAGGCTTTTAATTGCTCTAAAGCAAATATATTTTGCACATGTTTTGGCATTGCGAGCATTATCATTTCCACATGAGAATGGTTTACCCTTTGCCAAAAATCAGGATCGGTTGCATCAGCTAAAATAACAAATCGATTTCTTTTTATGTGCTTTTCAACACACTCGGGTTTGATATCAACACCGGCAACTGAATCAGGGAAGCTATGGTAAATGGTTTCATAAGCACCGGTTCCAATTCTTCCCATACCAAAAATAAGAACTTTAGCTTGATTTAAATTAACGGGAAGTTCATCTTTTAAGCGTTTATTTGATTCAAATTTAGTAAGCCAATTTTCCAGTTTGACATAAATTTCATTTGCGTGATTATTTAACGGAGATGCAATGATAAAAGTAATTGAAACGGCGATAGCTACGACTGCGAGCCACTGTGCTGAGATTAATTGACTGCTTGCAGCCATTGCACACACAATTAAGCCAAACTCACTATAATTACTTAAAGTGAAACTACTTAGTAGAGATGTACGGGCACGTAAATGAAATATGTTTGTTAAGATATAATATAAAGCCGTTTTTAACGGTAGAATTAATACAAACATTAGAGCTACAAATAGTGTTTCAAGAGTTATATCTGCATTTAGCCCTATCGTAAGAAAGAAACCAACGAGTAATAAATCTTTAAAACTCAATAGTGATTTAGCTAACTCACTGGCTTTTTTATGAGGCGCAAATAACATACCTATAATTAATGCACCTAAATCTCCTTTTAAACCCGCAAACTCAAAAGCCTGATAACCGCCAACGAGTGCAAAGAAAAAACCAAATAAAGGCAGTATTTCACCATGTTTTGAGTGGTTTAAAATCCAAAAAAGTACAGGACGGATCGCAGGTAAAGTACCTAGTAATACTAAGGCCCACATATTGGGGACCTTGCCTGTGCTTATAGCGAGATATACCACGGCAAAGATATCTTGCATTACCAAAATACCAATTGAAATTTTACCATGTAAGCTCGCCATTTCACCTCTTTGCTCTAATACCTTTACAGCAAATACAGTGCTAGAAAAACTAAATGCAAAACCAATTAATAATGATGATTCTAAAGTGAGTTCGCTAAATAAAGATAAGCCAAAATAGCCCATCAACAAAATAAAGCCAGAAAACAGTGCGCAACTAAGTATGATATGTAAACTAGCAGGCGCCCAAACTTGTAGCTGGGTTAAGTTTTTAACTCTGAGTTTTAAGCCGATGCTGAATAGCAATAAGGTAATGCCAATAGAGGCTATTTTAGACAGTAATTCAGTGCTTTCAAAACCTGCAAAATTTAAAATGAAACCAGCTGCTAAAAAGCCAATTAAAGGAGGGAGTTTCATTTGTAAAATAATGAAGCCACAAATAAATGCTGTTGCGAAAAAAATGATTTCCATAGACTTAAAATAAAAAGAGTATTTGATTAAATTGTAACGAATTTAAGCGCTTATTTATACGAGCAAAGCGTGTTTTATCACTTTAATCTGTAAAACACGCATGATAAATTTTAATGAATTATTTTTTCTCAATGCGAGATTTATAATTAGCTAAATCTTTATCCCACTGTTTAACCCAAGAGTCGAGTAAAGTGATAACATGGGTTTTATCTAGTTTTTCGGTATCATTCTCTAGCTGTAAGGCATCACCTCTTAGTACTGTAGTTACTAAAACATCACCGTTAGCACCATTTTTAATTTTATTCTCTAAACGAACTTCTACGTCCCTGTCTCTGCCGCCTGCTGCATAGTTGATACTAGAAATCACAGCTTTGAATGGTAAAACTTCCAGTGGAGAAAAGTCTTCTAACGAAATCCTCATACTGGTTATTGCTGGCTCTATCACAAATACATCAGGCCCCATTGTATTAGAAATCGGAAAGTGCTTTTTGACCACTTTCTTTAATTCATTGTCAAAATATGTTCTGAACATATCAGCAGAATTTTGAGTAAATTGATCTGTAGTTGTTAATTCTGGGTAATATACGACAGGCTTAATGAAAAAAGATTTTGGTTGTAGCGGTTTAATTTTTCGTGTTAACTTTCTAGAGACCCAACGTTGCTGGATGCTACCATCTTCGCGGTCTACATTTTCCATTTGTTTGTAATTACTGATAAAACCATTTTTAACTTCGATAGTTTCAGTAGATTTACAGCCAGATAAAAAGCTAAGACTGAGTAATGATATTATACTAATGAAGTGAGTAGAGTTAAGTTCCATAACACGTTATTTCCAATTCAAATGAGTTAGAACAATAGCTTACTCTAATAGTTCAATATAAGACCAGATTTAATATGTTTTTTTGTTTTACTCAATTAGGTGAAAATATTCGCTGACAATTACAAATAAATAGCGTTAATATGCAGGTAAAGAAAAATAGAGGAGTACAAGATGTTCAAAAAAATCTTGGCAACAGTAGGGATCGGCGCTGCAAAAGTCGATACGATATTACAGACTGAACATTTACAACCTGGGCAAAAATTCAGTGCAGAAATTTTAATTCAGGGCGGAGATGTTGAGCAAGAGATCTCTGGTCTAGATTTAGCCTTAATGACAAAGGTTAAAGTGGAAGGTGAGGAGGGCGATTATTTTACCAATCATGTTATCGAAAGTTGGCATATTGTTGATCATTGTACTGTAGCCGCGGGTGAGCTAAAAAGTATTCCTTTTGAAGCACGCTTACACTCAGAAACACCAATAACAGAATTAAACCAAGGTTTAAATCAAACACAAGTTTGGTTAGCTACGGGTTTAAATATAGATATGGCACTGGATCCGACAGATAAAGATCCTATTTATGTTTACCCAAATGATGCTGTTAGAACCTTTATGCAAGCGATGGACAGATGTGGTTTTAATTTAGTTAAATCTGACGTTGAAAAAGGCTTTTTACAGGCATCAACTTTTCAATCTACTTCAGGTTGTTATCAAGAACTAGAATACAAACCGAATTCTTCTAGTTTGTTTGGTTTGAAGGAAGTTGAGTTATCTTTTGTACCTGAAGCACATAAAACGCATGTATTAATTGAGCTAGACCGTGCATTTAGAGGTGATGGTTATGTTGATATGACTATCGAGCATGATCAAGTAAATTTATCACAACTATGTGATCAACTTGAACATTTACTAAATTAACATTTTGATAAGTAGCAAGCTCTGAATATTGAGCTTGCTAATTTATTTTAAAATTACGTGTTCAGCTTGAAAATTTACTAAATTAATATTTATTGTTACAAGATTGATTTGAATACTTGCTAATTAAATTATTAACTAAAAGATAAATATGGCAACATACAATAATGTAAGTGCCCATTCTTTTTTAGGAGATATAGTGCATGAATTCTATTTCCCAACCTAAACTGCTCCCTTTTCTAATAACAACCTGGATTTTACTGGTTGCGATTCATTTAATTAATTTACTTTTTGCCATGCAATTAAATTATTATGGTGTGATACCAAGAGAGAGTTCAGGTTTATACGGCATAATATTTCATCCCTTTCTACATGGTGGTTGGTCCCATTTAATTAATAACTTAATTTCATTTAGTTTATTTTCTGCTTTGGTGTGGCAGTTTAAACCCAATAGGATATGGCTATTACTAGTTCTGGGCACTTTACTGCCTGGTTTACTAGTATGGATATTTGCGCGTACATCGATTCATGTCGGTTTGAGTGGCGTGGTATATTTTCTTTGGGCTTACGTTGTTTTTTATGGTTTTGTACGCCGTAGCATTAAATCTGTTGTCATTTCTATTATCGTGATATTTTTGTACGGAGGCATGGCCTGGGGTGTATTGCCGATTAAAGAAGGTATGAGTTTTGAAAGCCACCTGTTTGGTATGATATGTGGTGCCGTTATGGGCTATATATATGCAAAGCAAGATATAAAAAATTCAGGTTCGCTGCGCCAAAAAATAGAGAAAGAGATAACCAGTTTATGATAAAAAAAGTGTCAAAATCATTTTCACAATTGACTACAACTGAACTTTATCAAGTTTTAAAATTAAGAGTTGATGTCTTTGTTGTAGAGCAAGAGTGTGCATATCCGGAGCTTGATAATTTAGATATGAATCATGATACTCGCCATATTATGTTTTACCAAAACGAAACATTACTGGCCTATGCGCGCTGCTTAGCGCCTAAAGTGGTATTTGATATAAATCCTGCAATAGGTCGCGTATTGGTCTCAAAAGAGGGCCGGGGGCGAGGGTTAGCAAAAGAATTAATGCTTGAGTCTATAAAAGAATCACAAGCTGCTTGGCCTAATCAAGATATAAAACTTTCAGCACAAACCTATTTATTAGACTTTTATAAAAGTTTAGGTTTTTCGCCGATTGGAGAAGCGTATTTAGAAGATGGTATTGAGCATCAGGATATGTATCGAAGTAAGTGAGCTAAAAATGATTTACAAAAAAGGCGCTTATTTTAGCGCCTTTTTATTTAAAGTTTTTTATTAATTTAAAGTACTGAGTTTAGAAAAACTAATGAGATACATAATGGGCAAACAAATTTAACATACCAAGGCCATATCTTCCAAAACAGACCTTGTTCTAAATCTTCATAACCATTTTTTAGCTCTTCAATAATTTTACTTCTGTGCCAAATCCAACCAATAAATATACAACAGAACATACCTATAATTGGCTGTCCGTATTCAGTTGCTAAGGTAACTACAAAGCCAAATAATGTTTGCATGTTAAATATGATCACTATGCTTATTGTTAATATGATTAAGCTAGTGATTAAAGTTGCTTTATTTCTTGGTAATTTAAATCTCTCTACTACATAAGAAACGGGCGCTTCTAACATTGAGATAGAAGAGGTTAAAGCGGCGATGCTCATTAACGCAAAAAAAGCTAAAGCCACAAATGAGCCCATAAAACCCATGCCATCAAATAAACTAGGGAGAACAGTAAACACCAGATCAGGGCCTGATATTAAACTGCCGTCTGCAGAAAATATTTGCAGTCCCTGTGCTTGTGCCACATACATAGCTGGGATCACTAATAAACCGGCTAAAAATGCAATTGAAACATCAATAAGCGTTACTTGTGCGCCTAAAGTTACTAAGTTTTCTTTTTTACTAATATATGAACCGTATATGATCATCACACTGGTACCAAGCGATAAAGAAAAGAATGCTTGTCCTAGTGCGCTGATCAACAGTTGTGGTTCAAATATTTTACTAAAATCAGGGTTTAAGTATGCATTAAGGCCTTCACTTGCACCTTCTAATGTCATTACATAAATAATTAAACAGATAAGCAGTAAGATCAGCATCGGCATTAAACGCTTAGACCACTTTTCAATACCGTTTTGTACACCACTACGTATGATATAAACCGTTAAACTCATAAATATAGCTGTGAATATTAAACTTGGTACTGTACTTTGACTTGTAAGCCACGTGCTTGCTTCGCTAAGTCCTGCCAAAGTTGTTATTGGTTCTATAGTATAAGACATCATCCAACCAGCTATAATACCATAAAAACTTAAAATCAATGCTGCACATAAAATACCGCCAAAACCAATTACAAATGAAAATTGATGTTGCCATTTTTTGTTCGACATTTTTCTTAGTGACTCAACAGCATTAGCTCTACCATATCGACCAATAACAAGCTCAGCCATAAAAGCGGGATATGCCAAACAGAAAGCTAAAACTAAATAAGCTAATACAAATGCAGCACCACCATTGGAAGCTGTTTGTGTAGGGAAACCCCAAATATTGCCAAGACCAACAGCTGAACCTGCTGCCGCCATAATAAATCCGAAACGGGAGGTAAACTCCCCACGATTAGCGCTCATATTATTATCATTCTCTTTTTATTAAGTAACGGTTATTCTTTAGTTAATGTGCCGATGACAATCTACTTTAAATATTAAAAAATAAAAAGCCTAAATAGTTTTGATCTGCCTCAAAATAACAGAATAAAAAAAGGTGTAATGAACAAAAATTGATACTTATAAAAAACTATAAGTATAGCTTGTTGTTTTTAATGTGCTTTTTTGTATTTTTTGTTTATTCTAATGTAAACGGTCGATTACAAAATATTATTTGACGTTATGCATGTTGATTGGTGGTTTTAATGGGATCGTAATTGTAAATCTCGCGCCTAATAAAGAGAGTGATTGATCTACTTTTATGGAGCCAAAATGCCAATCTGCGACTTTTTCTGCAATCGCGAGTCCTAAGCCGTAACTTTTTGTACTGCGATTTCTGTGACTTTGCTCTTTGAAAAATGGTGTAAATACACTATGCCAATTTTCAGGTGCGATCCCTGGTCCATCATCTTCTATTGTGAGTATTAAGCTTGTATTGTCAGTCGTTGCATTAATCACTATATTACTTGCTGCAAAATCACAGGCGTTACTTAATAAGTTGATAATTGCGCGGGCGAGCCAATGTAAGTCTGCATTGAGTTCAATATCTCCACATTCGACACTTGCAATTAAGCCTTTATTATCGAGTTTCGGTTTTATTTGCTGCACTAAATTATCTAAGTAAGGCTTTAATTCAACGGGACTGACGGAAATTTGATATGAGTTTTTTTCTAATGTTGCGAACTCTAGGTAGCTATTTAACATGCACTCCATTTGATCTAAGTCGGTTTCCATTCTTTCCAGATAGTGATCTTTTTTAGCATTATCTTGTGTATCTAGCGCGGCGTCGAGCCCAAATCTAAGACAGGCAACGGGTGTGCGAATATCATGCGACATACTTGATGCGAGTAATTTGTTTTCTTCAATGAGTTTTTGAATTTGCGCAGCCATTCGGTTAAATGCCGCCTCAACATCATATATATAGGTAAATTTACTAATTCTTATTCGGGCAGATAAATCGCCACTGGCAAATTTCTGAGAAGCCTCATTGAGTATGCTCAATCGTTTTGTCAGTGGAGAAAGCCATATCCACATTAATAAACACACCCCAGCATAAAAACTGAGGGTTAAAAATAAGTCTAGCTTTGTGGAAGTACTGATTTGTTTAGTTAATCGAAGCTCTAAATGGGAGTCTATAAATTCAGGAGAAGATTTAAGCAAATAAAAACCTAAATCATCTTCTAATACTAAACCTCCTGGTAGATAAAGCTCAGAGATCAGCGTTTCAGGTAAAGCTAATTCTATATTCTTACGGTATGCAAGTTCTTGTTTAAAATGGCTACTTAATTGTGCAGATTTTTTTATTCTTTGTGGCTCTAATGTATCAGCTATTTGAGCACTAAAACCTTGCATCATATTTTTTTGCCAAGCAAAATCATCTTCAGTACTTGTATTTGATTGGCTGAAAGTATCAATCAACCAACCTAAAGCAAATAATGAAAAAAATGCACTGAGTAAAAGTGATATATAGAGCTTTTTCATTTACCAAGCGTCATCTACTAATAAATAACCTTGTCCCCAAATTGTTTTTATTTTTTGTGGATTTTGAGGGTCATCACCGAATTTCTTTCTCAGGGCTGATATTAAGACATCCACGCTGCGATCTAAACCATCATATTCGCGGCCTTTAGTTGCTTTAAAAACAGAGTCTCTATCAACAACTTCACCTGCATGTGAGGCTAAAAAGCTGAGTAGTGAAAATTCAGCGTTTGAAATAATTACCTTTTTACCATCAAGCATCACATTGCGGGCTTTTAAATCTATATATAAACAGCCTACATTGATTTCGACTACTTTTTCTGGCTCTTGTGTTTGTGTCGACTCATTGCGTAATGCAGATTTGATTCTAGCTAATAGTGCTCTTGGGCGCACAGGTTTGATTATATAATCAGATGCACCAACTTCTAATCCTATCACTTCATCTACTTCCTCGCCTTTTGCAGTTAATAGCAAAATAGGTTTTTGATAAAAGTTTCTAAGTTCTCTGCAAACACTAATACCATCCATACCAGGCAACATAATATCTAATAGAATTAAAGAAGGGTCGTGTTGCTTAACAAGTTTAACAACATGATCTCCTCTATGGCACATAATCACTTCAAAACCTTGCTCTACAAGATAATTATTTACCCAATCAGCTAATGAGAGATCATCTTCAACTAATAATATTTTTCCGTATCCACTTGTCGATAAATTAGTCATCTAATACTTCCATTTATAATTTATAAAGTCTTTGGCATTTAAGTTATTCATCAGAATATTCTCCAACGTCTTTTCTTTTGTTTATTGGTATATACCCAATGGACTTTTATGCCAGCTTGCCCTGATGTATGCCCTGTTTTGGTATTAACTAACTCAAATTTTTGGTTCTTTTCTGAGTTAAATTCATATTGATAAACACCTGTGTTTTGGGAGGTCCAACATTGTAATATTTGTTTGTTTTTACTATTTCTTAGACAGTAATTACCAATATTTGTTTTTTTCCAATTGACTGAAACAACGGCATAACAAGGTCTGCCTTCTCGTAAAGCAATGCACTTATTGGGTGTCACAACAAAGTGTTCTGCTGAATCTAAAGTTACCTCAGCAAATGTGTCAAATGATAGTAATACCGCTAATAAATAGAGGTAAGCTACACTCCTAAAATACATATCGAACGCCTACCTTGGCTTTGTGTTGATAACTTTGAGAAATAATTGGGCTGTCATCAATCGAACTTGAAAACTTAGTTGATAGCACACCACCCATAAATACCCAGTTTTCCGTAATGGGATATTCAGCATGGAATTCAATTAATACACTATACCCATTGCTTGGTTTGTATAGTGGCCGCTCACTAGTGGTTTCTTCAGATGTAATGCCGTAATAATATTGAGTGAACTTTTCAGAGTAAAAATTTATGCCTGCAACAGAACGAAACTCCCAGTTTCTCCATACACGAATATGGCTTAAATAGGTATTTAATAGCCAGCCACCATGGGCGCCGGAAATATCATTTAATAACTCAAAAGAAAGCTGGGTATCTTTGAAGCTACGAGATAAACGTATGCCTGTATCAAAGTCGTATTCTCTAGGAGTGATACCTTCAAGCTCATTGATCAAGCCATTGGTATAAATGCCGCGTTCATCAAAGCCAGATTGAAAATTACTGCCGATAATATCTAAACCCCAATCATATTTGTCTATCACGCTATAACCTAGAATTAAGGTACCGCTGAGCTGGCTATTATCTATATCTAAATAAAAGTTATTATATGATAAGGCGATGTTTAAATTGAGATCTAACCCTTGGTTGGTATCATCTGTGCCAAGCAGATAAGAATCTTGGATATATACACCCGCGCCAAAGCTCCAATCCCAAGCAAAGCCCTGAGTTGGCTCTAAATCGTTATCGGCATAAAGTCGATTACTTGCCTGAGATACTAAAGGGCTCAACAAAATTGTTAAACAGAGTAGCTTTAATAAAGTTTTGATTGAAAGACCCTTTAACATGGAAACCTTTTTGTTAGTTGGTATTTTACAGGTGTTATTATATTGTGAAATAACGTACTTTAACTGTAAGAAAATGTAGCTTTATATTTTTATATCACTTATTTTTAGTTTTTTCACTAAAGTTTTAATCAGTTGTAGGCTAATTTTTGGTGCTAATGCATCCACTTCACTTTGTGAACAACTCCCTGAAATTTTGACTAATTTAGTAGAGTGAGTCGAGATTTCATAGGTTGGTATTGTTACTTCTTTTTGCGATCTAATCGCTCTTGCTGCTTCTGTATTATTATTTAAAACAAAATCGCTCACTTGTTTTTTATTTGTAATATCTTGATATAAATTAAATTGATAAATTAAAGGTGTAATAGTGTGTTCAGAAGTATTTAACTCACCTTGTGCAAACCACACAACGTCACCAGACTGTGTATGCGTTAAACGCAGACTGATACTTGTATCCATGGAGTGGCAGGATTTAGTCATAAAAGCATTATTTTTTATGTCTGTAATATTCTGTTTATTTTTTAATTCGTAATGGGCTTCAAGCCCTTGTTTGTGAGATAGTTTGTTTAATGTGAGTTTATATTCTGCATTAACGCCATCATTAACAGGCTGTAATGCTATTTTTTGAATTTGTTCATTAAATATTGCTGCTAAATCATAATTGACATTAGCCTTAGATAAATCGAATGCAATCGTTTGTTGTGGTGTGATCTTGTGTGCTGGTAATTGAACCGATTTTATCTGAGCTGAATCTGAGCTGTCTGTTTTAATATATTGCACTTGAATATCTTCAGAAGTTAGCTTTGGTGCCTCTGGCATATTTAGTAACGGCGCTAATGGTGTTGTTAACTGGCACCCAGCTAGTAAAAAGATAAAACTGATGACTATCGATAAACGCATGTTGTTCCCTGAATAAAAATATATACCCAGTAATTAGGTACTAAAGTGAGAATTATACCCTAGAGGCTCAAAGTTATCTAATATCAGATTTTGAAGAGGGTGTGCCCTTTCGTTTTTGGATGTGATAAAATTGTAAATGATTTTATAATATTTTAGAGAGTGAAATGCAGTATATTTTTGCATTGTTTGTTGTTTCAATTAGTTTTTTATCGCAAGCCAATTCACAAAAGTGGGATGGATTTACAGAGTCTTATATAAAGCATTTAAAAAAGTCACTCAATAAAAAAGCAATTCCAGGTGCTGCATTATCGATTGTTAAACCAAATTCACCATCAATCGCATTAGGTATCGGTGTTACAAAATTAAAAAATGGACAACCGATCACTGAAAACACACGCTTTAGACTCGCTTCTATTTCAAAAACATTTGCAGGCTCTTTGGCTGCTAAACTTGCCGCACAAGGGGCATTTTCACTCAATGACCCGGTTGATAAATATTTACAAGGTGTGCATTTTTCAAATTTTGATGAATCATTAAAAATTTATCATTTATTAAGCCATTCAAGCGGGTTAGTCCCTAATGCCTATGACAATTTAATTGAATCGAGAATGAAATACCCAGATATCGTTAATAAATTAACTGATATTGAACCTTTGTGTACTCCAGGGCGATGTTATGGCTATCAAAATGTGATGTTTAGCTTAATAGGTGATATTGCAGAGCAAAGTACGGGGTTGAGCTATAACAATTGGCTAAAGAAGTTTTTATTTAAACCGCTAAAAATGACAAATGCCAGTGTTGGCTATCATGCAATGTTAGTCGATGAAGATTATGCACATCCGCATGTTCGTGGCCGTAAAAGATGGTACACCGCTAAACTGAAAAAAAATTATTATAAAGTGGAGCCTGCAGCAGGTGTTAATGCAAGTGCATCTGATATGGTTCAGTGGCTAAAAGCGCAATTAGGGAATTACCCTAATGTATTAAATGACAAGGTTTTGTCGCTGCAAGTAACTAACTATACGAAAACAAATAAAGAATTAAAGCGACGAATTTGGCGAAAAAACTTAAAAGAAGCGCATTATGGTTTAGGTTGGCGAATATATGATTATGCAGGTGAAACTTTGTATTATCATAGTGGTTGGGTTCAAGGTTATCGCGCTGATATAGTGGTACTACCTAGGTTAAATATTGGTTTTAGCTTAATGTTAAATGCTGAAACAGGTTTAATTAATGAACTTACAACAGACTTTATAGATCGCGTATTAGTAGAATATAAAGATAAGGACATAGTATGAAGTTAATTTTAATTGCTTTATGTTTTACAAGCTTAGGTGCTATAGCTGCACCGGATAAAATATTTTTATTGAGGCATGCTGAAAAGTTGCAGGGAAATAACCCAAGCTTAACTAGTGAAGGTAAACAAAGGGCTAAATGGGTTGCTAGTTTTTTGAGCGAATTTAAACCAAGCACACTGTTCAGCACAGATTATAATCGCACAAAAGAAACATTAGCGCCTTTGGCAGAAAAAACCAAAATGAATGTGGTTATTTATAACCCAAGAGAGCTTAATGTTTTTGTTGATAAAATAAAAAAATTAAATGGCACGATTGTGATCGCAGGGCATAGCAATACGACACCTAAGTTAGCAGGTCTGATTGATGGCAAACAATATAAACAATTTGATGAAAAGCAATTTGATCGGTATTTTGAAATAAACTTGGTTGGTAAAAAATATATCACAGTGATAAAAGAGATGGGTATTAATACTCACAAATAAAAAAGGTTAGCAAAAGCTAACCTTTTTTAGAATCTGATAAAAACTACTTACGAGGTAATTGAATCTTTTTCTCTACACTTTGTAGATATAAAACAACTGTGTGACCAATTGTTTGTAATTTTTCAGCGCCAGTTTCACGAACAATGGCATCAAAAATAAGTTTTTTAGTTTCGCGATCATCTGTCGGAACTTTTACTTTAATTAATTCGTGTATTTCAAGAGCACTTTGAATTTCAACAATTACACCCTCTGTTAGGCCGTTAGAACCTAGTAAAACTACGGGCTTAAGGCTATGTGCTTCGCCTTTTAAAAATTGCTTTTGCTTGTTTGATAATTTCATAATGTTACATTTTTCACTGGATAAAGCTTGAATTATGGGTATTCTACCGCCATCTACTGAATAATACTAATATGTTGAGTATTTAGTTAAATACTATAGTTGAGCAAAAAGATGACAAATAAGAAGCAGTCAGCCAGTTCGCAACGCTGGATGAAAGAGCATTTTGATGACCATTACGTAAATGAAGCCAAAAAAAGAGGTTTCAGATCTCGTGCTGTATTTAAGCTTGAAGAGCTACAGCAAAAAGATAAACTTATCAAAAAGGGCGCAACTGTTGTCGATTTAGGTGCGGCTCCAGGTGGTTGGTCGCAATATTGTGTTGAACATGCTGGTATGGAAGGGACTGTCATAGCATGTGATATTCTCGCGATGGATCCTATTGCGGGTGTTGACTTCTTGCAAGGCGACTTCAGAGAAGAAGGCGTATTAAATGCGCTACTTAATCGAATTGACGGTAAAAATGTAGATTTAGTGCTGTCTGATATGGCGCCAAATTTTAGTGGCAATTTATCTGTAGATCAATCTGGCAGTATGTATCTGGTTGAACTAGCTTTGGATATGTGTCATCAAGTTTTGAAAAAAAATGGAGGTTTTGCAGTTAAAGTATTCCAAGGCGCAGGCTTTGAACAATTTGTAAAAGATGTAAGAGCAAGCTTTAAAACGGTCAAAATTAGAAAGCCTGATTCGTCAAGAGCACGTTCAAGAGAAGTATATATAGTAGCTACGGGCTACAAACTGTAGTACATTAAGATATTCTACTATTGGTAATTTTAATTTAATTGGAAACAAGAGGTTAACTTCTTGAGTGATATGGCAAAAAATCTAATACTTTGGTTAGTCATCGCCGTTGTTTTAATGTCGGTGTTTCAAAGCTTCAATCCTGGTGGTTCTTCAGACCGTCAAATGAGCTATTCTCAATTCGTATCTGACGTGCGTACTAAAGCTGTACGTGAAGTTCAGGTAGATCGTACTCAAGGCATCATCACCGGCATAAAAGGCAATGGTGAACGCTTTGAAACAGTTGTTCCTATGCATGATGAGGACTTACTGAACGATTTATTGAAAAACGGTGTAAATGTACAAGGCAAACTTCCTGAGGAACAATCTTTCTTAGCAAGTATCTTCATCTCATGGTTCCCTATGTTACTGCTTATTGGTGTATGGATATTCTTCATGCGACAAATGCAAGGCGGTGGTGGTAAAGGCGCGATGTCATTTGGTAAAAGTAAAGCTCGCTTAATGAGTGAAGACCAAATCAAAGTGACCTTTAAAGATGTTGCTGGCTGTGATGAGGCGAAAGAAGACGTAACCGAAATGGTTGATTTCTTACGTGACCCTGGAAAATATCAAAAACTTGGCGGTAATATTCCTAAAGGCGTACTTATGGTAGGCCCACCTGGAACGGGTAAAACGCTATTAGCTAAAGCGGTTGCAGGTGAAGCAAAAGTACCATTTTTTGCAATCTCAGGTTCTGATTTCGTAGAAATGTTTGTTGGTGTTGGTGCTTCACGTGTTCGTGATATGTTCGAACAAGCTAAAAAAGCTGCGCCTTGTATCATATTTATCGATGAAATCGATGCTGTAGGCCGTAAACGTGGCGCAGGCATGGGGGGCGGTAATGATGAGCGTGAGCAAACACTCAATCAGATGTTAGTAGAAATGGATGGATTTGAAGGTAATGAAGGCATTATCGTTATTGCTGCAACTAACCGTCCAGATGTTTTAGATCCCGCTTTATTACGCCCAGGTCGTTTTGACCGTCAAGTAACTGTTGGTTTACCTGATATTCGTGGTCGTGAGCAGATTGTTAAAGTTCATATGCGTAAAGTGCCATTAGGTGATGACGTAAAAGCTGAAGTGATTGCCCGTGGTACACCTGGTTTTTCTGGTGCTGATTTAGCTAACTTAGTAAATGAAGCTGCATTATTTGCTGCACGTAATAATAAACGTGTTGTTAATATGGCTGAATTTGACGCTGCTAAAGATAAAATAATGATGGGCTCAGAACGTAAGTCTATGGTTATGAGCGAAGAAGAAAAAGAAATGACTGCTTATCATGAAGCTGGTCATGCAATAGTAGGTCGTTTAGTACCAGATCATGATCCGGTATATAAAGTATCTATTATTCCACGTGGTCGTGCTTTAGGTGTGACTATGTACTTACCAGAAAAAGATCGTGTAAGTCATTCTAAGCAATTATTAGAATCGATGATCTCAAGCCTTTATGGTGGTCGTATTGCTGAAGATATTATTTATGGTACTGCAAAAGTATCAACTGGTGCATCAAATGATATCGAACGCGCAACAGATATTGCCCGTAAAATGGTTACACAATGGGGTTTTAGTGAAAAACTTGGTCCATTGCTTTATACAAGAGAAGAAACAGAAGCAACATACGGTACACCCGCAAATAGTATGTCAGCTGATACAGCTCAACTAATTGATGCTGAAGTACGAGACTTCTCTGACCGTAATTATCAACGTGCAGAGCAAATATTAAAAGATAATATTGATATTTTGCATGCTATGAAAGATTGTCTTATGAAATACGAGACAATTGATGCAGGTCAAATTGATGACTTAATGGCTCGAAAGCCAGTAAGAGAACCAAGAGACTTACATGACCAAAAACCGCCGTCGGGTGAAGATAAAAAATCTGAAACCTCAGAAAAACCTGAAATAAAGGAAGAACCTGAGAAAAAAGATGAATCTAAGCTTGATGATGCAGACAATAAATCTGTAGAATAAGTAAAACAAAAAACCCCGAGCCATCGGGGTTTTTTTTATTATATTGAAAATTAACTTTTTCATCGCAATGATGTGAATTATGTCTATTTTAAAACTACCCAGAGGCCGAGAACTCGATCTTAGCCAGCCGCATATAATGGCGGTTCTAAATGTTACTCCAGATTCTTTCTCCGATGGTGGCAGCCATACAAGTTATGATAGCGCTGTCAATAAAGCCCTTGAACTACTCAATCATGGTGCAAGTATTATTGATATTGGTGGTGAGTCAACACGTCCGGGCGCACCTGATGTTACTTTAGAAGATGAATTAAATCGTGTGATCCCGGTCATAAAAGCCCTCAGAGGACAATCTGATTGTGTTATTTCCATTGATACCAGTAAAGCAATTGTGATGAAAAAGGCTGTTGAAGCCGGTGCTGATATCATTAATGATGTTAGGGCACTGCAAGAGCCAAATGCGCTGAAAACTGCGGCAGGGTTAAATGTGCCAATATGTTTAATGCACATGCAAGGGCAACCTCGCACTATGCAAAATTCGCCTCAGTATGACAATTTAATATCAGACATAAATGACTTTTTTGCACAAAGGATTGATGCATGTGAAAAGTTAGGAATAGACAAAAAGCAAATAATATTAGATCCGGGTTTTGGTTTTGGCAAAACTTTGGCGCATAACTACGAAATTTTAAATAAAATTGACGCCTTTAAAACATTAGGCTGCGAAGTATTAGCTGGGCTATCTCGTAAGTCGATGATCGGAAATTTATTAAATAGAGATACCAATGAGAGACTAGCTGGCTCTTTAGCGGGTGCATTAATCGCAGCACAAAAAGGTGCAAAAATAATTAGAGTGCATGATGTTGCTCAAACATCTGATGTATTAACAGTATGGCAAG
Source organism: Pseudoalteromonas sp. C2R02 (assembly GCF_018860845.1). Lineage (NCBI taxonomy): Bacteria > Pseudomonadati > Pseudomonadota > Gammaproteobacteria > Alteromonadales > Pseudoalteromonadaceae > Pseudoalteromonas > Pseudoalteromonas sp. C2R02. The sequence continues at coordinate 52,319 of NZ_JAHKQC010000040.1, read as the reverse complement.
CATGTGAAAAAGGCTTAGATAATAAAGGAAATTTGAATGTCGGATAGAAAGTATTTTGGTACCGATGGTGTACGTGGTTTAGTAGGTGAGTATCCAATTACACCTAAGTTTGCGCTTAAATTAGGTTGGGCTGCAGGTAAAGTATTAGCTAAGTCAGGAACTCAAAAAGTAATTATAGGTAAAGATACCCGTATTTCTGGTTATTTACTTGAAACATCTTTAGAAGCGGGTTTAATTGCTGCGGGTATTGATGTGGTTTTATTAGGCCCAATGCCAACACCCGCTGTTGCATATTTAACTGAAACTTTCCGTGCAGAAGCAGGAATAGTGATCAGTGCTTCACATAACCCTTATTATGATAATGGTATTAAGTTTTTTTCAAGTAAAGGACTTAAATTAGACGACAAAGTTGAGCTTGAAATGGAGGCCATGTTAGATGAAAAAATGACATGTGTTTCTTCTGAGCAACTAGGTAAGGCTAAGCGTTTAGATAATGCTGATGGTCGTTATATCGAGTTTTGTAAAAGTCAGTTCCCTCAAACACTATCACTAGATGGCCTTAAAGTGGTAGTTGATTGTGCAAATGGTGCAACTTACCACATCGCACCATCAGTTTTAGAAGAATTAGGCGCAGAAGTAATTACTTACGCTTGTGAACCTGATGGCATCAATATTAATGAAAAATGTGGTGCAACCCATGTTGAAGCTTTAGTACGTAAGGTATTAGAAACCAAAGCTGATGTAGGTATTGCTTACGACGGTGACGGCGACCGTGTAATGATGGTTGATCATAAAGGCCGTGTTTTTGATGGTGATGATATTGTTTATATTATGGCTTGCCAAGCATTTGAAACCAATACATTAGGCGGTGGTGTTGTTGGCACTGTGATGTCAAATATGGGCTTGGAAAATGCCTTAAAAGAAAAGGGTATTGAATTTGAGCGCTCAAAAGTGGGCGATCGTTATGTAATGGAGTTACTAAAACAAAAAGGTTGGAAGATAGGCGGAGAGAGCTCTGGCCATATCTTGAATTTAGATCTGACATCAACTGGTGATGGCATTATTTCAAGTCTACAAATTTTAGCGGCTATGATAGCGCAAAATAAAACTTTAGAAGACTTAGGAAAAGGTTTTGTTAAATATCCAATGAATATGATCAATGTGCGTTACCCTAAAGGAACAGATCCAACAATTAACCCTGAAGTAATACAAGCTGTTCAAGAAGTTGAAGAGATGTTGGCTGGAAAAGGTCGCGTATTGTTAAGAAAGTCAGGAACAGAACCTGTGATCCGAGTAATGGTTGAAGCTGAACATGAAAAACAGGTTTTCGATTATTCGAAGAAAATAGCTGAAGTTGTTGAATCTGTGAGCAATCAAGACGCTTAAGCTTGATAATGACTTGAAACAATGGGCGAGTCACGTTAAAATTCGCCCGCTTTATTTAATGGTAACTTAAAAAGAGGCTGAAATGGCATCACGTAAACCAATAGTAGCTGGTAACTGGAAAATGAATGGCTCAGTTGAGTTAGTCACTTCCATGGCCGATACATTGAAAAACGCGTCAAATAATAAAATTGATGTACTTATTTTTCCTCCATTTCCGCTTTTATCTAAGGCACTAGAGTCTGGTATAGTAGCCGGTGCTCAAACTGTATCCCAAGAAGATGCCGGTGCATTTACGGGTGAAGTTGATGCAAAACTTGTTGCTGAACTGGGCTGTAAGTACACTTTAGTTGGACATTCTGAGCGCCGTAGTATTTATGGCGAGTCAAATGATGACGTTGCTGCTAAATTTGAAAAAGCACAACAACATAACTTAACACCTATTCTATGTGTAGGTGAAAGTGAAGAACAAAGAGAGCAAGGCTTAACTGAGTCAGTGGTTTCTGAACAAATAAATGCAGTAATTAATAAATTAGGTGTAGCAGCCCTTGTTAATTCTGTGATAGCATACGAACCCGTTTGGGCCATTGGTACTGGTAAAACAGCCTCCCCTGAACAAGCACAACAAGTGCACAAATTTATACGAGATGAGATAGCAGCATTAGATGTTGTTGTATCACAAAATATTGCGCTTCTATATGGTGGAAGTGTTAATGACCAAAATAGCGAATTGTTGTTTGCACAAGCAGATATCGATGGTGGTTTGATTGGCGGCGCAAGCTTAAAACCAAACGCTTTTGTAAATATCTGTAACAGTGCCCAAAGGAACGCATAAGATGTACGAAATATTTTTAGTAGTTTATTTAATTACCGCATTGGCTTTAATCGGTATGGTTTTAATCCAACAAGGTAAGGGCGCAGATATGGGCTCATCTTTTGGAGCTGGCGCATCTGCAACTGTATTTGGTTCGAGTGGTGCTGGTAACTTTATGACTAAAACAACAACAGTTTTAGCAGCTGTATTTTTTGTATTAAGTATCATATTAGGTAACTTAACTGCAAATCAAATTAAAAAAACTGATGAATGGTCAGATTTATCAACAGTACCAGCTGTTGAAACGCTAGCAGTACCAGGTACTGAAGATGTACCAGTTAGTGACAATAAAGGTTCAGACGTACCAAATTAACCTTTAGAACAGAAAATGCGGATGTGGTGGAATTGGTAGACACGCAGCCTTGAGGGGGCTGTGCTTTAGGGCGTGGGGGTTCAAGTCCCCCCATCCGCACCAAATAATGAAAAAGCCGGTTTATAACTAAACCGGCTTTTTTGTGCCTAATAGAAAAAGACGATTATTCACTTATGTTAAGCTTTAATTCCTTGGGAAACTCGCATCTTGAAATGGCTTGGGTATAATGCACTTAATGAGTTATAAATTTTCTAGAGTCAAAAATGACACAGCCAAGCATTGATAAAATAAAAGCGAGCATCGCAACAGTTCCTAATTACCCAAAGCCAGGCATCATGTTTCGTGATGTAACAACTTTAATGGCTGATCCTGACGCTTTTAAAGCGGTAATTGATTTATTTTCCGATAATTATAAAGACAAAGGTTTTACTAAAATCATCGGTACTGAAGCGAGAGGCTTTATTTTTGGTGCGCCTTTATCTTATGCTTTAGGTATTCCATTTGTGCCAGTTCGTAAACCAGGTAAATTACCAAGAGCCGTTACAAGTCAAGCATACCAATTAGAATATGGTGAAGATGTATTAGAATTACATACTGACGCTATTGTAGCAGGCGATAAGGTATTATTAGTTGACGATCTATTAGCAACGGGCGGCACTATCGAAGCGACGTTCAAATTAGTTGAGCGTTTAGGTGGCAAAGCAACTGATGCTGCATTTGTTGTTTCATTACCAGAATTAGGTGGTGAAGATAAAATGAAAGACTTAGGGATTAATATATTAAAGTTAGTGGAATTTGAAGGCGAATAGTCAGTTTCGACAAGTGTTCTTAAGGGTTAATAATAAATGAGCTATCAGGTTCTTGCACGTAAATGGCGACCACAAAACTTTCACCAGTTAGTTGGTCAAAACCATGTTAAACAAGCTTTAATTAATGGTCTTGAACAACAGAGATTGCATCATGCATATCTATTTACTGGTACACGTGGTGTAGGTAAAACCACGATAGCGCGTATATTTTCAAAAAGCCTTAACTGTGAGCAGGGCATTACGGCAGAGCCCTGCGGTACCTGCTCAACTTGTTTAGATATCGAAGAAGGTAGATATATAGATCTATTAGAAATCGATGCGGCATCAAGAACTAAAGTTGAAGATACTAGAGAAATATTAGATAACGTGCAATATGCACCATCTAGAGGACGTTATAAAGTCTACTTGATAGATGAAGTTCATATGTTATCTAAACACAGTTTTAATGCTTTACTTAAAACTTTAGAAGAGCCACCAGAGCATGTTAAGTTTTTACTCGCGACAACCGATCCTCAAAAGCTGCCTGTTACAATTTTATCTCGTTGTTTACAGTTTAATCTCAGTGCACTGTCTCAAGATGAAATCCAACAACAATTAGATACAATATTAAATAAAGAACAACTTAGCTTTGATGTTGAAGCGCTTAAGTTACTAGCAAAAGCTGCAGATGGCAGTATGCGTGATGCTTTAAGTTTAACCGATCAAGCAATTGCACAAACTAATGGCCAGTTAAAAACACCTGATATAATGACTATGTTAGGGCTAATGGACATCAGTTGGTCACAAAAGTTATTTGTTGCCATAGTGTGTAATGATGGTGAAGCTTTATTAGATGTCGTTTCGCAACTTTCAATGCAAAACCCAAGTTATACTAGGGTACTTGATGATTTGTTGGCATTAACACATTTAATTTTAATGACACAATTAGTACCGAGTGCAGCCAATTTAGATGATAAGAACGAAGCGTTTATCTCTCAAGTTGCCAACCAAAGTAGTGCGGAACAAATTCAAGTTTATTATCAGTTATTACTCAATGGTAAAAAAGATTTATTATGGGCACCAGAAGCAAAACTTGGTTTTGAGATGGTACTGCTCAGATTGCTAGCATTTGAGCCGAGTGCCCATGTACAGTCTGCACCCGTGAATCAAAATACTGCAACTGCTCAAACTGATAAAACCAGTAAAATGGCAAATTTGCGTCAATTATTAGATCAACCTAAATCTAATACTCCGAGCAAAACAAATTCTGAGCCTGAAAAACAAGTGACGACAGAGGCTGTCTCTGAAACTGATAATATTGAACAGCAAGCTAGATCAATACCTAAAAATAATATAGCTGAACAGCAAGCAAATATTCAATCAGCAGATACTGTCACTGAAGCTGATATTAATGCACAAATGCAAGATATATTAGACAATGCACAGCAATTGATGCCTACTGCTATAAATGACATTCATATTGTGTCGCAGCAATTAGATTCTCAATTACCGGGTACAGACACTGAAGCTGATATTAATGCACAAATGCAAGATGTATTAGGCAATGCACAGCAATTGATACCTAGCGCATCAGATACTGGCAATGCTGTAGAACAACACAGTGATAATCAATCATCTGAAGCAATGGAACAAGCTCAAGCGTCTTCAGTTCCGCACAATCCAGATATTCAACGTAGTGACCTAGCTGAAACTGGCATACAATCGCCTAATGTTGAACAAGAAGAGCCAGTTAATGTAGCTAAAATGATGTCGGGTGCACAATCTGCTATCGCACGTATTTTAGCAAATAGGAATATATCAGGTACAGGTCAGTTATCGTCGCCTAGTAAAGTAGCCGCAGAACAAGTTGCACCAGTTGCTACAAAAAATGAAACACCCGTAAAAAAGGCTGAGCCCCAAAGGGGCGAAGTAGCAGCGATACAAAAACCAGATATTAGGTCGGCTAAGCCTAGAAAAAAACAACAAGTACATGAAAGAATAAAGTCTGATCCTGCAAATTTAGCACCTGAACTGTTAGTTCAAATATCAGGTGATATCCAGCAGGTTGAAGAGGTGATTGAGCAAGTAATTGAAATTCCAGAAGGCTTTGTAAGTCCTTTGAGTGAAACTAAATTTGCTTATCAAAAAGATCATTGGGCAGATATTATTAATAAAATGGAGTTGGGTGGGCGTATTCGTCAATTTGCTTTACACTCAATATATCAAAAGCAAGATAATCAAATTTTTTTAAATGTAGATTTAACGCAACAGCATCTAGATAGTCAGATGTTACGAGATCAACTTCAGACTAGTTTATCTCAAGTATTAAATGAAGCGATAGGCTTACAAGTGCAGTTTGAAGATACAGTTGAAAATTCACCTTACCTGATCCAGCAAAAAATTGATTCAGACAGACTGCAACATGCATCTGAAGTATTAAAGCAAGATCCTGTTGTAACGCAGTTTGTATCTCGTTTTGATGCACAAATGGATGAATCAAGTGTACGAACGAGATAAAATGTAGGTATTTAAACTTGTAATCAGCAAAAGAAATCCTTATCTTTTGCTCAGTTTAAATTTAGTTAAATGTAATAGAGAGTAGAGAATATGTTTAAAGGCGGAATGGGCAACATGATGAAGCAAGCGCAGCAAATGCAAGAGCGCATGCAAAAAGCCCAAGAAGAAATAGCGAAAATGGAAGTAGTTGGTGAAGCTGGCGCAGGTCTAGTTAAAGTAACTATGCTAGGTAACCATAATGTTCGTCGCGTAGAAATCGATGAAAGCCTTATGGAAGATGATAAAGACATGATTGAAGATTTAGTAGCAGCAGCAACTAATGACGCAGTACGTCGTGTAGCTGAAGAAAGCGAATCAAGAATGGGTAAAGTAACAGGTGGCATGCAAATGCCACCAGGTATGAAAATGCCGTTCTAATTGATTTAATCATCAATTAATACTCTAAAAACTCTTGTCAGTGTAAATTGCCAAGAGTTTTTAATAACCCACTCTAAAAGTATGTAAGCGAAACTCAATGAAACTATCTGCAAGTCTTTCTCAATTAATCGACGCATTAAGATGTCTGCCTGGCATTGGTCCAAAATCAGCACAAAGAATTGCATTTCACTTATTAGAGCGAGATAGACATGGCGGCAGTCAGTTAGGGCAATCTTTAACAAATGCGATGGAAAAAATAGGTCATTGTCAATCGTGTCGTACTTTTTGCGAAGAGGCTATTTGTGATTTATGTCAAAACGTAAAACGAATTGATTCAGGTTTATTATGTGTTGTTGAATCACCATCAGATATCCTCGCGATTGAACAAACAGGGCAGTATGTAGGTCGTTATTTTGTATTGATGGGGCACTTATCACCGTTAGATGGTATTGGGCCAAAAGAAATTGGCTTAGATCAATTAGAAACAGTTTTGCTTTCAAGTAACGTTGATGAGGTTATTTTAGCAACTAACCCGACAATAGAAGGTGAAACAACAGCGCACTTTATCGCTGAGCTTTGTTTAAAACATCAAGTTAAGGCTTCACGTATTGCCCATGGCGTGCCTGTTGGTGGTGAGCTTGATTTAGTGGATGGTATGACACTCTCACATGCTTTTAACGGTAGAAAAATAGTTTAGTGTTTTAAACGTTATTAAACCCTAAAAATACAGCACTATTCAATAAGCTACATATATAGGTTAATCGGTTACAGTGACTAAGCTTGAGTAATATTGGCTTTCATTCACTTTATCTCAAAAAATAAGCTATTCAAAGGTTGCTAAATTAGCTGCGGGAAATTATAATCCCTGCCATCATAAAGCGGTGCTGGACATATAATTAAATTTATTTGTTCATTGAGCAATTTAAACTTAGTTTAAGCTCCCGCAACCAAGCCATTATCGGTTTATACTGATAATGATGGTTATGGCGCATTCTGGTAATGCGCATTTTGCGTTTTAGTGCTTTTATATTTGGCATTAAAGTTAATACGCAAGCCCTTTAGGGCACACATTTTTTTTGTTTCAGGTGTGCGCCCCTTAGATAGGGGCGTTGTTGTTTCTGAAGCAAAATAAATGTCAGTTTTATTAAATAAGTGAAAACAATTATTTAATGTAATTGGTTATATGTGGGTATTGAGCCCTTTTTTGTCTGTATGGAGGATTTTTGTGACTAAGCTAGAGCAAGATTTAACAGCTATGTTAGAACCTGCCGTTGAAGCATTAGGTTTTGAGTTACTAGGCCTAGAGTTTGTTCGAGCTGGCCAGCATTCTACTTTGCGTGTATATATTGAAAATTTACAAAATGCTGAGGGAATTACGGTTGATAATTGTGCTGACACGAGTCGTCAAATTAGCGCAATTTTAGATGTCGAAGATCCAATAACAAATGAATACAATTTGGAAGTTTCTTCTCCTGGTATAGATCGTCCTTTGTTCAAGCTAGAACATTATAAAAAAGCACAGGGTGAAGAAATTCGATTAAGAACAAAACTTCCTCAAGATGGTCGCCGTAATTTTAAGGGCGATTTGGTATCAGTAGAAGGTGATATGTTGACTTTATCTATAGATGGTTCAGATTTTATGATCATGCTAGGTAACGTCGAAAAAGCAAACATTATTGCTAAATTTTAAACTGCTAAATTTTTATTAAGCATAAAGGAATTAAGGCAGCGAGGCATATAAAATGGCAAAAGAGATATTATTGGTAGCAGAAGCTGTTTCCAATGAAAAAGCAGTTCCAAAAGAGAAGATTTTTGAAGCTTTAGAAATCGCTTTAGCAACTGCTACAAAGAAAAAACACGAAGGTGATATTGATGTAAGAGTATGTATTGACCGTAAAACAGGTGAATACGATACTTTCCGTCGTTGGATGGTTGTTGAAACAAACCAAGAAACCGGTTGTTTAGAAAACCCATTCAAAGAAATCACAGTTGAAGCGGCTCAATATGAAGAGCCTGAAATCAAACTTGGTGAATTTATTGAAGATCAAATTGACTCAATTAAATTTGACCGTGTAACAACACAAACGGCTAAGCAAGTAATCGTACAAAAAGTACGTGAAGCTGAACGTGCTTTAGTGGTTGAAGCATACCAAGATCAAGTTGGCGAAATGGTAACGGGTGTTGTTAAAAAAGCAACGCGCGAAGCTGTAATGTTAGACTTAGGTAATAACGCTGAAGCTGTTATATACCGTGATGATATGTTACCACGTGAAAACTTCCGTCCAGGCGATCGTGTACGTGGTTTACTTTACGATGTAAAACCAGAAGCGCGTGGCGCACAGTTATTTGTAACACGTTCAAAGCCTGAAATGCTGATTGAATTATTCCGCATTGAGGTGCCAGAAGTTGGCGAAGAAACAATAGACATTAAAGCTGGGGCACGTGATCCTGGTTCTCGTGCAAAAATCGCTGTTAAATCTAACGATAAACGTATTGACCCTGTTGGTGCGTGTGTTGGTATGCGTGGCGCACGTGTTCAAGCTGTTTCTACAGAGCTTGGTGGCGAACGTATTGATATCGTTTTATATGATGATAATCCTGCGCAATTTGTTATTAATGCAATGGCGCCAGCAGAAGTAGCTTCAATCGTAATGGATGAAGATACACACTCTATGGATATCGCAGTTGAAGCTGATAACTTAGCACAAGCTATCGGTCGTAACGGTCAGAACATTCGTTTAGCAACACAGCTTACTGGCTGGGAACTAAACGTAATGACAGTTGATGATATGGCTGAAAAGAATCAAGCTGAATCAGATAAGTTAATGACGTTATTTACTGAAAACTTAGATTTAGACGAAGATTTTGCCACTTTATTAATTGAAGAAGGTTTCTCTTCTTTAGAAGAAGTTGCATACATCCCAGTAGCAGAATTTATGGAAATTGGTGATTTAGACGAAGAAACAGTTGAAGAACTGCGTAATCGTGCAAAAGCAGCAATTACAACAAAAGCATTAGCATCTGAAGAAACATTAGAAGATGCACATCCAGCTGAAGATTTATTAGCCCTTGAAGGCTTAGAAAAACATTTAGCGTTTGTTATGGCAAGTAAAGGTGTAATCACTTTAGAAGACTTGGCAGAACAAGGTATTGATGAACTAGTAGAAATTACGGAGCTTCCTGATGAAGAAGCTGGCAAGCTAATAATGGCTGCTCGTAATATATGCTGGTTCGCTAACGAATAATTTATTGACGGAGATAACAAGTAGATGGCAGATGTAAGCGTAAAAAAGCTGGCCAGTGATATAGGCACAACTGTTGATAAATTAGTTAAACAGTTAGCACAAGCAGGCATTAATAAAGCAGAAGCTGATAATGTATCAGATGCTGAAAAATCGACATTGCTAGATCACTTAAGCAAGCAACACGGTGGTACAGGTACAACTGAACCAGCTAAAATGACTTTACAACGTAAAAGTAAAAGTACTTTAAACGTTAAAGGTAAAAAATCAGTTCAAGTTGAAGTTCGTAAAAAACGTACTTACGCTAAGAAAAGCGCAGTACAAGAACAACAACAAGAGCAAGCTAAAAAAGATGCTGAAGCATTGCAAAAGCGTTTAGCTGAACGTGCTGTTGAAAAAGAAGCGGCAATTAAAGCTGAAGAAAATGCAGAGCTAGTTGCTAAGCAAAAAGCAAATCCAGAAGCGGCTGCAAAATTAAAGCATGAAGCTGAAGTAAAAGCGAAGCAAGAAGCGAAAGAGAAAGCATTAGCTGCACGTAAAGCTGCTGCACAACCTAAAAAGGTTGTAAGTAAAGAAGAAGCACAACGTATTGCTAAAGAGCGTCAAGAAGCACAACGCATTCAAAACATTGCTGATGAAACTGCACGTAAAAAAGCTGAAGAAGAAGGCGCTAAGCTTTCTGAAGAAGCACGTAAACTTGCAGAAGTAAATGCTGCACGCTGGAAAGCGGAAGAAGAAGCACGTAAAAAAGCAGAAGCAACAGCTGATTTACATGTAACGACTTCAACAGTAGCACGTGCTGCAGAAGATGAAACTGAAGCGAAAGAAGCTAAAAGTGACCGTCGTCGTAAGAAGAAAAAGCCAGCTGCTGCTCAAACTACTTTACGTGGTAAAGGTCGCGGTAAAAACAAACTTAAAGCACCAACTTCATTACAGCATGGTTTTACAAAACCAACTGGTGAAGTTAAATCAAAAGATGTTCGCATCAGCGAGACTATCAGCGTAGCTGATTTAGCTGACAGAATGTCAGTTAAAGGTGTAGAAGTTGTTAAAGCAATGATGAAAATGGGTGATATGGTTACAATTAACCAAATCATCGACCAAGAAACTGCACAACTTGTTGCAGAAGAAATGGGTTATAAAGTTGTTTTAGTTAAAGAAAATGAATTAGAAACTAATGTTCTTGCTGACCGTGGTGAAGCGGGTAATAAAGAATCTCGTGCTCCTGTTGTTACAGTAATGGGTCACGTAGATCACGGTAAAACGTCAACACTAGATTATATTCGTAAAGCGAAAGTAGCTGACGGCGAAGCCGGCGGTATTACACAGCATATCGGTGCATACCACGTAGATACTGAGAACGGTATGATTACCTTCTTAGATACTCCAGGTCATGCGGCATTTACATCAATGCGTGCGCGTGGTGCTAAAGCGACTGATATCGTAGTGCTAGTAGTTGCAGCAGATGATGGTGTTATGCCACAAACTGTTGAAGCTGTTCAGCATGCTAAAGCAGCTGAAGTTCCGCTTATCATTGCTGTAAATAAGATAGATAAAGAAGGCGCAGATCCAGATCGCGTTAAAAATGAACTTTCTCAACATGATGTTATACCTGAAGAGTGGGGTGGTGATGTACCATTCGTTCATATTTCAGCTAAAACGGGTGAGAATGTTGACGCTTTATTAGAGCAAATATTATTACAATCTGAAGTTTTAGAACTTACAGCGTCTAAAGAAGGTATGGCTGCTGGTGTTGTTATTGAATCTCGTCTAGATAAAGGCCGTGGTCCAGTTGCATCAGTACTTATTCAAGAAGGTACATTGAATAAAGGCGATATCGTTTTATGTGGTCAAGAATATGGCCGTGTAAGAGCAATGCGTGATGAAAACGGTAAAGATATCACTTCTGCTGGTCCTGCAATTCCAGTTGAAATCTTAGGTTTATCAGGTATTCCAGCTGCTGGTGATGAAGCGACAGTTGTTAAAGATGAGAAGAAAGCACGTGAAGTAGCACTTTACCGTCAAGGTAAATTCCGTGATGTTAAGCTTGCTCGTCAGCAAAAAGCTAAACTTGAAAACATGTTTGCTAATATGACTGCTGGTGATGTTTCTGAAGTTAACGTTGTACTTAAAGCTGATGTACAAGGTTCAATTGAAGCAATCTCTGATTCATTACAACGTTTATCAACTGATGAAGTTAAAGTTAAAATTGTTGGTACTGGTGTTGGTGGAATCACTGAAACAGATGCAACACTTGCTGCAGCTTCAAATGCAATCGTTGTTGGTTTCAACGTACGTGCCGATGCATCAGCGCGTAAAGTAATTGAAACTGAAAACCTAGATTTACGTTACTACAGCGTTATCTATGCATTGATTGAAGAAGTTAAACAAGCAATGTCTGGTATGTTAGCACCAGAATTCAAGCAAGAGATCATTGGTCTTGCTGAAGTACGTGATGTATTCAAATCTCCTAAGATTGGTGCAATCGCAGGTTGTATGGTTACTGAAGGTACAATTAAACGTAGCAACCCAATTCGTGTTCTACGTGATAATGTTGTTATCTACGAAGGTGAGCTTGAATCACTTCGTCGCTTTAAGGATGATGTTCAAGAAGTTCGTAACGGTATGGAATGTGGTATCGGTGTTAAGAACTACAATGACGTTAAAGTTGGCGATCAGATTGAAGTATTTGAAATTGTTGAAGTTCAACGTTCACTATAATTTTTAGTAATTTCAAAATGAATGAATGGGGGCTTTAGCCCCCATTCGTATTTTAAGAATTTTAAAATTTTAGGTCTTAAGTCACCTAAAGTTTATGTAAATTAAAGAGTGATAAAATGAGAGAGTTTTCTCGTACAGATCGCGTAAGTCAGTCTATTCAAAAAGAAATAGCTCAGATTTTACAAAGAGAAATAAAAGATCCACGTTTAGGCTTTGTAACAGTATCGGCTGTTGAAGTATCACGTGATTTATCTTATGCAAGAATTTTTATAACTATCCTAGATCAAAAAGATGAAGATAGTGGTAAAAAGAGTGTGGCAATATTAAATGATGCAACGGGCTACATCCGTTCTCTATTAGGCAAGCGAATTCGTGCTCGAATTATGCCTGAGCTTAAGTTTGTATTAGATACTTCGTTAATGGATGGTATGCGTATTTCTAACTTAGTTGAAACTGCTGTACGTACTGATAATGAAAGACGTGGTGCAGATAATAACGAAGATATCGCAGACAACAATGAAGATATCTTAGATAACAATGAAGACAGTTCTACAGAACAAAAGTAATAGGTTTTAAAATGGCAAGAAGGTCTAAAGGTCGCCCTATCAATGGAGTCTTGCTATTAGATAAGCAAGAAGGGCTATCATCTAATAATGTTTTGCAACGTGCTAAAGCGATTTATTATGCTCAAAAAGCAGGTCATACTGGCGCACTAGACCCATTGGCAACAGGTATGCTGCCAATTTGTTTTGGTGAAGCAACTAAGTTTTCACAGTTTTTGTTAGACACTGATAAAACGTATGTTGTTCGTGCAAAGTTAGGTGTTCGTACTACAACATCAGACTCTCAAGGTGATGTAGTGTGTGAAAAGCCGGTATCAGTAACACATGCCCAAATTGACGATGCGATAAAAACATTTGTCGGTGAAACTGATCAATACCCCTCTATGTATTCTGCACTAAAATATGAAGGTCGTCCTTTATATAAATATGCCAGAGAAGGCATAGAAGTACCTAGAAAATGCAGAAAAATAAATGTATTTAGCCTGACGTTTGACGAATTCGACAGTGAAACCAACGAAATTCAAATGACAGCGCATGTGAGCAAAGGCACTTATATCAGGACAATTGTTGATGATTTAGGTGAACTCTTAGGTTGTGGTGCGCATGTCATTATGCTGCATAGATCAAAAGTAGGTAATTATCCTAGCGATCAAATGGTTACGCTAGACCAAATACAAGAGTTACTTGATCGTGGCAAGGAAAATGAATCAGATAAACGAGAGCAAATATCAGCTGATGCTTACATTGTGTTAGATTCACTACTATTACCTATGGATACGGCGGTTGCAGATCTTAAAGAAGTTAATATCAGCGAAGAAAACGGACGCTTTTTTGCAAATGGCCGCAGTATTGCTGTTAAAGGTTTACCTGATGGTGTTGTTAGGGTAACAGCCGGAAGCGCTAAAACATTTATTGGTGTTGGTGAAAAAAATAGCCAAGGCGAATTAAAAGCAAAACGCACTTTAGAAAGCTTACAGCCACAATAAAGTTTGCAGACTGGTATATTAAACCGTATAATCCCGTCCGAATCGTTTTTGCTGAATTAGTGATCGGCTTAAACACCCTAAGTGCTCTTGTTTTCAAGAGTCTAAATTTTTAAATATTGGAGTTACACATGTCACTAAGTACTCAAGAAACTGCTGAAATCGTTGCTAAATTTGCTCGTGCTGAAGGCGATACTGGTTCACCTGAAGTTCAAATTGCATTATTAACATTTGATATCAACAAGCTACAAGGCCATTTCAAAAGCCATATACATGATTTCCATTCTCGTCGTGGTCTTCTACGTAAAGTTAGCCAACGTCGTAAACTTCTTGATTACCTTAAAGGTAAAAAAGTAGAGTCTTACAAGGCGTTAATCCAAGAGCTTGGCCTACGTCGTTAATTCGATGCTAAGATTTTGATTAAAAAAAGAGGCTTTTTAGCCTCTTTTTTTATGTCTGTTTATTACTATCATGTGTTTTGTAAAGTATACTAAGCGCGGATACCAATTGTAGTAGTTAATTGATCTTTCAATTTGACGGTTAAAGTACAATTAACTACTGGAATTGGTACTGAAACCTGGATTAATCAGTTGAACCACGAAAAATAGCGCCACCCACTGATGCACCTGGCTATACGAAAAAATTACTCATTGCCTATAAGGTGACTACGAATTTTTTCGCTACGCCAATTGCACCATTGGCTAACACTCTTTCCACGAGTTCAATTGATGATTTCAGATTAAAGCAAAACAACAATTTCAAACTTATTTATTAAGGAATATTAAGTGCAAGCAATTATTAAAAAATTTCAACTAGGCCAACATGAAGTAACCCTAGAAACAGGTGCAATTGCACGTCAAGCATGTGGTGCGGTATTAGCAAGCATCGGTGATACTTCAGTTTTAGTAACTGTTGTTGGTAAAAAAGACGTTAAAGCGGGTCAAGATTTTTTCCCTCTTACAGTTAACTACCAAGAGCGTATGTATGCTGCTGGTCGTATCCCAGGTGGTTTCTTAAAGCGTGAAGGTCGTCCAAACGATGGCGAAACACTTATCGCACGTTTAATTGACCGTCCAATTCGTCCTTTATTCCCTGCTGGTTTCATGAACGAAGTGCAAGTTATTGCTACTGTAATGTCATCAAACCCAGAAATCCAACCAGATATCGTAACTATGATTGGTACTTCTGCAGCATTAGCTATCTCTGGTATCCCATTTAATGGTCCTATCGGTGCATCTCGAGTTGGTTATGTTGACGGCCAATACGTACTAAACCCTTCAGTAACTGAACTTGAAAACAGCCAATTAGATTTAGTTGTTGCTGGTACTGAAAATGCAGTATTAATGGTTGAGTCAGAAGCTGAAGTATTAGCTGAAGACGTTATGCTTGGCGCTGTTGTATATGGCCATGAGCAAGCACAATCTATTATCACTGCTGTAAATGAATTTAAAGCAGAAGCTGGCAAGCCTACTTGGGATTGGACTGCTCCTGAAAAAAATGTTGTATTAGCAGATAAAATTGCTGCAATCGCTGAAGAAAAAATCGGTGCGGCATACTTAATTACTGATAAAGTTGCTCGTAAAGATTCTCTTAACGAAACAAAAGCATTAGTAATCGAAACATTAACAGCTGAACTTGCTGAAGATGAAAAGCTAGATTCTCAAGAAGTAGGTAAACTTTTTGGTTCTTTAGAGAAAAAAGCTGTACGTGGCCGCATCATTGCGGGTGAAAAGCGTATTGATGGTCGTGATCCTGCTTCTGTTCGTGCATTAGATGTAAAAACTGGCGTACTTCCACGTACTCACGGTTCTTCAATCTTTACACGTGGTGAAACACAAGCAATCGTTACAGCTACTTTAGGTACGGAACGTGATTCACAACTTATCGATGACCTTTTAGGCACGCAAAAGAATCATTTCATGCTTAACTATAACTTCCCTCCATTCTGTGTTGGCGAAACTGGTTTTGTAGGTTCTCCTAAACGTCGTGAAATTGGTCACGGTAACTTAGCAAAACGTGGTATGAAAGCTGTAATGCCATCGTTAACTGAATTCCCATACTCAATTCGTGTTGTATCTGAAATCACTGAATCAAATGGTTCTTCTTCAATGGCTTCAGTGTGTGGTTCTTCACTTGCGCTTATGAACGCTGGTGTACCAATTAAAGCATCTGTAGCGGGTATTGCTATGGGCCTTGTTAAAGAAGACGAAAACTTTGTAGTACTTTCAGATATCTTAGGTGATGAAGATCACTTAGGTGACATGGACTTTAAAGTAGCGGGTACTCAAGGCGGTATAACTGCACTACAAATGGATATCAAAATTGAAGGTATCACACAAGAAATCATGCAAATTGCTTTGACTCAAGCAAAAGCGGCACGTTTACACATACTTACTGTGATGGACGAAGCGATTTCTGCACCTTCTGAAGAATTATCAGAATTTGCTCCACGTATCTACACTATGAACATCCCAGCTAAGAAAATTGCGGATGTAATTGGTAAAGGTGGTGCGGTAATTCGTGCATTAACTGAAGAATTCGGTACAACTATCGAAATTGAAGATGATGGCACAATCAAAATTGCAGCAACTGACGGTGCAAGTGCACGTGCGACAATCGAGCGTATCGAGCAAATCACTGCTGAGCTTGAAGTAGGTACTATCTACAACGGTAAAGTTGTACGTATCGTTGATTTTGGTGCGTTTGTAAACGTACTTCCAGGTAAAGATGGTCTAGTTCATATTTCACAAATCTGTCAAGAGCGTGTGAATAATGTTGCTGATCACCTTAAAGTTGGTCAAGAAGTTAAAGTTAAAGTTGTTGAAGTTGACCGTCAAGGACGTGTGCGCTTAAGCATCAAAGAAGCGATGGCTCCTGCTGCTCCGACTGAAGCACCTGCTGCAGAATAATTTAAACTAAAAATTAGTTTTTTTAAAAGGGCCTTTTGGCCCTTTTTTGTGTTTAAGGTAAAAGTTTGATCTAATGTTATTTATTATTTTTAATAGGTTTAATTGAACCAAAAGAATAGGCTATACTCTTAAGAGTAGTTTCTTTTTATCGATTATTAATTCTAGGGAAATCGATGCAATTAAAAAATATAATACTAGGTACATTTTTAGGTTTTAGCTTGATGGCATGTCAATCAACACCTGAAAAAACGGATACACCTATTGTAAATGTTGCTTTTACCACGCCATTAGAGTCTGATGTGCGTAGTGAAATCGCAATCGCCCGCTATAGCGAGTTACTTTATCGTGCAAACTTAACTGATGAGCAAAAAGCACAACTGTATTATGACAGAGGTGTATTATTTGATAGCTTAGGTATGCAAACTTTAGCGTGGATCGACTTTAATCGTACTATTAAATTAAAGCCGGATTTACCTGAGGTTTATAACTTTTTAGGTATTCATTTAACGCTTAAACAACAATATACCAAAGCATATGAAATGTTTGATTCGGTTTTAGATTTAAAGCCAGAGCATGAATACGCCTATTTAAATCGTGGTATAGCACTTTACTATGGTGATAGAGCGCAACTTGCGCAATCTGATTTTCAAAGGTTTTTAGATTATGCACCTGATGACGCTTACCGTGTAGTGTGGTTATATTTAGCTGAGCAAGCGATATCAAAACCAGAGGCTGTTAAACATTTAAAACAACATGCCAAAAAATTAAATTCAGATAACTGGGCATATCAGTTGGTTTCGCTATATAGCGGCGATTTAAGTGAAAAAGACTTTTTAGCAGGTTTAGATAAAAATATAAGTAATCATCAGCAATACGCAGAGCGTTTATGCGAAGCTTATTTTTATTTAGCTAAACAACATCAATATGACGGTAATAACGCAAGAGCTTTAGAATATTTTAAGTTGGCATTATCAACAAATGTACATGAGTTTGTAGAGTACAAATATGCTCGATTAGAACTACAAGTATTACAGAATCAAGCTTTAGAAGCCGCTCAAGCTGTGCAATAAGGTAATGTTTTTAGCCTTCAATATTAAGCCGAAGCAAATGCTTCGGCTTTTATGTATTTGTTTAACACTTTTTGTTTTAAATTCATCAAATTTAACAATGCAAACTTTGTATAGCCTTTATAGTAATGGCAGTTATCAATTTGCTAATTTGATATTACAAAAATCAGAGCTATCAGATTCGGCTTATATTGATATTGAGAGTTTAAGGTATTTATCATCAAAAAATGATGTAAAGGCGATGACGTTATTGGCGAGTCATTATCAAATGCAGCAAAAGCATTTATTAGCCAAAAAGTTATATTATAAAATTTTAAATTTAGCTGATGATGCTGCTAGTAAAAAATCAGCAAGAGAAAACATTTTATCGTTTTATGAAAAGCAAAATAACTGGTCTCAGATCAGTGACTTTTTAACCCCGCAAGATGATGACAGTTGGCATTACTTATCGCAGTTGCACAACTCTCAAGTTTTATCTATAAAGCCTTCAACTGCGCTATACAAGCGTATAAGCCATAATTCTCTTTATTTTACGCGTGACTTTGTCGCTCAAGAAAATCAACTTAATATCACAAGTTGCCAAATTAATATTGTGCCCATAGCAACGAGTTACTCTAGATTAGCGCGCTCTATAGAAATTATTCAATCTTTTAAAAACGATGCATATTTATCAAGTTTACCTGTATGTTTTACTAAACCACTTTATATTCAAAGTGCTAAATTAAAATGTTCTGCACAGCAGGGTAAAGCAATATCATGTGATTTAAGCCATTTAGCGCAGTCTGAAAATTGGCCTAAAGGCATACGACACCTAATGATAATGAGCGAGAAAGGTAAAGCTAATGTCAATTCAGGGGTAATGTATTTAGCCAAAAAAAGTCACTTTAATGTTTTCAAACATGAGTTTATGCATTTGTTTGGCTTTGAAGATGAATACCTGCTTTCACAACCTATACAAAAACAGCGCTGCAATTCTCAAGCTTTAAATTTAAAGCATAGTCAATTAACACTGATTTCAAATAAAGAGCCAAAACCACTTAACTTACATGCTGTACCAACTTGTAATGGCAGTGAAATGACAGCTTATAAACCTGTAACTGAACTAACTTTAATGCAGTATTTAGATAAAAATTTACCATTAGATTATAAAAATATATTAGAACGTAATATGGAGAATAGCTTGCCTGACTTTGAGGTTTTCTCCATGGCGTTTGCTAAATTGGACAATTCCTATTATTGGTATCAGTATGCAGCAGAACTTGGCTTTAAAGGCGCGTCGCTTCAGCTAGCTCTATATTATGAAAATAAAGGTGAGATTGATTTGGCTATTACACGTTTACAACAAGCCGGAGACTGGCCGCTAGCACAATCTCATTTAGCAAGGCTCCATTATGAAAAGTCTGATTATAAAAAGGCGAGGGCACTTTATCTTAGTGCAAGTAAGTTATCATCGGATAGTTTTGCACAGTATTTTTATGGGAAAATGTTAAATGATGGATTGGGAGGCAAGGCGGATAAAAAGGCTGCAATGCGTTATTTTAAGTTATCAGCAGCACAAAATAACCCATTAGCAGTGCAGTATATGAATAGGAGGAAAGGGTCGCTCTAATCATGTTATCAAAATCAGGGGTAAAAGCTTCCTGATATGTTTAAGTTCTATTTAGCTTATTTTCATCAACAAGTTAATTTTAGTGTCGCTGAGCTATTTTTTATAATTTTCATTTAATATCTATTTTGTTTGGGGGGATAAATGATATCATCATAGAGATTTGAATTTAGATTCAGGAAATAAAATAAACAAATGGCTTTGCTATGGATCCCCATATTATCTTTGTTAGCTAGTGTAATTGCGTCTGTTACCGGAAACTTAAACAGAACGACAAGCGCTTGGTTAACTGCAATTTTGCCGGCGATTGCGCTTGCGATTGCGATTTATTATACACCGGCTGTTTTTGCTGGTGAAACTTTGTTGTATTCCCTTCAGTGGATACCCGCGCTAGGTATAAATTTATCGTTCAGACTTGATGGTCTTGCCTTATTATTTGTATTTATGATCTTAGGTATCGGGCTATTAGTTATCTTGTATGCCCGATATTACTTAAGTGAAAAAGACTCAATGGCTAAGTTTTATGCCTTTTTAATGTTATTTATGACTGCGATGTTAGGTATCGTACTATCAAATAATATTATTCAGCTGTGGGTTTTTTGGGAATTAACCAGTGTTAGTTCATTTTTACTGATTAGTTTTTGGTGGCATCAATCGGCTGCAAGAAAAGGCGCAAGAATGGCCTTAGCTGTGACGGGAGCAGGTGGTTTAGCTTTACTCGCTGGATTGATTTTGCTTGGTAATATCGTTGGTAGTTACGACTTAAGTGTTGTATTAAAAAGTGGTGAATTAATAAAAAATCATGCACTTTATCCTGTTACTTTAGTATTGATTTTATTAGGTGCTTTTACTAAGTCGGCACAATTTCCATTCCACTTCTGGTTGCCTCATGCGATGAGCGCGCCAACGCCAGTAAGTGCATATTTACATTCTGCCACTATGGTAAAAGCAGGTATATTTTTACTCGCGCGTTTTTATCCTGCTTTAGCGGGCACTGAACTTTGGTTTTTAATTGTTGGTTTAACAGGTTTAGCCACCTTGCTTTTAGGTGCATACATAGCATTATTTAAGCACGATCTTAAAGGTTTATTAGCTTACTCAACGATCAGCCATTTAGGTTTGATTACTTTATTATTAGGCTTAGATACTCAACTGGCTGCAGTTGCAGCGATTTTCCATATTATCAACCATGCGATATTTAAAGCATCGCTGTTTATGGCTGCGGGTATTATTGATCATGAGACAGGTTCTCGTGATATGCGTAAATTAAATGGTTTATTTAAATTTATGCCTTATACCGCAACGCTCGCTATGGTGGCATCAGCTTCTATGGCTGGTGTGCCCTTATTAAACGGTTTCTTATCTAAAGAGATGTTTTTTGCTGAAACACTGCACCAACAAGTACTTGGTTCAATGTCTTGGTTGATCCCTGTGCTGGCTACTTTAGCGGGTATTTTTGCTGTGGCTTATTCGGCGCGATTTATTCATGATGTATTCTTTAATGGTGAGCCAATTGGGTTAACTAAAACCCCACATGAACCGCCAAGATATATGCGTGTACCCGTTGAAATTTTAGTTGCGCTTTGTATTATTGTTGGTGTAATACCTAATTTTGTTGTGAATGGTATTTTAACATCGGCATCGATGGCTGTAGTTGGTCATGCATTACCTGAATTTAACTTAGCCATTTGGCATGGATTTAACTTACCATTATTAATGAGTTTTATTGCTGTTGTAGTTGGCTTATTTGTATATACACAGCGCAAGCATTTCTTCCAGTTTCAAGCATCTTTACCAAGCATTGATGCAAAAATATGGTTTGAAACATGGGTACAAGCTTCGGTTAAAGTAAGCGCTAAATTTATAAACTCTGTTGAAAACGCCTCATTACAAAGATACATATTTTTGTTCTTGCTTACAGTGCTTATTTTAGCGGGCTTACCATTATTCGATATGATCCAATTAGCAGGTACTGAAGAGTTAATGCCTATTACACCTCAAAATGCGGTTGGCGCAGGCTTGTTAATAGCAGGTGCATTTGCGACTATCATTTGGCATCGAGTACGTATCATTTCACTGATCAGTATTTCTATTGTAGGTTTAATGGTATCTGTGGCATTTACCCGTTTTTCAGCACCTGATTTAGCTTTAACACAGTTAATCGTTGAGGTTGTGACGGTTATTTTATTAATGCTAGCATTATTCTTTTTACCACAAAAAACACCAAAAGAATCAAGTTCGCCACGTATCTTAAGAGATTTAGCTATTGCATCTAGTATTGGTGTGGTTATAGGTAGTATCTGTTATGCCATGCTGACACGTCCTTTATCATCAATATCTGACTTCTTTTTAGCTAATGCTAAAACTGGCGGTGGTGGTACAAATGTTGTAAACGTGATTTTAGTGGATTTTAGAGGCTTTGATACTTTTGGTGAAATTACCGTTTTAGGCATTGCCGCATTGGGTATTTATAAATTATTAACTAATTTACCTTTATTTATGCCATCAAGCGATGGTGAAGGGCGTCCTTGGGCAAGAGAGCGTCATCCTATTTTGCTAGCCAGTATTTCACAAAGCTTATTACCTTTAGCTTTATTGGTATCTGTGTATATCTTCTTACGTGGCCATAATTTACCAGGTGGCGGATTTATAGCTGGTTTGGTTACTGCAACTGCATTTATATTGCAGTATATGGCACATGGCTCTCAGTGGGTGTCATCTCGATTTGATGCAAACTACAGGAAGATCATCGCCTCAGGTATTTTAATTGCTTTAGCAACGGGTGTGGGAAGCTGGTTCTTCGACCGTCCATTTTTAACAAGTTGGTTTGAATACTTTGATATTCCATTTGTCGGAAAAGTAGAGTTAGCCAGTGCAATCGCATTTGATTTAGGTGTTTATATTACAGTTGTAGGTTCTACATTAATGATTTTAGCTAGTTTAGGTAAGCTCACCATAGGCACTGAAGCTAAGGAGAGTAAATAATGGAGATTTTATATTCGACATGTGTCGGCATACTTGTAACTTGCGGACTGTTTTTAATATTAAGAGCCCGTACGTTTCCAGTTGTCTTGGGTCTCACTATGATGTCTTACGCAGTTAATTTATTTTTATTTGCCTCAGGGCGACTTAACTCAAATCAAGCTGCCGTATTAGGTCAGTCAGCACAATATGCTGACCCCTTACCACAAGCTTTAGTTTTAACCGCGATTGTAATTGGTTTTGCAATGACGGCATTTGTGGTGATTTTATCTATACGTGGCAGAGCTGATTTAGGTAATGACCATGTAGATGGCATTATTCCAAATAAAAACAAGAAATCTAAAAGGGAGAGTCGTTAATGGGCCACTTAGTGACCTTACCTATATTATTACCTATGTTAGGCGCAATTTTAGCATTGCTGCCACCTTGTGGTAAAAATGTAAAAATTAGACGTATGGTATCTCAAGCATTTGCTTTTTTTACCTTAGTTGCTTCTTTAATATTATTAAATCATAGTGCTAGCAATAACATCGAAGTATATGCGGTTGGTAATTGGAGCGCGCCATTTGGTATTGTGTTGGTTAGCGATATGCTATCGACACTTTTGATTTCTTTAACGTCATTTTTAGCTTTATGTTGTATTTTTTATGCAAGTGCTGGTGACGATGAGAAAGGCAGCTTTTTTCACCCTTTAATGCATTTTTTAGTTATGGGTGTGAATGGGGCATTTTTAACTGGGGATTTATTTAATTTATTTGTATTTTTTGAAGTTTTATTAATCGCGTCATATTCATTATTGATGCATGCAGGAGATAAGCATAAAACTCGTTCAGCATTGCATTATGTGATTTTAAATCTCATTGGTTCAAGCATATTCCTGATTGGCTTAGGCGTATTATACGGCGTATTAGGCACATTAAATATTGCTGATATGGCAGTGAAAGTATCACAACTTACTGGAGACGATGTTGCTTTAGCTAAAATTGGTGGATTATTATTATTGATTGTTTTTGGTTTAAAAGCAGCGATTTTACCACTGCATTTATGGCTACCAAAAACCTATTCATCAGCCTTGCCTGTTATTGCAGCGATGTTTGCAATAATGACTAAGGTAGGCGTGTATGCGATGTTTAGAGTATATACCATTATTTTTGGTGAACAAGCGGGCGAGCTTGCCTTTATGGCGCAGTCTTGGTTATGGCCATTGGCTATTTTAACTATCGCGATTGGTGCTATTGGTGTACTTGCCAGTGAAGATTTAAGAAAGCTAACAGCGAACCTTGTTATTATTTCTGTGGGTACTTTGGTTGCAGCAATTAGTATGCATTCTGTTATGGCGACTGCCGCAGCACTGTATTACGTTATTCATTCAACCTTAATGATAGCAGCACTCTTTTTATTGGCTGATTTAATTTCAGTCCAAAGAGGTAAAGTATCCGATAGACTCGTTGAAGGACGACCGGTCGCTCAACCTTATATTTTAGGCGGTGGTTTTTTAATTGCAGCTTTGGCTGTAATGGGGATGCCGCCTATGTCGGGTTTTATTGGTAAGATTTGGTTATTAAAAGCCTCTTCAGAAATTAACGGTACCTATATATTTTGGCCTGTATATTTGACTGCGAGTTTTGTTGTATTAATTGCTTTATCGCGTGCGGGTAGTTATTTATTTTGGCGACATTCAAATAATGAAGCGACCAAAGAAATCGCAGCACCATTAAAAACAAATGTGATCATTGCTTTATTATTATGTTCACCTTTAATGGTTATTTTTTCAGGACCTATTAGTGACTTTACATTAGCTGCTGCTAAACAATTACATGATGTGACTAATCATGTTAATACCG
This sequence comes from Pseudoalteromonas sp. C2R02, assembly GCF_018860845.1. Lineage (NCBI taxonomy): Bacteria > Pseudomonadati > Pseudomonadota > Gammaproteobacteria > Alteromonadales > Pseudoalteromonadaceae > Pseudoalteromonas > Pseudoalteromonas sp. C2R02. The sequence continues at coordinate 28,110 of NZ_JAHKQC010000040.1, read as the reverse complement.
TTTTAGCCATATCAAACCATGGAGCTAAATAATGAGATTAGAAGCGAAGGTATCTTGGCTACCAACGCCATTTCGCAGCCTGTTATTATTTATTGTATGGTTATTATTAAATAATAGTGTTTCAGTTGGGCATTTAATTTTAGCAACGATTTTAGCTGTTTTAATTCCGTTGTTAACTTTTAGATTTAGAGAGCCGCAACCTTTGATCTTAAAGCCTGGGCTTGCGCTTAGGCACTTTTTATTAGTACTTTACGATATTGTGACTGCTAATGTGCAAGTGGCAATTTTGATATTAGGATCAACTAAAAAGTTACGTCCAGCATTTGTAAAGGTACCTTTGGATTTATCTCATGAAATGCCAATTACCATATTGGCAAGCACAGTATCGCTAACACCAGGAACTGTCAGCGCAGAGATATATCCAATACCTGAAAATATTGATGATGAAGCGCCTGAGCCTCAAAAATATTTACTGATCCATGTTTTGGATTTGGAAGATGAGGAAGCATTAATTAAAATGATTAAACAAAGATATGAAGCGCCGCTAAAGGAGATTTTTCAATGTTAGACACTGTAATTTTGATTGTATTTTCTATGATTGGCATCGCTTTATTATTAAATCTTTGGCGATTAATTGTCGGTCCTTCAGTACCTGATCGCATTTTAGCCTTAGATACTATGTATATAAATACCATAGCTCTGATAATTTTATACGGCTTGCAAATGGATACAGCGCTTTACTTTGAAGCTGCACTATTAATTGCAATGTTAGGTTTTGTTAGCACGGTAGCGGTATGTAAATACTTGCTTCGTGGCGATATTATTGAATAAGGGTGACTATGATTTTTGAATGGATAGTATCGATTTTATTACTGCTAGGTGGTGCTTTTATTTTAATTGGCTCTATCGGCCTAAATAAGATGTCTGATTTTTTCATGCGTTTACATGGCCCAACGAAGGCGACAACTTTAGGTATGGCAGGTATCTTAATTGCCGCTATGGTCTATTTTAGTGTGACAACAGATACCATAAGCTTGAAAGAAATATTAATCTCTATCTTCTTATTGATCACGGCACCTATAACGGGCTATATGCTTATTAAGGCTGCCATACATCATAAGCTAGACGCAAAAAAAGGCACGAAAGGCTTAGATAATATAGAAGAAGATTAATTTCTTCTATACCTTTGTTTTACACGCTTTTAAATAATGCAGTATAGGGCCACTATACTGCATTTTTTTTGTGGTTTTTTTAGCCAGTGGCAATTGGATGTTTAAATGAATAGCTCTTTGTTTTATCAATGCTTTATAACTACTACCACTTAATAATTTGAACTCTTTTACCAGTATTTCGGATGTGATATCACTTTGTTTATTTTGCAGTTTTGCAAGGCTAAATTGCAGCCAATGGTAATAAGTATGATGATCTATATTATTACTGCGTTTTAACAGTCTTTCTATTGTAGGTAATACTCTAATTGATAGTGAGGTATCTTCTAAATAAAGTAATGTATTTAAGAGGTTAAGAGCTGAAATAAGTTGTGCAGAATCTCTTGATTTACCTTCTTTTAAAAATAAAGAACGTGTAAAGCTCTGTTTAGCCAATAGATAGTCTTTTTGACTTAGCGCAAGCATGCCTAAAGTATTATATATACTTGCTTCGATAGTTTTATGCGGTGCAATTTCCAAAATTGATAAAGCTTTCTGAATATACTTTTCTGCTTGCTCAGTGTTATTAGTATATCGGGTAACAATTGCTGCATTATTAAGATATTTTAATTGTTCAGAAGTATTTTTTGTTGTTTTAAAAGCACATTTATATGCTTGCTCCGCTTGTTTAAAAAAGCCATTTTTGCGAAACCAGATCCCAGATAAATTAAAGTAATATCCCTTTTGATTATTACCAGCTTTATCATAGCTTATATTCATTTCCCTAAATACTTCTTCTGCAAATAAAAATTGAGAATTATTTAATGCGGCTCTTATTGCAACGGTATGCCACCTTAATTGAATTGAATGGGGAAGTGTATTCAAAGTCTCTTTATATTGTTGATAAGCGCTTATCGCCATACTAGGATTATTAATCGCACTCACTTCTGCATTGGGCAATGCATCAACTGCCAATGAAGGGGAGGTTGTGAGAGTAAAGTAAAATAGTATTGAAAACATCTTAGTGGAAATTAGCATTTCATTATTCAATTTTAAAGTTATATAGGAATTTTAGCATTTATTTGACTTAAAATGAGCAGATAAGAAAAAGGCTTGATAAATTATCAAGCCTTTCAAAGTAAAATTAATTACTTGAGGAAGCTATTTTACTTCGTTACCGGCAGCTTGTTGATCAGCATGGTAACTAGAACGAACAAATGGACCACTTGCAGCATGGCTAAAACCAATCTCATCAGCATATGCTTTTAATGCATCAAATTCAGCTGGCGGTACGTAACGCTTAACTGGTAAATGATGTTTTGAAGGTTGTAAGTACTGACCTACCGTTAACATATCAACATTATGTTCACGTAAGTCTCTTAATACTTCTTCAATTTCAGATATTTCTTCACCTAAGCCAACCATTAATCCGGATTTAGTTTTAACATCAGGGTGTGCTTCTTTAAAGCGACGTAATAGTTCTAGTGACCATTTATAGCCAGCACCTGGACGTGCTAGTTTATATAAGCGTGGTGCTGTTTCTAGGTTATGGTTAAATACATCTGGTGGTGTTTGAATTAATATCTCTAGTGCACGATCCATACGACCTTTAAAGTCAGGTACTAGGATCTCGATTGTAATACCAGGACAATGCTTTCGGATTTGCGTAATACAATCTGCAAAATGCTGTGCACCACCATCACGTAAATCATCTCTATCTACAGATGTGATAACAACGTATTTCAATTTCATATCACGAATCGTTAAAGCGAGCTTTTCTGGCTCTTCAGCATCAGGCTTTAAAGGTCGACCATGGCCTACATCACAAAATGGACAGCGACGTGTACATATCGCACCTAAAATCATAAAGGTTGCAGTACCATGATTAAAACATTCAGATAAATTAGGGCATGACGCTTCTTCACATACTGAACTTAATCCACGGCTACGCATTGCTTTTTTGATACCATCAATACGTTCACTTGATTTAGGTAATCGTATTTTTAGCCATTCAGGTTTACGCAGCATTTCACTTTTTTCTGTTGCTATAACCTGAATTGGGATATGTTGCATTTTTTCAGCATCACGCAGTTTAACACCTGGTTGTACTTTTACTGGTTTATCTTGTGCTTTGTCTAAAAGAGTCATTCGTTCTCAAACCCCTGTATTTGAATGCTTGTAAGGTCAGCATTGTTTTGCTGCAATTTATTAAGTAGAGATTTAACTAAACCGTTTGCGGCTTCTTCAAGGTTTTGAGGACCTGATAAATCTTTACTTTGTATCATAGTCATACCAGCGTAACCACATGGGTTTATACGCAAAAATGGTGTTAAATCCATATCGATATTTAAAGCAAGACCATGGAAGGAACAACCTTTACGGACTCTTAATCCTAAAGACGCAATTTTACTATCATCAACATATACACCTGGTGCATCTGGCTTAGCGTAAGCTTTAATACCATATTGAACTAATGTTTCGACTATTGCTTCTTCAAGCCAAGTTACTAGTTCACGTACACCTATTTTTAAGCGTCGAAGGTTAAACATGACATATAAAACTTGTTGTCCTGGGCCGTGGTAAGTAACTTGACCGCCCCTGTCTACTTTTACCACAGGGATATCACCAGGCATAAGCAAGTGTTCTTCTTTACCTGCTTGACCTTGTGTGAAAACGGGATCATGCTCTACTAACCATATTTCATCAGGCGTATCGTCATTTCTGGTATCTGTAAAGTCTTGCATTGCATGTAAGACGCTTTCGTAGCCACGACGATTCAACTGACGGATAATAACGCTGTTTTGACTCAACTTAATGACTCCTAAATAGGAAAATAGCGCTTATAGTACGTAACGCACGTCTTCTATATTGCCAATCACAGTATAAAGCTGTTCGATATGCTCTTTACTTGTCACGGTTGTTGCAATGCTAACTGATTCGTAAGTGCCTTTACTGCTAGGTTTGCTTGTAGGTGCAAAATCACCTGGTGCATACTCTTGCAATACAGCAATGATTTGATCTGTTAAGTTTGTGTTTGCCAAACCCATGATACGAAAAGTAAGTTGACATGGAAATTCTAAAAGTTCATCAAATTTAGTATCTTTAACTGGTTTAACCACAATAATTCACCTTAATATTCTTTGTTCAAGCGCATTACAGTTCAAATGATTTGTTATGTGTTCAACAGCCTTAAGCCTTTGATGAGCAGATAATAAAAGGAACTGAATGTTAAAAAGGTCGGCATTTTAACATTAATCAGCTAAAAACGCTTATTAATATTCTAAATTTAAAGATTAATAAAGCTGTTAGGGTTTTATATTATAGGTGCGGGGTGTCTATAATAAAAAAAGCCTCATTAATTAATGAGGCTTTTCAATATCTTTTTACTTGTACAGCTTAGTTTGTAAGTTGTAAACGTAAGTAGTCATATACTTTACTAAAGAAACTACCTTCTTCAATTTCTTCTAAAGTAACAAGTGGATACTGAGCAATATCTTCACCTTCAAGCTGTAAGAATAAAGTGCCTACAGGAGTACCCTTAGCTATCGGTGCTTTTAATTCAGTATCTAACTTAAAGTTTGCTTTTAAGTTTTTGCGCTGACCACGTGGGATCGTGATAGGTGTATCTTGCAAAATACCTAAAGAAACTTCTTCTTTATCGCCCATCCAAATGCGTTGTTTAGCAAAGCTATCGCCTGCTTTATAAGGTGTAATTGTTTCAAAAAATCTAAAGCCATAGTTTAGTAGTTTTTTACTTTCGACTTTACGTGCTCGCTCGCTTTTAGTACCCATAACAACTGTAATTAAACGCATGTCGCCTTTAGTTGCTGAAGTTACTAAGCTATAACCTGCTTCACTTGTATGGCCTGTTTTTATACCATCAACATTTAGGCTATTATCCCAAAGAAGTGAGTTACGGTTAAATTGCTTTATACCATTAAAAGTAAATGATTTCTCTGCATATAAAGCATATTCTTCTGGAACATCACGTATTAATGCAGCACCTAAAGTAGCCATATCTTTTGGCGTAGTGTAATGCTCATTAGTATCTAAGCCATGGCTATTGATGAAATGAGAGTTAGTCATACCAAGTTGTTTAGCATGTGCATTCATTAAATCCGCAAACGCACTTTCGCTACCTGCGATATGTTCTGCCATAGCGACACAGGCATCATTACCTGATTGAATAATAATACCGCGGTTTAAATCTTCTACTGAAATTTCTTTGCCTACTTCAATAAACATTTTTGAAGAGTCAGGGAAATTTTTAGCCCACGCATTTTCACTTACGGTAACCATGTCAGTTAAAGCGATATTGCCGTTTTTAACTTCTGAGCCGATTACATAGCTAGTCATCATTTTTGTCAGGCTTGCAGGTGCTAGTTTGGTATCGCCGTCGCCTTGCGCAATTACTTTACCTGTGGTGAAGTCTACTAAATAATAACCTTTTGCATTTATTTGAGGTACAGAAGGGATGATTTGAGCTGTCGCGCTAAATGATGTCCCTACTGTGGCAATAACTGCCGCAGAGCAAACAATTTTGCTGAGTTTTTTTAATAATGTCATTTTTATTTGTTTCATATTGCTAATTAGTTACTTTTTAATGAGTTAAAGTGACGCGCTGAAAGAGCATTATCCTAAAGCTTGTCTTGAGAGTAAAGTAAGAACGCTTGTTTATGTGAATTTTGTTTTAAACTATTTAATACTTCTTGGGCTTTTGATTGATCTTTTATAGGACCTAAATGAAGTCGATAAATTCCATTTACTTGGCTTATTTTATGATTTAATTTGTAATTATTGGAAAGAGTTACCGCAAGTGATTGAACATTAACGAGATTTGATGCTGCTAATACCTGAATATAAGTTTTAGGTATTTTGGCGTCGTCAGGTAACAATGCCTTTATTTTTACATTTCCAGTACCTGATTGATAAATACCAAGTTTGTATGCGGCAGAATAAGATAAATCAATTAATCTATTATCGTGAAATGGGCCACGATCATTAACTTTAACTATTGCTGTTTTACCATTTTTTATATTGGTTACTTCAACAAAGCTAGGTAAAGGTAATGTTTTATGTGCGGCTGTCATATCAAACATATCATAAACTTCACCATTAGAAGTTAGGTGCCCATGAAATTTACGACCATACCAAGATGCAACACCAGATGCTTTATAGCCTTTTTCTGACAGCATAGGATAATAACGCTTTCCCCTGATACTATAAGGGCGTTTTGCAGCCGAGCTTTTATCTACTTGTACAACTTGTGCATCTAATTGTTCTAGCAAAGTCGGTTTTCTAAGCGGGGCAGAATCATGGCGCATTTCATAACGACTAGAACTACAGCCTAAAATCATCAGAATTAAAAGTAGTGAAATACTTTTGTTAATCAGGTTCATGTATGCACCAATATACGTTTATGGGTTGCGATTGACATTATCATGCCAAACCCTGCTAGTAATGTAACCATTGAAGTGCCGCCATAACTAATTAATGGTAAAGGTACGCCCACTACCGGTAATAATCCTGAAACCATGCCTATATTTACAAATAAATAAACAAAAAAAGTGAGTGTTAAACTGCCTGCTAAAAGTTTACCAAATGCGTCTTGTGCATTAACAGCTATAAATAAACCACGTGCTATGATAAATAAATACGCTGCAAGCAGTAATGTAACTCCTACTAAGCCAAACTCTTCACTGAGCACTGAAAATATAAAATCAGTATGTCGTTCTGGTAAAAACTCTAATTGAGATTGCGTACCATGCAACCAGCCTTTTCCTTCCAATCCACCAGAGCCAATCGCTATTTTTGATTGAATAATATGATAACCAGCACCTAAAGGGTCACTTTCAGGGTTAAATAAAGTGAGCACTCTTTGTTTTTGATAAGCGTGCATACCATAAGTCCACAACGGCCAGGCACTAATAGCACCTACTGCAGCCAAACCACCTATTAGGCGCCAACTAACTCCGGCTAAAAACAATACAAATATGCCTGAACTAGCCACCAAAAGAGAAGTACCTAGATCTGGTTGGCGCTGAATTAAAATAGTTGGTAGCATCACTAAAATAAAACCAACAAATAAATGCTTCATTTTTGGTGGTAAGTGATACTTACCTATATACCAAGCAACCATCATAGGTACCATTAATTTCATTATTTCTGAAGGTTGAATACGCGTAATACCAATACTTAACCAACGTTGTGAGCCATTAATTGTAATCCCTGCGACTAATACAGCAACAAGTAAAACAAGACCAATACAATAAAATGGGATTACAAACCTTTGCAATGTAGAGGGAGGAATTTGTGCTAAAACCAACATGATAATCAGCGCAACGCCCATTCGTTTTAATTGGCGATATACAATTGGCATTTCTTGACCGCCGGCACTAAATACAATTAATAAACTGGCTCCTAACAAAACAAGCAAAGCAAGTAGCAAAGGTAAATCAATATGCAATTTATCCCAAAGAGTGGCGCGATGTTTTAGTGGGTTCATGGGTTGCCTGCTAAATCTTTTGCTTTATTTGCAAAGTAATAATCCATTACTTTTCTTGCCATAGGTGCACCAACACTACTACCGCCACCAGTATTCTCTACAGTGATCGCGATAACTATTTCAGGGTCATCAAAAGGTGCAAAACCAACATACATGGCATTGTCTCTATGTTTTTCTTTTAGTTTTTTTTCATCATACTTTTCGCCTTGGGCGATTTTTACAACTTGGGCTGTACCAGTCTTGCCTGCTGGGTCGTAATCAACCCCTTTAAATGCTTTGTGCGCTGTACCAGTCGTCTTTTTAACCGTATTGTGCATTGCGATTAATGCAACATCCCAATAATGCGGATCTTTTAATACAATAGGTTCTTTTTCATCATTATTAATTAAATTTACTGTGCTACCTTGTTTAGTGACAGACACTAAATGTGGTGGGTTATGAATGCCTTTATTTGCTAATATATTAATTGAATTGACAATTTGAATTTGTGTTGCTGACCAATATCCTTGACCGATACCTACAGAAATTGTATCGCCTACATACCAACCTTCTTTATATCGCTCTTTTTTCCACTCAACTGTAGGTAAAATAGCACTGGTTTCTTCATAAATATCAATGCCTGATTTTTCACCGAAGCCAAACTTAGCCATAAAATCACTTATTTTAGTAATACCTAATCGGTAGGCAATATCATAAAAAAAAGTATCACAAGATTCTTCTATCGCTTTATAAATACCTACCTTATAACCATCTTCTTTTGTGCCATGCCCCCAAGATTTCCAATCTCGCCATTTATGTTTAACATTAGGTATTTGAAAAAATCCTGGGTCATGAATTTTTGTCGTTTCGGTGATAATACCTTCATTTAAACCTAATATTGCAAATAATGGCTTAACTGTAGAAGCTGGAGCGTATCGCCCCTGTGTTGCACGGTTAATAAGTGGTCTATCTGGATTGAGTAGTGCTTTGTAATTTTTGCTGCTAATGCCATGGACAAATAAATTTGGATCGTAGCTAGGGTTTGAATACATAGCTAATACACCACCATCTTTAGCATCTAAAATTGTAATCGCTCCACGCATGCCTTTTAATGCTTCCTGGGCGGCTTGTTGTAACCCTATATCCATGGTTAAAACAAGATCATCACCTGGTATTGGTGGTGTAAAGCTTAAAGTGCGTAATACACGACCACGATTATTGATTTCTATTTTTTGTGAACCCACAGTGCCGTGTAATGTATCTTCGTAGAATTTTTCTATTCCAAGTTTGCCAATATCTCTGGTTGCACGGTAGTTTTTGGTTTTATTTTCGGAATCTAATTTGAGTAATTCTTTTTTGCCTATTTTTGCAACGTACCCTAAAGCATGGGTTAAAGTATCACCATAAGGGTAGTGGCGCGCTAAGCGGGCTTCAATACTAAAACCTGGAAACTTATGCTGATTAACAGAAAATAGCGCTACTTCTTTTTCGCTTAATCTAGATTTTAGAATTTGGCTTTTAAAACGGCGGTTATGTTTTAGATCATTTAAAAAGTTGGTTTGTTGTTGTTCACTAATCGCGAGTAATTTAGCTAATTCTTCTAATGACTTATCTAAATCTTTGATATTTTCTGAAATACCTTCAAGACTGTAAACAGGTTTGTTTTCAGCTAAAATTACGCCATTACGGTCATAAATAATGCCACGATTTGGTGCGACAGGAACAATTTTTATACGGTTATCGTTAGAGCGTGTTTGATACGTATCGTGTGAGGTGACTTGTAATTGATAAACATTGATAAAAAGAATCGCGACTAGAACAAGTACAAAAACAAAAGCGATAAAGGCCCTACGTGCAAATAAATTTGCTTCAAAGGAGTGATCTCGAATGGTAGTTGGGCCTTTAAACATCTAAAAGTGCTACTCTCTGTGATAAGGGTGATTTGTATTTAAGCTCCAACCTCGATACAGGCTTTCAGCTAAAATAATTCGCACTAATGGATGAGGTAAAGTGAGATTTGACAATGACCACTTTTGCTCTGAAGCTGCAATACACTGCGGTGCTAACCCCTCTGGTCCACCAACTAATAAACTGACATCTCGGCCATCTAGTTGCCATTTTGTCATATTTTTTGCGAGTTTATGCGTATCCCAAGGTTGACCTGTTACTTCTAGCGTAACAATGCGATTACCTTTAGGTACAGCTGCAAGGGTTTTTTCACCCTCTATATGCAAAATACGCTTAATATCTGCGTTTTTTCCACGTTTACCTGCAGGGATCTCTATTAACTCTAGCGCCATATCCTTAGGAAAACGACGCTGATACTCTTTGAAGCCGGTTTCAACCCAGCTTGGCATTTTAGTACCGACTGCAACGAGCTGTATTTTCATACTAGCCCCAAAGTTTTTCTAGTTGATAAAAGTCTCTGCTTTGCTCTTGCATTACATGAACAATAACTTCGCCTAAATCAACAATCACCCACTCGCCGCTATCTCGGCCTTCAAAACCTAAAGGGTCAATACCTGCTTTTTTAGCTTCTTTATTCACGTTATCAGCAATTGATAAAACATGACGTTTAGAGTTACCAGAACAAACAATCATGTAATCAGTAATGCTTGATTTACCGATAACATCAAGTTTAACAATATCTCTGGCTTTCATATCATCAATTTTATCAAAGGCAAAATCTAATAATTCAGTTGTTTGCAAAATATATACTCACTATTTAAAAAAGGTTTAACATTTAATCTAATAGATCATTTTATCATGCTAGTAGCAGATAAGTAACAGCTTAATTAAATCATTATCAATTAGGATTTAAATATTTTTATTTTAAGTTCTATATAACATGTTTTTTTGTCTTATTTCATTTTGTTATATCTATTGAGGGAAGTTATTTCCACTTTATTCTGTTCCGTAAGTTTATGTATTATATGGTTAAATAATTGTTAACTAGTGATTTGGTTGTAGTAATATTTATCCGTTATAGCATGCCTATTAAACATCGATTATCATATTTATTTACACGTTACTTATTTTTGTTTTGTTGTAGATTGTTGTTTTTTAATGAGTTGTGCTGGGTGTTATTGATTTTTATTTTAGTACCTTTATTCTTGACGAATGTAAAAACTATGTTACCTTTATGTTGTCATGTGTTTGTAATGAAAATAAGTTAATTAAAATAATAACGGAGGTGACAATGAAACCTGTTAAAAATATAAAAAATATATTAGCGCTTAGTGCTGTATCACTGGCGATAGTCAGTGTTCAAGCTCAAGCTGCAACAGTTGACTGTACGAGTTTAGAAACTTGGCAACCGAATACTGCGTATACAGAAGGACAGTTAGTTCAACTTGAGAATCAAGCTTTTGAATCTCAGTGGTGGAATAAGTCTAATCCTTTAGAAAAATCTGGACCTTGGCAAGAATGGAAAAAAACGGGCGATTGTGACAGCGGTGTCATTGTTAATGTACCTCCTATTGTTTCTTGGAATAGCCCTATAAGTGGAAGTTCTTTTGTTGAAAATGACAGCGTTGTCTTTGATCTTTCGGCATCTGACGAAGACGGTACCGTTGCTCAAGTAGAAGTATTTATTGATGGTGTTAAATTAGCTAGCTTAGCGAATAACCCATACACCTATAATTGGACTGCAGTTAAAGGCGAATATTCACTCACTGCAATTGCTTATGATGATAAAGGTGAACAAACTCAAAGTAATTCAGTTTTAATTTCTGTTACTGCAAAAGATCAGCCACCAGTTAATAAAGCGCCAGTTGCAACCTTAATGGCAACGATCCCAAGTAAAGTATTAATTGGCGATACAATTAACTTTGAATTTTCAGCAACAGATAGTGATGGCCAAATTGCTTCTTTAGAATTATTAGAAGGCAATAGTGTAGTTAGTACAATTTCTTCAGCAAGTGGTAGTTATTTATGGACGGCTTCAGCTTTAGGTGCTGTACAATTTTCGGTTAAAGCAACTGATGATAAAGGTGCGACAGATTTAAGTAATGTAATTAATGTTTCTGTAGTGGATGGTCAAGTTGATAATGGTGCAGACGCATGTCGCCCTGAAGGTTTATATCAAACACCTGGTGTAAATACGCCATATTGTACTATTTATGATGCTGATGGTCGTGAGTTAATGGGGGCAGATCACCCAAGACGTGTAATCGGTTATTTCACTAGTTGGCGAAATGGCGCAAACAACCAACCTAGTTATTTAGTAAATGATATTCCTTGGGATAAAATTACCCATATTAACTATGCTTTTGCACATGTTGATAGCAATCAAAAAGTGTCAATTGGCGATCCTAATTCACCTAACAATCCAGCAACAAATATGGAATGGCCTGGTGTTGCAGGTGCAGAGCTGGATCCTAGTTTACCTTATAAAGGTCACTTCAACTTATTAAATAAATATAAAAAATTATACCCTGATGTTAAAACTCTTGTGTCTGTAGGTGGGTGGGCTGAAACAGGTGGCCATTTTGGTGACAATGGACGAATTGCTGATGGTGGTTTTTATACATTAACGACCAATGCTGATGGCAGCGTAAATCATGCTGGTATTGCAGCATTTAGTGCAAGTGCTGTTGAGTTTATTGAAAAGTATGGCTTTGATGGTGTTGATATAGATTATGAGTACCCTTCATCTATGGCTGATGCAGGTCATCCGGATGATTTTGAAATATCTAATGCACGTCGTGCAGGTTTAAATGCTTCTTATCAAGTATTAATGAAATCATTACGTGAGTCACTTGATAAAGCCGGTGAAGCTGCGGGCAAACATTACATGCTAACAATTGCTTCGCCATCTTCTGGTTACTTATTACGTGGTATGGAAACATTTCAAGCTACGCAATATTTAGATTATGTCAATATCATGTCTTATGACTTGCATGGCGCTTGGAACTCTCATGTTGGTCATAACGCTTCGCTCTATGATACAGGTTTAGATTCTGAGCTTAAAGTGTGGGATGTATATGGCACAAAAGAGTTTGAAGGCATAGGTTATTTAAATACAGATTGGGCAGTTAAGTACTTTAGAGGTGGATTATCAGCAGGTCGAATCAATATTGGTTTACCTTATTATACGCGTGGTTTTAAAGATGTAACGGGTGGAACTAATGGTCTGTGGGGTCAAGCAAAACTGCCTGATCAAGCTAGTTGTCCTAAAGGTACAGGTAAAGGAGATAAAAACTTCTGTGGTAATGGTGCCGTTGGTATAGATAACCTTTGGCATGATACTGAGAATGATCGTGAAGTACCTGCTGGTAGCAATCCGCTTTGGCATACTAAAAACTTAGAAAAAGGAATTGTTGGCAGCTATTTAACAGCATATGGTTTAGATCCAGTAACAGATCCTGAAGATAAGTTCACAGGCACATATACACGTCATTACGACAGTGTTGCTGTAGCACCTTGGTTATGGAATGACACTAAAAAAGTATTTATCTCTACTGAAGATGAAGAGTCTATGGCGACTAAGGTTGACTATGTCATTAATAATGGCTTAGGTGGCGTGATGTTCTGGGAGCTAGCTGGTGATTTTGATTTTGATGCAGCTAAAGGTGAGTACTTCATGGGTTCAACTATGACAACGCTTGCCTATGATAAGTTTAATCAAAGTGGTGTGCCTTATGGCATAGATAAAGGTAATAGTACTTTTGTTAAGCCTGCTGAAATGGTTGATGTGAGCTTCGTTGCTAAAGATTTCCCTGAAGGTGATAAAAACTATCCTATCAGCCCAACATTTGCATTTATTAATAACTCAGCAATTGACTTTAGTGGTGCAAAAATATCGTTTGATGTGCCAGTGTCCACTTCGGCAATTTTCAAATCTAACTGGAGTGCCACTAAAAAACTCAAAATGGCGATTGATGCTAATGCTTCAAATGCAGCAGGAAATAATATTGGTGGCTTTGAAAATGAATTCCATAGATTTTCAATTACATTAACAAATGAATGGGGTGGTGCGGCTGAATCATTTGCTGTAGGTGAAACTGTTAATGCTCAGGTTATGTACTACATGCCAATTAGCGGACCAGTTAACTTCGTAATTGAAAAAGATGGCAAGTCATTCGCTTTTAAATCTGAATACCCTAATTTACCTGAAGCAACTACCGGTGGTACAGGTGGTGGCGATGGTGGCGGCACAGGTACTGGGTGTGAAGGTGTTGATGTAGCAACTTTACCTATCTATCCAGATTTCCCACAAAAAGATTGGGCTGGTAATCCAAGTCATGCTAATCAAGGCGATATGATGGTTCACAGTAGTGCTGTTTACAAAGCTAAATGGTGGACAAGTTCAGAGCCAGGTAGTGCTGACTGGGAAAAAGTCTGCGCACTTTAATCTAACTACTTCTTTTAAGTAAATATCAATATGAGCAAAGAGAGTGATCTCTTTGCTTAGGAGATAACTATGTTTAAAAATCACCAAAAGAGTAAATTATCAGTGCTTAGCCTTGCATTAAGTACTGCTTTACTTGGTAGTTCAATAGAAGTAAATGCCCATGGCTATATGGATAGCCCAAAAGCAAGGCAAGCCATTTGTGAAGAGCAGCAAGGGTATTGGTGGCCAGAAGATGGTTCAAATATTCCTAATGCAGCATGTCGTGCAGCATATTTAGATTCAGGCCATGTTCAATTTATTCAAGAGCATGAATTTGCCGTTAATACGCGAGATTATAATAACCAAGCAGCAGTTGAAGCTAATATTCCTGATGGTACTTTATGTGCTGCAGGTGACGTGAATAAAAAAGGCATGAACTTAACATCAGCGCATTGGCAAAGAACGGATGTGATTCCAAATGCTAATGGTGATATTAAAGTACGTTTTAGAGCGACAACACCCCATAACCCCAGCTTTTGGCAGTTTTACTTAAGTAATGAAACCTATGATGCGACACAAGCACTCAATTGGTCTGATCTTACTTTAGTGCAATCAATAGGTAATGTTGATTTTATTAAAGACAGTGATGGTAAGCGTTTTTATGAAATGAATGTAAATCTACCTGTAGATCGTGTTGGTGAAGCAATCCTTTATACTCGCTGGCAACGTGAAGATGTGGTAGGAGAAGGCTTTTATAACTGTAGTGACATTACAATAAAGCGTGATGATGTTCAGCCTGATACTTGGTTTGACGCCGGCTTTTATGTAAAGCAGGGTCAAACAGCTAAAGTTGGCGAAACAGTTACATTTAGAGTCTTTAATGCCAGTGGTCAAGAGCTTGTTAATCAACAATTAGCGATTACTCAAAATAATGTATCAAATTGGCAAACCAACTTTGCACAATCGCTTAATCTTGATTACAGCAATTTAGTTGCTATCGGCATTAAAAATCCTACTGGTGATATTGTTTTTGATGAGCAAAATATCTTAAGCAATAGTGTATTTGTAACAAATAAAGATCATACCTTTGCTGTTTCTATTAAAGCTGCACCCGTAAATACAGCGCCGATCGTTCATGATATTGCGGATATAAATATTGATGAATTAGCAAGTGTTCAAATTCATGTGCATGCATTTGATGATGAACAAACTGCGCTTGAGTTTACTTGGTCTGTTCCAAGTGAAATCAGTTATACAGGCAGTGATGCAAACATTGTAATTACAGCACCTTCCGTTGAACTTAATACTGACTACCCAATAAGTGTATCTGTTTCAGATGGCAAGCTTACAACAACAAAATCTTTTGTCGTAAGTGTAAATAATCTAGTAATCGATCCAACTGAACCCCCGTGGACTAGCACTAAAGCGTATTCTGCTGGCGATAAAGTAGTGTTTGAAGGCAAAGTTTATGAAGCTAAATGGTGGAATAAAAACCAAAAGCCAAATAATAGCAATGCTTGGAAGTTAGCGACACCGAGTGACGGTGGTGTTGCAATATGGAATGCACAAAATGACTACGCTGGTGGCACTATCGTATCTCATAACACAATTCAATATAAAGCTAAGTGGTGGACTAAGGGTGAAGAGCCTGGCGTCAATGCTGTTTGGCAAAAGCAATAACTATCGATTTAATTAAATAAAAAGAAGAGGAAATTATGTATAAAAAATTACTCACTGCCTGTGCTGTATCGGCAATACTGTCATCTTGGCAAGTTACAGCTGCTCCAGCTGCACCAAGCATAGATTGGACACCACAAGATTATTCTTTTGTTGAAGTAAATCTAGAGTCAAATGGCTCTTATAAAGATTTAGTGAAAGCAAAAGATGTCGTAGACATTAGCATCAAATGGAACTCTTGGAGTGGTACTGGTGGCGATAGCTATAAAGTATTATTTGATGGTGTTGTTGTAAATGAAGGTGCATTAGCAGCTGGTACTAAAAGTGGTGTGATCACTTTCCCATACGATAAATCAGGTCGTCATGACTTAACTATTCAATTATGTGACTCAACGGGGTGTGCAACAAGTGCAATTAAGCCAATTGTGATTGCAGATACTGATGGTGGTCATTTAGCACCATTAGATATGAATATTGATCCTAATAATAAGCAATACCCTAAACAAATAGATAATGTAGTGGGTGCTTACTTTGTTGAATGGGGTATCTATGGTCGTAAATACGATGTTACTCAGATCCCTGTAGATAACTTAACTCACTTATTATATGGATTTATTCCAATTTGTGGTCCAAACGAATCATTAAAAGAAATCGAAAATGGAAATAGCTGGCGTGCGTTGCAAAAAGCATGTGGTGGATCTGCTGATTATGAAGTCGTGATCCACGACCCATGGGCAGCTGTTCAAAAAGCGCTACCAGGTATTGATGCAAAAGATCCAATTCGCGGTACTTATGCGCAGTTAATGGCATTAAAACAACGAAATCCGGATTTGAAAATTTTACCTTCAGTGGGTGGTTGGACGTTATCAGACCCATTCTATGGATTTACAGAAAAAGCTAACCGAGATGTATTTGTTGCATCGATGGAAAAATTCCTAAGAACATGGAAGTTCTATGATGGTGTTGATATTGATTGGGAATTCCCTGGTGGTGACGGTGCTTCTGCTAACTTAGGCGATCCGATTAATGATGGCCCTGCGTATATTGCATTAATGCAAGAGCTTCGCACTATGTTAAATGGCTTAGAAGCTGAGACAGGTCGTAAATATGAACTTACTTCTGCAATAGGTTCTGGCTATGACAAAATTGAAGATGTTGATTATGCAGCTGCTGCGCAGTACATGGATTACATTTTTGCCATGACATATGACTTCTTTGGTGGCTGGAACAATGTAACTGGACACCAAACTGGCCTTAATTGTGGTAGTCATATCAGTGCGGGTGAGTGTGATGGCACAGGTGTTGATGCTGATGGTAAACCACGTAAAGGACCTGCTTATACAATTACTAATGCCGTTGATTTATTACTTGCTCAAGGTGTTGCTGCTAAGCAAATCGTTGTAGGTACTGCTATGTATGGTCGTGGTTGGGAAGGTGTTTTCCCTGCAAACGCAACGGATATGGATAATCCTATGACTGCGCCAGGTAATGGTAAGTTAAAAGGTTCTACAACTGAAGGTGTTTGGGAAGCAGGTGTTATTGATTATAAAGGCATCGCAAACTATAAAGTAGGGTCAGCAGGTACAGGTGTTAATGGTTTTGAAGTGGGTTATGACGAAGTGGCAGAAGCTGCTTATGTTTGGAATCGAACTTCTGGCCAATTAATTACTTATGATAGCCCACGTTCAGTAATCGCTAAAGGTCAATATGTGACTAATAGTGGTTTAGGCGGTTTATTTGCATGGGAAATTGATGCTGATAACGGTGATATTCTTAATGCAATGCATGAAGGTTTGGCGGGTGGTCCAACGGATCCAGTCAATAAAAAGCCTGTTGTTACTTTAGGTGCTAGTTTTAGTGTTAATGCGGGTGACACCTTAGCAATTTCAGCAACAGCTACAGATGCTGATAATGATGTACTAACTTATAGTTGGTCTGTTGATGCAGCATTAAATGCAACAGGTACAGATTCAACTTCAATCAGCATCACAGCACCAAATGTAACTTCGACAACTGATTACCCAATATCTATCAGTGTGTCAGATGGCACTGCTATCGTAACAAAATCAGCTGTTGTTACTGTCGTTGCACCAACAACTGGAAATACAGCACCTGTTGTATCGCCAATTAGTAATGTTACTTTGGAAGAAAATACACAAGTAAATGTGTCAGTTTCAGCAACTGATGCGGATAACGATGCTTTAACTTACACGTGGAATGTACCTGCTGGTTTAGTTGTATCAGGAACCGGTTCTAGTGTGACTTTAACAGCAGATGAAGTAACTTCAGATACAAATTACACTGTATCTGTTGATGTTTCAGATGGCACTGCTGTTGTATCACAAAGCTTTACTGTTTCAGTAACAAACAAAGCAGGTGGCGGTGATACGACATGGAGCAGCACTAAAATATATAACACAGGTGATACTGTCGTATTTAATGGTGTGACATATAAAGCAAAATGGTGGACGCAAGGTAATCAACCAGATCTTGGTGGTCCATGGGAAGAAGTGATCCCTGATGATGGTCAAGTTCGCGCTTGGCGCTCAGACTTAGTTTATAACAGCGGCGATAAAGTAACGCATAGTGGCGCTCAATATAGTGCTGGCTGGTGGACTAAAAATGAAGAACCTGGAACAGCGTCAGTATGGCGTAAGCTTTAGGAAATAGTTAGATGAATCCTTAAAGCAAAAGAGCAGCTAATTAGCTGCTCTTTTTATTTTGTACCACACGTTATTTTATTATTCTTTTGTAGCGTGATGAGAAGCCGCTGCAGAGAATACAACATCAGTAGAGCTATTTAACGCAGTTTCTGCTGAATCTTGGATCACACCAATAATAAAGCCAATCGCAACTACTTGCATTGCAATATCAGTATCTATACCAAATAAGCTACAAGCTAGAGGTATTAATAATAAAGAACCGCCTGCAACACCTGATGCACCACAAGCAGATACAGATGCAATCACACTTAATAAAATAGCAGTCGCAATATCAACTTCAATATTTAACGTATTAGCAGCAGCTAAAGTCAGTACAGTAATTGTAATTGCAGCACCGGCCATATTAATCGTAGCGCCTAGTGGAATTGATAAAGAGTAAGTATCTTCATGTAAATCTAGTCTTTTACATAAAGCCATATTTACAGGAATGTTTGCAGCTGAACTTCTTGTAAAGAAAGCAGTAATACCTGAATCTTTTAAACAAGTTAATACTAATGGGTATGGGTTTTTACGTGTCACGATATATACAATTAAAGGATTAACAATTAGCGCAATAATTAGCATAGAGCTTACTAATACAAATACTAAATGGCTAAACTCAGCTAATGCAGAAAAACCAGTTGTTGCAATTGTATTGGCAACTAAACCAAATATACCTAAAGGTGCAAACTTAATAACTGTTTTAACGATACTAGAAACTGCATCAGCTAAGTCATGAACCATTATTTTAGATGACTCACTGGCACGTTTTAATGCAAAACCTAACCCTAATCCCCAAGCTAAAATACCAATAAAGTTACCCGTAGCTACGGCATTAATTGGATTATCTACTACTTTAAAAGCGAGTGTTGTTAAGACTTCAGATAAGCCTTGCGGTGGGTTTGCTGTTGCGCCTGCTAAATCAAGCGTCAGTTGAGTTGGAAATAAAAAGCTCATTACAACAGCTACAAATGCAGCGCTTAATGTACCAATTAAATAAAGACCGACAATAGGCTTTAAATTAGCGTCGCTATCTACTTTTTGATTCGCGATTGAAGAGGCTACCAATACTAATACTAATATAGGCGCAACGGCTTTTAATGCGCTAACAAATAAACCACCTAACATAGAGAATGATTTAGCGGTTTCGGGTGATGCAACAGCCAAAAGACAGCCCAAAATAATAGCGACTATAATTTGACTAACCAGACTGGTTGATTGTAATTTTTTTAAAAAAGCTGTCATAACAGACCTTAATTATTATTATATTTCAATATTAGGTCAGGTTTTTACCACCTAAGCGCGCACTGTGTCCAGTAGTTATTAAAAACCCAGAGTTAAAGTTATTTTACCATCAAACTTATCTTGCCTTTTTGTTTAGTCATCGAAAATAAATTTTATTCTCTTATTCGAAGCCCAGATTAAATATTGTTGCTCAAGATTTCGAGCTGTAACAAGGTGTTTCAAAATTCGTTTCTAACGTGAAATTATTGCTGTTTAACGAAAGTTCACTAGAGGAACGCTGTACAAAGCTTATAATAAAATTAGGGAATCAACTGGCTAAAATTGAGAATAAAAAAATGAACTTAACGCGTTCGGCCTTAAAAAATCCTGCCGCTATTATCGTAATAGTCGCTTTAGTGATGGTTTTTGGCGTCATAAGTGTTTTTAAATTACCACTGCAACTCACCCCAGATATAGAGCAACCTCAAATTACCATTTCAACTGGTTGGCGAAGTGCTGCACCCTCTGAAATGGAATCGGTGATAATAGAACCTATAGAAAACGTCGTTAAAAATACCCAAGGTGTTACTAAAGTAACAACTAATATTCAACGTGGTTTTGGCAATATTTCACTAACATTTGATGTCGGTGCCGATATGCAAAAAGCTATGTTAGATGTGATTAATAATCTAAACCAAGCTCCTCCATTACCATTAGATGCGATAGAGCCTGTAATTTCAGCTGGTGGCGGCCGAGGCGGCCCCAATACTGCATCATTAATGATAAAAACTTTACCTTCAAATCCGGCTCAAGATTTAGGTCAATATCAAAAGTTGATTGAAGATGTAGTAAAACCACGATTTGCTCGTATCCCTGGTATGGGCCAAGTTAATTTAGCTAGCCATAGACCAAGAGAGCTTAGAATTACCTTTGATGCGTTAAGAGCAGCCTCCCTAGGGCTAAGCATTACTGATATTAGTTCAACCATTGCCAGAGCCAGTGACGTATCAGGTGGTATTGCCAATGTTGGTCGCCGTCAATATACGGTTCGTTTTTCTGGTCAGTACAATATTGGTAATTTAACCGATATGATCATAGGTTATAGTGGCGAACGTCCTATTTATTTAAAAGATGTAGCAACAGTTGAAAATACCTTAGTCGATAAATTTGCTTTTAATTTAAGAAATGGCCAGCCTTCATATTACTTCACTTTAAAACGCCAAAATGATGCAAATACAGTTGCCTTATTGGATGAAATTAATATCGCAATAAAAGAGCTCAATGCTGGCCCTATGGCGGCAGCGGGTTTAACCATAGATCTAAGTTTTGATGCCTCTGTGCATATTCGAAACGCCCTAGAACTAGTACAAAATAATTTAGGTCTAGGTGTGCTTTTGGCATTGATTATTCTTTGGTTATTTTTAAGGGGTATAAAAACAACTTTAATTATTGCTATGACAATACCTGTTTCGCTTATGGTGTCGTTTGCAGCATTAAGTATTTTTGATCGTAGCTTAAATGTAATTTCTTTAGCTGGCTTAGCTTTCTCTGTGGGTTTGGTACTTGATGCCGCCATTATTGTCCAAGAAAATATCGTAAGGCTTAGAAGTCAGGGGTTAGATACATCGAAAGCTGTAATGCGTGGCGCGCTTCAAGTGACAGGCGCTTTATTTGCCTCAACAGCAACCAGTGTAGCGATATTTTTACCGATCTTGTTTATGGCTGGTATTGAAGGTCAGTTATTTTCTGATTTAGCCCTTACTTTATCTATCGCGGTAATAGCATCATTTGTATCAGCTGTGACTGTTTTACCTATTGCGAGTAAGTATTGGCTAAATAGCAAAGAAGAAATAGATCCTTATAAAGCTTATTGGCAAAAACTGACAAGCTTTGTAATGAAAGTTACCAATACAACAGCTAAACGCTTTTCTTGGATAGCAATCTTATTAGGTGGTTCTGTTGTGGCAAGTGTCATGTTAATGCCAAAAACAGATTTTATGCCAAGGGCACCTACAGATGGTTTTTTTATGAGTTTTAATATGCCACCGGGTGGCAATGTGGAATCTATTGAAAAAGAAACTGCTTCTTTAGTAAAAGAACGTTTAGCACCTTATATATCGGGTGAACAAGAGCCTAAGATTAAAAGTTATAACTTCTTCTCTTACGGTGCTGGCGCAACCGGTGGTTTTATCTATTCTGATGATCCAAGGCGGGTAGAAGAGCTTATGGATGTTATTAGAAATAAAGTGCTTGCAGGATTACCTGATACACAAATATTTTTATTTAGAGGCTCTATGATCAATGTCTCGGGCTCAGGTAATGGCCGTACAATAGATATTGATATTAATGGTTCTGATATTGAAAGCTTAATGTCAGTAGCACAAACAGGTATAGATGCCATTAATGAAAATATGTCTGGCACAACCGCTTTTCCTATTCCAAGCTTAAATCTTGCTGAGCCTGAGCTTAATTTAATACCCAATGATCAAAGGATCACCCAAGCTGGGCTCACAAGAAGAGATGTAGCAAATGCAGTGAGAGCTTATACCAGTGGTTTATTTATTAGTGAATACTTTGATGGTAACGATAGGGTTAATGTGATTTTACGCGGTGAAAAATGGAAGACTCCCGATGAGCTTGCATCATTCCCTATTTATTCGCCGTTAGCGGGTGTTCAAACAATTGGTGAATTAACAACTTTAACGAGAACAGCAGGTCCAACACAGCTTAGGAGGGTTGATGGTAAACGTACTATTAGTTTACAAGTATCGCCGCCGGCTGATATGTCATTAGAAGAAGCACTAGTGATGATCAACGAAAAAATCATTCCAAAAATGAATGAAAACTTACCAAATGATGCTTCAATTCTATTAAGTGGCAATGCAAATAAAATGGCTAATGCAATTAATGATATGTTGCAGAATTTTGCTTTAGCTTTATTGATTTTGTTTTTATTAATGACAGCTTTATTTAAGTCTGCAAAAGATAGTTTGTTAGTACTTTTGGTAATGCCTTTAGCGGTTGCTGGTGGGGTAATTGGTCTATATATATTAAATCTATTTACTTATCAGTCACTAGATTTATTAACTATGATAGGTTTCATTATTTTACTTGGCCTAGTAGTTAATAATGCCATTTTATTAGTAGATCAAACACGGGAAGCGCAAAAGCAAGGTTTATCTCGTACAGATGCAGTCGCACAAGCTGTGAGTATTCGTGCAAGACCAGTATACATGAGTACATTAACTAGCTTATTTGGCATGTTGCCACTTATGTTAATGCCAGGTGTTGGTAGTGAAATATACCGCGGGTTAGCTACCGTTATTGTTGGCGGTATGAGTATTAGTGCAATTTTCACCTTATTATTATTCCCTTGTTTATTACAGTTAGGGAAAAACTCATCGAGTTCAAATCAAGATAGCTCAGTAAATAAATCAGATAATAAAGTTGCGGATTTAAATTCGTTACATCAACAGGCTAGCTAGGAGTCAGTATGTTTACCAAAAAATTAGTTAAAGGGTTACTAGCCAGTAGTATAGCGTTATTAGCTATTTCTACAAACGCACAAGATAAGCCTGCAAGCCCTGTAAAATTAGATACAGTAACAAGTATTTCATTACCAGCAACGACAGATTTAATGGGCACTTTGCATAGTCGCTCTCATATTCAGATCACAGCTGGGATCAATGGTCGTTTAGAATGGCTTGCTGAGCCTGGTACGCATGTAAATACCGGAGATACTTTAGTCAAAATGGATTTATTGCCATTAAAATTAAAGCTTGCAGAGCAAAAAGCACAAATTAAGCGTGCAAACATCAATTTGGCTTATCTTAAAAATGAATGGGATAGACTGCAAAAACTACGTAAAACAAATTCGACATCACAATTTCAATTAGATCAAACCCGATCTCAATATGAATTAGCGCAAACCGATATTGAAATTGCACAATTAAAATTACAGCAAATTGAAGATCAAATTAATCGTGCAACAGTAATAGCACCATTTGAAGGTGTCATTACGCAAAGGCTTACACGTGCGGGCACAGATGTGAGCAGAAGTGATACTTTGCTTAAATTACTTGATACAGAAAACTTAGAAGTACGCGTTTTTGTACCAATAAAATATTTAGCGTATATCAGTAAAGGCAATCTTTTAAAAATATTCGCAAACGGTAAAGAAATAGAAGCACCAATTATAGCAAAAATTCCAAGTGCAGATCCTCGCTCACAAACATTTGAGGTGAGAATTAAGATCCCACAAGAGATAAATAATTATTGGGCAGCGGGGCAGCTAGTCACTGTGACAGTACCAACTCAAAATAACTTGGCAAAATTAACAGTTCATAGAGATGCATTAATTTTAAGAAAAGATGGCACTTATGTGATAAAAGTCGACAATGAGAACAAAGCACATAAATTGTTAGTAAAAGTGGGGTTAGGCAGTTTAGAGCGTGTTGCAATACAAGGTGACTTGATTGAAGGTGATAAAGTAGCTGTTAGAGGTGCTGAACGGTTAACAGATGGTCAGCTTGTTGTGGTGAACTGATACTAATTAGAATCGCATTTTAAAAAGGAAGCTTAGCTTCCTTTTTTCATTTTGGTTGGCTGATAAATGCAAATAATTCATTTATTCAGATAGATCTGTTGCTTTAATACCTGTATTTGGTTGCGTTACTGTATTTTTTGCTAATGCCCATTGCGTATTAACCTTTTCCAATGTTAATTTAGGTGCAAAAGATTGCGCATTAAATGAATCGTTTAGTTGCACTGCAATAACGTTTTTAATTTGAGTTGTTACTTCATTTTTTAACTGTGCTTTTATTTCACTTTGCGTTTGTGCTGCAAAAACATTTGCACTAAATAAAGTGATTGCGAGTATTGCGATGCTAGCTGTTAAATTTTTCATAATATACCTCGGTATTGAATAGAAATAGTTATGCAGGTTGAGGGCATAAATATATTCAAAGTTAAAATCAATTTTAAATTCTTACCTTCAGTTCCTTTGGTTGTAAGGTGTTCCTTAAGGTCGGGGAAATAATAACCGTTTGGTTTGTAATTTAAAAACGATCATTTATAATGCGAATAGATTAGAAAAACTAATGAATACTCAAGTGACCTCAAAATACAGAATTCAGCATTTAACAGGGACTTAATATCAAGGCGCAGCTTTGCAGAAATGGCTATTCCCTTTTAATAAGTTGGAACGCAGAGAGTAAGTTCCTGTTGAATGCCTAAAAGGTTGGTTTAAAAACGATTAATACTGCGTTATTGATTTTGAAAAGGGAGTAACCATTCTCAGCTATCAATGCCTTGTCTAAATCGTTTTTAATTCCAACTGAAACTCGTATTTTGAGGTCGCTTGAGTATCACTGTCATGAGGTTGTCATGTCTAGAAGGTTACCCCCATTAAATGCGTTAAAGGCATTTGAAGCTGCGGCACGAAACCTCAGTTTTACAAAAGCAGCAGATGAGTTATTTGTAACGCAAGCTGCTGTTAGTCATCAAATAAAAACCTTAGAAGAACACTTAGGTTTAAAGTTATTTCTACGTAAAAATCGCTCTCTATTATTGACCGAAGAAGGTCAAGGTTACTTTTTAGATATTCGTGATATTTTCACTCAATTAATTGATGCGACAGAAAAGCTATTAGCGCGTGGTGCTAAGGGTTCTTTAACTGTAAGTTTAACTCCTAGTTTTGCTATTCAATGGTTAGTACCTAGGCTTAATTTATTTAATGAAGCGCATCCTGATATTGATGTAAGGATCAAAGCGCAAGATCAAGATGAAAACTCGTTAACCGATGATGTTGATGTTGCTATTTATTATGGCAGGGGTAATTGGAGCGGCATAGAGACTCATAAGTTACACACTGAGTATATGGTGCCATTATGTAGCCCTATGCTGTTAAATAGTTCAATCCCTATGAATACCCCAGCAGATTTGCAAAAACATGTACTTTTACATGATATGACACGTAGGAATTGGAAAACCTGGATGAAAACAGCAGGTGTACGAGATATCAAAGTGAATCAAGGTCCGATCTTTAGTCATTCATCTATGGTTTTACAAGCGGCTGTTCATGGTCAAGGTGTTGCTTTAGGTAACAGTGTATTAGCTAAACCAGATATTGATGCAGGCCGTTTAGTGATACCTTTTAGTCATTATCTAGAAAGTAAAAATGCATTTTATTTGGTTTTTAGAGAGTCGCAATCAGAGCTCGGTAAAATCGTGTCTTTTAAAGATTGGATGTTAGATTTAGTAGCACAAGAACAAAATTAGGAAAGTTTTAATGATTCAATGGTACAAAGCAGATAATGCAAAAGCACAGTTTATATTTGCACACGGTGCCGGTGCAGGTATGGATTCTGAATTTATGCAAAAAATGGCACAAATGCTGTCTGAAAAACAAATAAGCGTAGGTTTATTTAATTTTGAATATATGCAAAAAATAAAAGCAGAAGGTAAAAGAAGGCCGCCAGAGCGTGCAGATAAGTTATTAGCT
The DNA here is from genome assembly GCF_018860845.1 of Pseudoalteromonas sp. C2R02. Classification (NCBI taxonomy): domain Bacteria; kingdom Pseudomonadati; phylum Pseudomonadota; class Gammaproteobacteria; order Alteromonadales; family Pseudoalteromonadaceae; genus Pseudoalteromonas; species Pseudoalteromonas sp. C2R02. The sequence continues at coordinate 2,039 of NZ_JAHKQC010000040.1, read as the reverse complement.
TATTTTGATAAAGTATTAGCTCAAGCCGTTAAAGAAAGTGAATTACCTTTGTTTGTAGGCGGTAAGTCTATGGGTGGGAGAATGGCATCAATGATAGTCAGCGATGAAGCTTATTTATCACATGAAGCAATATCTGCTGTTAAAGGTATAATTGCATTTGGTTACCCTTTTCACCCACCTGGTAAACCCGAAAAATTAAGAACGGCCCATTTTCTTAATTTAAATTGCCCATTAAGGGTTATTCAAGGACAAAGAGATACCTTTGGTACTGAAGCTGAGGTGTCGGCTATGGATTTATGCGATAATGTACAGCTAAATTGGATTCCAGATGGTGATCATTCTTTGGTTCCAAGAAAAAAGTCGGGTTTTACACAAGAGCAAAACTGGGCAAGTGCTGCAGATAATGCAGTTAGCTTTATTGAAGAGCTATTATCATGATTAAAGTATATCTAATGTTAGGTGGTATTTTTGCTACGTTAAGTGTGATTTTAGGTGCGTTTGCTGCACATGGTTTAAAAAGTAAAATTTCAGAGCAAGCAATTGTGACTTTTCAAACTGGTGTGACTTATCAGATGTATCATGCTTTAGCTTTGATTTTATTTGCAATTGTTGCCAAACAAGGAGTGCCACTTAATTGGGGTTCAGGTTTTTTGGTTGCAGGCATATTGCTTTTTAGTGGTAGTTTATATGCTTTAGCGCTAACTGGCGTTAAATGGTTTGGCCCAATAACACCATTAGGTGGATTATGTTTTATAATTGGTTGGGTTTTATTTGTTGTTCAGATTTATCGTTATTTCGAAGTTTAGGGTTTAATTTTTAATGAATTGTATTGTTATTTACTGTCGTATTGGTTTTGAAAGTGATGCCGCAGCTGAGATCACGCATCAAGCAGCACAGCAAAATGTCGCTGGTTTTGTAAAAACCAAACCACAAAGTGGGTTTGTTATTTTTCAGTGTTTTGAAGAAGGTCATGCTGATAAAATAATTAAAAATGTACCATTTACACAAATGGTGTTTGCGAGACAGTGGTTTGCAGCAACTTTAGTTGAAAACATGCCGGATGAAGATCGTGTAACGCCGCTTGTTGAAGCCACAGAGCAGTTTGCTGCTGACATTAAACTTTGCAGTGAATTACGTGTTGAAACCCCAGATACGAATGAAGGCAAAGAATTACTGAGATTCTGTAAAAAACTATCTGTGCCTTTAAAACATAAACTCATCAAAAAGAATCGTTTAATAGATGATAAAAAAGGCGCTATAAGCAATTCAGCTAAAAAACGCCCTATAATGCATGTATTGCTTTTATCAAGCTCAGTTGCTTATGTTGGTTATTCTCATACGAATAATAACTCTGCATTCTTTATGGGGATTCCTAGGTTAAAAATGCCAGGTGCAGCGCCAAGTCGCTCTACTTTAAAATTAGATGAAGCATTTATATTTTTTGTTCCTGATGATGAAAAAGAAGCGCGTATCAAACCAAGCATGAATGCAGTTGATTTAGGTGCTTGTCCTGGTGGTTGGACATATCAATTAGTACGTAGAGGTATGTTTGTTCAAGCAATTGATAATGGTCCTATGGCTGAGTCATTAATGGATACAGGCCAAGTACGCCACTTTACTGAAGATGGCTTTAAGTTTCGCCCAGAGAAAAAGAATATAGATTGGTTAGTATGTGACATGGTAGAAAAACCATCTAAAGTTACTAGGCTGATGTTAGATTGGGTTGTGAACGGTTATGTAACAGAACTTATCTTTAACTTAAAATTACCAATGAAAAAACGCTTTGATAGCGTATATGAAAATTTAAGTTTAATTCGAACTGAACTTAAAAAATATGGCATTGAATATAAATTGCAGGCAAAACATTTATACCATGACCGTGAAGAAATCACAGTAAACCTACAAGTAACAGATATACCAAAACATCTAAAACGATAAACACAAATAAAAAGGGGTCGGAGTGAATTAAATTTAATTCACTCCGACCCCTTTTTATTTCTTATGATAATGAACTGAAATATATAGTTTTTTTATTTTAA